>NZ_JBJZOM010000002.1:0-310204 GCF_047200695.1 Streptomyces callyspongiae
GGCAGCGGAGGAGACGAAGGAAGCCCGGAAGGGCGAACAGGACGACGACGGCTGGGACTTCTGAGACCAGTCGTCACGGAACCGTCCGGCCAGGGGCGGCGAGGAGGAGCGTATGCCTGACGCGTACCCCCGCCTCGCCGCCCCTTCGGCTGCCCCGGCACTGGTGCTGGTGGCGCACGGCAGCCGGGACCCCCGGCACGCGGCGACCGTGGCGTCGGTGTGCCGGGAGCTGGGAACGCTGCGGCCCGCACTCCGCGTCGAGGCCGCCTTCCTGGAGTTCGACACACCACCGGTCGGCCGGGTGCTGGAGGCCCTGCACGGCGAGGGCCGCCGCGAAGCCGTCGCCGTGCCCCTCCTGCTCAGCCGCGCCTTCCACGCCAGGACGGACATCCCCCGCACGCTGCGGGAGGCCGTGTCCGCACTGCCGGGGACGGAGGTGCGGCAGGCCGATGTCCTCGGGCCGGATCCGCTGCTGCTCACCGCGCTGGAGCACCGGCTGTTCGGGGCGGCCCCGGACACGGAGCCCGGGCGGACCGGGGTGGTACTCGCCGCGGCGGGCTCCTCCGACCCGACCGCGCTCGAGGCCGTCGAAGGCCTTGCGGCACGTTGGGAACGGGACGCAGGCTGGGCCGCGGTGCGGACGGCCTACGCGTCCGGGGATCTCCCGGGGACCGCGGACGCGGTGCGGGGGGTCCGCGCCACGGCCGGGGTGCGGCGGGTCGCCGTGGTCCCGTACGTGATCGCGCCGGGACGGCTCCCGGACCGCATCGCCGCAGGCGCCCGGGAGGCCGGCGCCGACGTGCTCGCGCCGGAGATCGGAGCCGCGCCGGAACTCGTACGCCTCCTCTCGGACCGCTTCGACGAGGCGGTGACGGACTCCGCCGCGTCACGGGCGGCCTGAACCGGGCCTGCCCGGGCCCTGCACCGGCCGTCCAGGGGCGCACCGCGCCGTCGTCGGGGGCCGGTCAGTGCTCCCGGCGCCCCAGCACGGCCTCCTCGTCCGCTGCCGAGATGCCGACGCGCGGGCGGTCTGCCCGCTGCGGAACAGCACCGCCCAGGGCCCGCATCCAGGCCCAGGTGTCCCGCACCGTCTCCCGGACCGGCCGGCACGCCAGTCCGGCCGCGCGGGCCCTGCTCGCGTCCGTCCCGTACAGCGCGTCGTGGAGCGGGCCCGGAGGCAGCCACACCGGGAGATCCGTCCACGGCGCGATCCCGGCCCGCTCGATCACCTCCGGCGGTGTCCACCGGAGCTCGGCGTCCGACTCCGTGGCGGCCACGCACTCCTCGAGAAGCTCCTGCGTGGTGGTGTGCCCGGGCGGGCCGATCACGTTGTACGGCCCCTGCCGTCCGTCCTGCAGCGCCTGCAGCGTCCATCGGGCGAGGTCGCGCACGTCGATGTACTGCAGCGGCAGGTCGCGCGGCCCCGGCGCGAGGACCGGGCCGCCGCGTGCGATGCGCTCCAGCCACCACGGCAGTCGGCCGACGTCCTCGTGAGGGCCGAGGATCAGCCCGGCCCGCACGTGCAGGGTGCGGTCCGGGCCGAACGCGTCCTCGGCCGCCAATTCCCCGCCGCGCTTGTCCCGCGCGTAGTCCGTCGCGCCGGCGTCCGGTGAGCCCTCGACCACCGCGGCGGACTCGTCGCTCCCGGACGGTCGGGGAACCGGGTACACCGATGCGCTGGAGATGTATCCGTAGCGCCCGACCCGGTCGGACAGCAGCCGCGCGGTGTCCCGCACGGCGGTCGGCGCGGCGGACCAGGTGTCCACGGCAAGGTCCCACTCCCCCGTGCGGAGAGCCGTCGGCCCTCCCGGCTGCGTGCGATCGCCGCGCAGCGACCGCACACCCGCGGGCGCGGGCCGGGAGCCGCGGTTGAGAACGGTCACCTCCCAGCCCCTGACCACCGCCTCCTCCGCGACGGTGCGCCCCACGAACCCGGTTCCGCCCAGCACCAGAAGTCTCATGAGGGCATCGTGCCCCACCCGCGGCACAGCGGCACGGCATCGTGCCCGCGGCCCGATCGCCGAGGACGAACGGGCCTCCCCGTCACCCGTCCTGCCCGGTCAACTCCAGCAGCGCGGTGACGGTGCGCCAGTTCCGGGCGGTGAGGGTCAGCCGGGGACGCGCCGCCTCGAGCGCGGCGGGAAGACGGCTGCGCCCCATGCCGCCGGGGAACCAGGCGTAGACCGCCCGGCCGATGTGGTGGAACTCGTCGGGCGCGTACGCGGCCGGGTCGACACCCGCGAAGTGGTCCTCCGCAGGGGTCTCCTCGACGAAGAAGACCTGGAGCTTCGCCGGGTCGAGCTCCGCCGCGGGGAAAGGGCACCTCCCGACGACGTCCCGCAGCTCCTCCCCGGTGCGGAGCAGGCAGGGCACCTGGAATCCGAACCGTTCCGCGAGGGCGTGCTGGAGGCGTTCCCGGGGGGCGGCTCCGGCACGCTCCTGCTCCGGGGGAACGGCGAAGACGACGTTTCCGCTCTGCAGGTGGGTGCGGACCCCGGTCCAGCCCAGGCCGGCGACGGTTTCCCGCAACTCGGCCATCGGCACCTTCCGGCGCCCTCCCACGTTGATCCCGCGCAGCAGCGCCGCGTACGTCGTCATGGGCCCACGGTACGCGGCTGCGCCGACAGCGGCCCCTCCTCCGGGGAGGCCGGGTCGCGGAGGAGCCACGCGGCACGGGGCTCGACCAGCGGGCGGACGAGGCGACGCACCGGCGGTGTGCACAGGGCGGTGACCGCGAGGGCGGCGGCAGCGGTGACGAGGACCATGCCGGCGGGGGTACCGAGCCACGCGGGCTCGTACCAGCCGCGGGCGGCGGCCCCCTTCACCAGGAAGCCGTGCAGCAGGTAGCCGTAGAGCGTCGCCGCACCGAGGCCCGTGTACCAGGTGCGGCGGCGCGGCACCCAGGCGAGGAAGCATCCGGTCAGCACCGCGGAACACCCCAGGAGTGCCAGCGCCGCAGCGACCCCTGTGGCAGTGGAGGCGCCCAGCGCCTGCGCGCTGTCGCGGTGGTAGAGCCAGGCGTGGTCCAGCCGCGGCGCGGCCCAGTAGGCGGCGGCCGAGGCGGCGGCCGCCACGGCCACTGCGGCGGCGCGCACCCGTCGGCCACGGAGCCGGTCGAAGTGCGCGGGCCGGAGCAGCGTGCCCAGGACGAAGAACGGCAGGAACTGCAGCACCCGTTGGAGGTCGAGGTCCGGACCGATGCCGGGAGTGACGGAGGCGAGCACGGCGATACCGACGGCGACCGGCAGCGGGCGGCGCACGATGCGCCACACGGGGGCGCTGAGCCGCCAGAGGAAGAGGGCCAGCAGGAACCAGTCGAGGAACTGGGGATCGATCACGTTGACGGGGTAGGACGGATCGTGGGCGGCCCAGCGCCGGAAGTGGGCGTAGAGCACCTCGAAGAACAGGTACGGGAGCAGGAGGCCCGCGACGAGCCGGTGCAGCTCCCAGGGGCGCAGCGCGATGTTCCGGGAGAAGTAGCCGGAGACGACGACGAACACCGGCATGTGGAAGGTGTAGACGAGGTCGTAGAGCGCGAGGACCGTGCGGTGCTCCGCCAGGTACGGTTCCCAGCCGTGGGCACAGGCCACCAGGACGAGAGCGAGGTACTTCGCGTTGTCGAAGTACGGTTCCCTGCCGCTGCCGGAGTACAGGGGGCCCGCCGGTGGGTGCGCGCCGGTCGCGGCCTCGCGGCGGTGGCCGCCCGGCAGGGGCGTCCCCTCCGCTTCCGTCCGCGTTCGGCGGGCGAGCCCCGGCATGCTGCTGACGCCTCCACCTCGCACGTCGACCCGTTGGGCCCGACCGTAGCGAGGGCGCGGGCCGCCGTCCGGGAGCGGCGCGCGGAGCTTGCGGGGCATGCCACCCGGACGGGCGCCGGCCGGGTCACGAGACCGGGCGGGAGTCAGTCCAGACCGACTCGAACTCCTCACGGTAGGTGTCGAACAGTCCCGGGTCCGGGTCGTCCTGCCGGTCGGGGGTGCCGCCGACCAGGCGGCGGCTGCCGCCCCGGAGCACCAGGACGGGGGCCTCCATGCCGCGGGTTCGGCGCAGGTAGGGCTGCACCACGGCGAGCCCGTCCGCTCCGTCCCCGTCCACCAGGTACGCGGTGAACCGCGGCGTCTCGTCGAACACGTGGATCCGGAAGGCGGCGGGATCACGCAGCCGCGACCGGACCCGGCGCACGTGCAGGATGTTGGTCTCCACCGTGCGGCTCAGCTCGCCCTTCCTCAGTCCCAGTTCCCGCTCCCGGCGGCGGACGGCGCTGCTGGCGGGGTTGAGGAAGAGCAGGCGCACCCGGCAACCGGCCTCGGCCAGTGCGACCAGGCGTCGTCCGCTGTAGTTCTGGACGAGGAGGTTGAGCCCTATGCCGACGGCGTCGAGCCTCCGTGCTCCGCCGAAGAGGTCCTCCGCCGGCAGGCGGCGTTGCAGGCGTACCCGGTCGGGGTGGACCCCGACCACGTCGGAGAACCGGTCGCCGACCAGGTCCTCGACGGCGTCCACCGGCAGCCGGCGCGCGGAGGGCGGGGCGTCGCGGGAGGTGCCCAGCAGGTCCAGCAGCCGAATCGAGGTGCGTTCGGTCTGGGCGAGTACGGTCTCGGAGAGCGCCCGGTTCCGCGCGACGGCACTGCGGGCGATCTCGAGCTCGTCCAGGGCCAGTTCCACCTCGCGGCGGGTGGCGAAGTACGGGTCGAAGCACGGCCAGTGCTGCACCATCAGTTCCCGGAGCTGCGGGAGGGTCAGAAAGGTCAGGACGGTGTCGTCGTCCGGGTCCAGCAGGTAGCCCTTGCGGCGGCTCACCTCGCGGACCGCGACGGCGCGCTGCACCCACTCCTGCCCGGCCGGCCCGGCTGCGGCGATCACCCACTCGTCCCCGTGCACCGGTTCGTAGACGGGGCGGAGGACGGCGCCGACGACGGAGCGCATCCGCTGCTCGACCAGGTTCAGCCACACGTAGGCGCGGCCCGCGCGGCGGGCGCGGAGCCGGACCTCGGCCCAGGTGTCCTGGCTCCAGTCCAGGTCGGCGCCGATCTCGAGGGGCCGTGCGAGCGACACGGCGGCCGAGGGCGCACCGTCCGGGGCGGTGCCGTCCGCCCCGCGGTCCGGCCCGTTCTCCCCCGGGGGGAGTTCCAGCCCTCCCGAGCCCACCTGCGCACCGCCTTCCGCGACCCCGTTGTTCGATCAAGGAAGACTACTGCGGGGCCGGGAGGCCGTGCACCCGGTTCACCGATCAACTTCCCAGTCCCGTACGACCGTACGAGGGAAGATCGCGCTCGGTCCCGTCGGCGCGGCGATTCCTGCGCAAGGATGCTGCGGTGCCCCACCGCACGCGGCTGCCCGCCGCGGAGCGGACGACGATCGACCGGGAAGAGACGACGCGCATGCAGGTCTGGCCGGGACAGGCGTACCCCCTCGGCGCCACCTACGACGGGGCGGGGACGAACTTCGCGGTGTTCTCCGAGGCCGCGGAACGGGTGGAACTGTGTCTGCTGCACGACGACGGTTCGGAGACCGCGGTGGAGCTGCGGGAGTCCGACGCCTTCGTGCGCCACGCCTATCTGCCCGGCGTGATGCCCGGGCAGCGCTACGGGTTCCGGGTGCACGGGCCGTACGAGCCGGAGCGCGGCCACCGCTGCAACAGCGCGAAGCTGCTGCTCGACCCGTACGCCAAGGCGATGAGCGGCCGGGTCGACTGGGACGAGGCCGTGTACGGCTACCACTTCGGTTCGCCCGAACGGCGCAACGACCTCGATTCGGCGCCGCACACCATGACGTCCGTCGTGGTGAACCCGTACTTCGACTGGGGCGACGACCGGTTGCCGCGGACCGAGTACCACCACACGGTGCTGTACGAGGCCCACGTGAAGGGCCTGACGATGCTGCACCCCGAGCTCCCGGACGAGTTGCGGGGCACCTACGCGGCGCTGGCGCACCCGGCGGTGATCGACCATCTCACCCGGCTGGGCGTGACGGCCCTGGAACTGATGCCCGTCCACCAGGCCGTCACCGACAACCGGCTGGCCGACGCGGGCCTGTCGAACTACTGGGGCTACAACACGATCGGCTTCTTCGCACCGCACAACGCCTACGCCTCCTGGGGGGACCGGGGCCAGCAGGTGCTGGAGTTCAAGCAGGCCGTGCGGGCACTCCACGAGGCGGGGATCGAGGTGATCCTGGACGTGGTCTACAACCACACCGCGGAGGGGAACCATTTGGGGCCCACGCTGTCCTTCCGCGGCCTGGACAACGCCTCCTACTACCGGCTGGCGGAGGATCCGCAGTACTACATGGACACCACCGGCACCGGGAACTCGCTGCTCATGCGGAGCCCGCACGTGCTCCAGCTGATCATGGACTCGCTGCGCTACTGGGTCACCGAGATGCACGTGGACGGGTTCCGCTTCGATCTGGCGGCGACCCTCGCCCGCCAGTTCCACGAGGTGGACCGCCTCTCGTCGTTCTTCGACCTCGTTCAGCAGGACCCGGTGGTCAGTCAGGTGAAACTGATCGCCGAACCGTGGGACGTGGGCGAGGGCGGCTACCAGGTCGGGAACTTCCCCCCGCTGTGGACCGAGTGGAACGGACGCTACCGGGACACCGTGCGCGACATGTGGCGCGGCGAGCCGCGCACACTGGCGGAGTTCGCCTCACGGCTGACGGGCTCGTCGGACCTCTACCAGAACGACGGCAGGCGCCCGCTCGCCTCGATCAACTTCGTCACCTGCCACGACGGATTCACCCTGCACGACCTGGTGTCCTACGACACCAAGCACAACGACGCGAACGGCGAGAACAACCAGGACGGCGAGAGCTGGAACCGGTCCTGGAACTGCGGCGCCGAGGGCGACACCGACGACCGCGACGTGCTGCGGCTGCGCCGGAGGCAGATGCGGAACTTCGTGGCGACGCTGATGCTCTCGCAGGGCGTGCCGATGCTCAGCCACGGCGACGAGTTCGCCCGGACCCAGCACGGCAACAACAACGCGTACTGCCAGGACAGCGAGCTGTCCTGGGTCCACTGGCCGGCCCGGGGCGAGGACACGTGGGCGGTCGGGATGTGCGGCTTCGTGCGGACGATGGTCTGGCTGCGCCGCGACCATCCGGTCTTCCGCCGCCGGCGGTTCTTCCACGGGCGCCCCGTGGAAGGGACGCACGACGAGCTCTCCGACATTGCCTGGTTCACCCCGGACGGCCGCGGGATGGCACAGCGGGACTGGCAGGAGGCCCAGGTCAGGACGCTGACGGTGTTTCTGAACGGCAGTGCCATCTCCGAGCCGGGAGTGCGGGGGGAGCCGGTCACCGACGACTCGTTCCTGCTGATGTTCAACGCGCAGGACACCGCACGCGAGTTCGTCGTTCCCGTGGGGCACGGACGGCAGTGGGAGGTGGTGGTGGACACCGCACGGGAGGACGCCTCCCCGGACACCCGCAAGGTGCGGGCCGGTGAACACCTCACACTCACCGACCGCAGCCTCGTCGTGCTGCAGCGTCCTGCCTGAGGTCTCTGTGGATCCGACCGCCACCTACCGGCTCCAGCTGCGTCCCTCCTTCCCGTTCGCCGCCGCGGAGGGGGCCGTCCCCCGCCTCGCCCGACTCGGCGTGTCCCACCTGCACCTGTCCCCCGTCCTGACGGCCGTGCCCGGTTCGGAGCACGGCTACGACGTGACCGACCCCACGACCGTGCGGGAGGAGCTGGGCGGCGAGGCGGGACTGCGGAGCCTGTCGGACACCGCACGCCGGCACGGGCTCGGCCTGGTCCTGGACATCGTGCCGAACCACATGGCCGTCCCCGCCGACCTCCGCCTGAACCGCCCCCTGTGGGAGACGTTGCGCGACGGACCGGGCGCGGCGCGCGCCGGCTGGTTCGACGTGGACTGGGAGGCGGGCGGCGGCCGGATGCTCCTTCCCGTGCTCCCGGCGCCGCTCGGGGACGCCGCGGACTCCCTGGAGGTCGCCCCGGACGGCACACTGCGGTGCGGCCCGCTGGTGCTGCCGCTGCGTTCCGGCACGGCGAACCTGCCGATGCCGCGGCTGCTGGATGCCCAGCACTACCGCCTCGCCTGGTGGCGGCTGGCCCGCACCGAGCTCACCTACCGCCGGTTCTTCACCGTGTCCGGTCTGATCGGCGTGCGTGTGGAGGACCCGGAGGTGTTCGCGGCGACCCACGCCACGGTGCTGCGGCTGCTCCGGGAGGGCGTGGTGCAGGGCCTGCGCGTCGACCACCCCGACGGGTTGGCCGACCCGGGCGCCTACCTGCGGCGTCTGGCGGCGGCGACCGGCGGCTGCTGGACGGTGGTGGAGAAGATCCTCGCACGTGAGGAGACCCTGCCGGACGACTGGCCGGTGGCCGGCACGACGGGCTACGACGCCCTGCACCGCATCGACGGAGTGTTCACCGACCCCGACGGCCACGCCGCGCTCGTGGGCGTGTACCAGGAGGCCACCGCCGCGGACGGGAGGGACGCGCACCTGGGCGGCTCCTGGCCGGAAACCGTGCGGCACGCCGCGCACGAGGTGGCGGGCGAGGAACTCGCCGCCGAGGTCGAGTGGCTGACCCGCACCGCTGTCCGGGTGTGCGAGGAGTCCGACGATCTGCGGCTGCGGGACCACGCCCCGTGGGCGCTGCGCCGGGCGGTCTGCGAGGTCATGGCACGGCTGGAGGTCTACCGCCCGTACGTGCGGCCCGGTGCACCGGTGCGGGCTCCGGACGAGAAGCTGCTGGAGGAGGCGGCGTCCGGAGCCCGCACGGCGTTCCGGGTCGCACGGGAGGCGGACGCCGTGCAGGTGGTGCGCGACCTCGCGCTGGGCCGGAGGGGCGACGGCACCGCCCAGCGGGACTTCGCCGCGCGGTTCGCGCAGGTCGCCTCGGCGCTGCGGGCCAAGTCCGTGGAGGACACCGCGTTCTACCGGTACGCGCCGCTGCTGTCGGCGGCAGAGGTCGGCGGCGACCCGGGACGTCCCGCCGTGTCTGGCGAGGAGTTCCACGCGTTCTGCGCCCGGGCGCAGCGCGACTGGCCGCTCGGCGGAACCGTGCTGTCCACGCACGACACCAAGCGCAGCGCGGACGTGCGGGCCGCGCTCGCGGTGCTCACCGAATGCCCCCAGTGGTGGCGCGCCGCCCTGGACGAGGCGGCGGAGCGCACGGCGGCCCTCCCGGACAACGGTCATCGGGCTCCGGACGCGCACAGTGCGTGGGTCGCCTGGCAGACGGCCTACGGAATGGGAGTTCCCGAGTGCGACAGGCTGACGGCGGCGCTGCTGAAGGCGGCCCGCGAGGCGGGCCTCCGCACAACGTGGGCCGATCCGGACGCGGACTACGAGGCGGCTCTGGAACGGTTCGTGGCGGGGGCGGTGTGCGGACCGCCGTGGGCCGCGCTGTCCACGCTCGTCGCGGAACTGGAGCCGCACGTGCGGGCCACGTCCGCGGGGGCGGCGCTGCTCCAGCTGACGATGCCCGGAGTGCCGGAGGTGTACTGGGGGACGGAGCGGTGGCGGACGTCGCTGGTCGATCCGGACAACCGCCGGGTGCCGGACGTCCTCGGCCTCTCCGACCAGGACACCGACCCCGATCCCAAGCTGCGGGTCACGGCGGCGGCGCTCCGGCTGCGCCGGGAGCATCCGGAGTGGTTCGGGCGCGGTTCCTCCTACGTGCCGCTGCGGGCGAGGGGGCCCGCGGCGGAGCACTGTGTGGCGTTCGCACGCTCCGGCGCCGCGGTCACGGTCGTCACCCGGCTCTCGCTGCGTCTGCTCCGGAGCGGCGGCTGGCGCGGCACCACGCTGCGCCTGCCGCCGGGCCGTTGGCGCGACGCCCTCTCCGGCGGCGTCGCCGAGGGCACCACAGCCGTGGCGGACCTGCTACGGGAGCGGCCGGTCGCGCTGCTGACACAGGACTGAGGCGGCGCCCCTCCACGGGGGCAGGGCGGTCCGGTCGGGCTCACGGGCCGGTGAGCCGGAACCCCGTCTCGCCGAACTGCACCAGGTCGCCGGGCCGCACCGGCACACTGCCCGTGACCCGCCGGCCGTTGACCCAGGTGCCGTTGCTCGAGCCCAGGTCCCGAAGGCTCCATCCGGAACCGGTGTGGCGGAGCTGCGCGTGCGTGCGGGAGACCGTGTGGTGCGTCAGCCGCAGCACGGAACCGGGTGCCCGCCCGATGGACAGCGGATGCGGCCCGGGCCCCGGAAGGAGCAGTTCGGGAAGGCGTTCGCGCTGCCACGCCCTGCGCACCAGGACCGGGAAGGCCGACACCCTCCCCACCATCCGGTAGAGCCACGGCGGACCGGCGCTCCGGCGGTCGAGGTCGGCCAGCACTCCGTCGAGCTCCTCGCGGCACCGTGCCCGCAGCACGACGTCGGTACGGCGCAGCAGGGTGTCCTGGGACACCCGCCCGGCGGCGGCGCTGTCCCGCAGCACCTCGAGTGCGTGCTCCCGTTCCGCGTCGGACAACCGCGGGGAGGGGGCGCTGAACTCGGGAGATGCCATGCCGTCATTGTCCGGACCGGGCCAACCCCTGTCCAGAAGACGGAAGTTCCGCCCGAATCCAGGTTCGCCCCGGTCCGGAAATCCGGTGGAGGCCGCCGACCGTCCCGCCCTACGATGCTCGTGCCCGGACACCACCGCGGGGAGGAGGCGCGAACGATGCACCGCAGGATCATCTCCACGTGCTCCCACCCCTTCCGCCGGGCTACCGCCGACTGACCGGGAGTGCGCCACCTCCCGGAAGGACACCCGTGACCGACGTGGTCATCCGCCCGCTCGCCCAGGACGATGCGGGCAGGCTCTTCACCTCCCTGCACGACGACGGACTCGTCGGGCCGCCGCTGCTCGGCCGCCCGTACGCCACCGTGGCCGACGGTGGCGCGTACCGGCCGGAGTGGACCTGGGTCGCACTCCGCGACGGCACCGTGGTCGCACGGGCCGCGTTCTGGGGCGGCCCGCACGACGAGGAGCCGGTGGTCCTCGACTGGTTCGACTTCGCCCCCGGCGAGCGGGACGCGGCCGCGGCGCTGCTGCGCGCCGCACCCCACTACGAGTACGAACTGATCCTTCCGCCCCGCTGGCGTGACTCACCGGATGTGCGCGCCGCCGCGGAGGACCGCATCGCAGCGGCGTCCGCCGCCGGCTACCGGCCGCTGGTGGAGCGGTTCCGCTACCTGTGGACACCGGAGTGCGGACTGCCGGACCGCCCGGACCGCCTGGTGTTCCGGCCGGAGCCCGACGACGACGCGGTGCTGGACGTGCTGCGCCGGGTGGAGGCCGGCTCGCTCGATGCCCACGCCCGCGCGCTCCTCGACACCGAGGGGGTCGATGCGGCAGCCCGGGACGAGCTGGCCTTCCTCCACTGGCTGCCCTCGCCCCGCGACTGGTGGCGGCTGGCGTACACCCGCTCCGGTGAGCTCGTGGGGCTCCAGATCCCCGGCCGCAACCACCACGGACCGGTCGTCGGCTTCATCGGCGTCGTCGCGGACCAACGCGGCCACGGCTACGCCTACGACCTCCTCGCCGAGTGCACGCACCAACTCGTCGCGGAGGGCGCCCGCGGGATCGCGGCCGCCACCGATCTCGGCAACACTCCGATGGCCGCGCACTTCGCCCGCGCCGGCTACCCCGTGGTCCAGCACCGGTTCTGCATGGGCTAGGTGCGTTGTCCCGACACGATGGCGACACCGCCGCTGCGCCTGCGGCGGTCGCTCACGCGCGGGCGACGCGAAGGCGCCCCGGGTCTCAACGCGTAGCGGCAGCCGGGGTGTCGGCGGGTTCGGCGGCGTCGAGACCGTCGGTGAGACGTCCGAGGAGGCTGCGGAGGGTGCGGATCTCGTCGAGGGTGAGGTCGGTGGCGTCGAGCATCCGCAGGGGTACGCACAGGGCGTGCTCGCGCAGCGCGGCTCCCTCGTCGGTGAGGGCGACACTCACCGAGCGCTCGTCCTCGGTGCTGCGTGCGCGGCGCACGAGTCCCGCGGTCTGCAGGCGCTTCAGCAGCGGCGAGAGCGTGCCCGAGTCCAGTCGGAGGCGTGCGCCGATCCGCTTCACGGGAAGTTCGCCCTCCTCCCACAGCACCAGCATGACGAGGTACTGCGGATAGGTGAGTCCGAGGTCCTTGAGGAGGACGCGATAGAGGCTGCCGAACGCACGCGATGCGGCGTGCAACGAGAAGCAGATCTGGCGATCCAGGCGGAGGAGCTCCTCGTCCGGTACGGGGCGCGACGACGTCATGCGGCCATGATAGCTCCGCAATTCTTTTAGTTGTGCACAATTTAATTGCGTGCTCTACTGTGTCGCACGGTCGGGATCACCCGGCCGTGCGATGCGAGAAGGGACCGCGAGGCATGGACGCTCTGTACACCGCCGCCGCCACCGCCAACGGACGCGACGGCCGGGCCGTGAGCTCGGACGGGCAGATCGACCTTCCACTGGCCTTGCCGCCGGCACTCGGTGGCGACGGCAGGGGGACCAACCCCGAGCAGCTGTTCGCCGCTGGCTATGCGGCCTGCTTCGCCGGCGCGCTGGGAGTGGTCGGAAGGCAGGCACAGGCCGACACCAGCGAGGCGTCGGTGACGGCGGAGGTCGGCATCGGCAAGGACGGACCGGGGTTCGGTCTCGCGGTCACGTTGCGGGTCGAGCTGCCGGAGTCACTGGCCGGTGAGACCGGGCGGACTCTGGTCGAGCAGGCCCACAAGGTGTGCCCCTATTCCAGGGCCACGGAGGGCAACATCCCGGTGGATGTCGTGGTCGAGTAGGCGGCCGCCGCGTGCCGTCGGCATCGACGGGACGACGTCCAGCTCCGCACCCTCGGCCTCCGCCTTGCCGGTGCGGTTGGGCCGGCTCGGAACAACGAGCGGGGCGCCGAAGGCTGCCGCAGCATGGTGTCCATGCTCTTCGAACTCTGGGCACCGGCGGCGGCCAAGCGGGTCGTGCTCCACTGGGAGCACCGTGAGGTGTCCATGGAGGCCGACCCCGCGCGGCCGGGGTGGTGGTCGGTGCGCGTCGAGGCCGCGCCGGGCACGCGGTACGGGTTCTCCGTGGACGGAGGGCCGGTGCTGCCGGACCCGCGCTCGCGTCGGCAGCCGCACGGGCCCGACGGGCTCAGCGCCGTCGTCGATCCGGCCGCCTTCCCCCGGCGGCACAGCCGGCGCGGACGGCCCCTGACGGGTGCGGTGCTCTACGAGCTGCACGTCGGAACGTTCACGCCGGAAGGAACCTTCGACGCCGCCGCCGCGCGGCTGCCCCACCTGGCGCGACTGGGTGTCACCCATGTGGAGCTGATGCCCGTCTGCCCCTTCCCCGGTACGCACGGCTGGGGGTACGACGGTGTGGCGCCGTGGGCGGTGCACGAGCCGTACGGAGGTCCGGAGGGTCTCGCGCGCTTCGTCGACGCCGCGCACGGCGAGGGGCTGGGCGTCGTCCTGGACGTGGTGCACAACCACATGGGGCCGTCGGGCAACCACCTTCCCTCCTTCGGGCCGTACTTCACGGACGACCACCGCACGCCGTGGGGTGCGGCCGTCAATCTCGACGGGCCCGGCTCGGACGAGGTCCGCGCGTACTTCGCCGGAAGTGCGCTGGCCTGGTTCCGGGACTACGGGCTCGACGGGCTGCGGCTCGACGCGGTGCACGCGCTGACCGACGACCGTGCCCGCCACTTCCTCGCCGAACTCTCCGCGCAGGTCGACGCGCTCGCCGCCGAGACCGGGCGTCCGCTGTTCCTGGTCGCCGAGTCCGACCGCAACGACCCCCGCCTGACAGCACCCCGCACTTCCCACGGGCACGGGGTCCACGCCCAGTGGAATGACGACTTCCACCACGCGCTGCATGCCGCGGTCACCGGTGAGAGCCACGGCTACTACAGCGACTTCTCCCAGGCCCCCATGGCCGCCCTGGCGAAAGCACTGACCAGCGCCTTCTTCCACGACGGGACCTTCTCCTCCTTCCGCGGCCGGCGCCACGGCGCCCCGCCGGACCCGCTGACACCCGCTCACCGCTTCCTCGGCTACGCCCAGAACCACGACCAGATCGGCAACCGGGCCGCCGGGGACCGCCTCTCCGCCTCCCTCTCCCCCGGCCTGCTCGCCTGCACGGCCGCTCTGGTGCTGCTCTCGCCCTTCACCCCGATGCTGTTCATGGGCGAGGAGTGGGGAGCCGGCACCCCCTGGCGGTTCTTCACCGACCACACCGACGCCGACCTGGCCCGCGCGGTCCGGGACGGGCGCCGCAGGGAGTTCGCCGCACACGGCCGGCAGGAGCCGGCGCCGGACCCGCAGGCGCGGCGGACCCGCGACGTGTCGTGCCTGGACTGGTCGGAGGCGGAACGGCACCCCCACACCGCGCTGCTGGCCTGGCACCAGGACCTCGTGGCCCTGCGGCGCGCCCACCCGGACCTGGCACAGGCTCCCCTGGGTGCGG
This sequence comes from Streptomyces callyspongiae, assembly GCF_047200695.1. Taxonomy (NCBI): domain Bacteria; kingdom Bacillati; phylum Actinomycetota; class Actinomycetes; order Kitasatosporales; family Streptomycetaceae; genus Streptomyces; species Streptomyces callyspongiae. The sequence continues at coordinate 14,396 of NZ_JBJZOM010000002.1, forward strand.
CGAGGGTGACGTACGACGAGGAGACCCGCTGGCTGGCGCTGAGCAACGGCCCGCTGACCGTGGCGGTCAACCTGGACCGCGGGCGCACCGCGGCGATTCCGCTCCCCGCTCCGCTCGAGGTCCTCGCGGCCTGGGACACCGCGACGGAACACTGCGACGGCATGCTGATGCTGCCCCCGCAGTCCGCGGCGGTGCTGCGCTGAGCCCCGCTTCCCGGTCCGTCCCGGGCCGGGCCGGGTGAGCGTGCCCGGCGGGCCGGTCGTCAGCCCTCCAGTGCCAGCCGCATCCCGAGGGCGAGCAGCACGCCGCCGGAGACCTGCTCCAGGCGGCGCCGGACGCCGGCGCGGGAGAGCATCCGCCTCATGCGGCCGACGCACCACACGTAGGTGGCGTAGTAGCCCACCTCGAACACCGCCCACAGGGCGGCGAGGCCGACCATCGCGGGCAGTTGCGGAGCACCGGCGGGAACGAACTGCGGGAGGAAGGACAGCGCGAAGACGGCGGCCTTGGGGTTGGCGAGGTTCATCAGCAGTCCGGACCGGTAGGCGCGCAGGCCGGTGCGGCGTACCGAGGATTCCTGCGGCTGCTCCTCGAAGCTGATGCTGCCGCCGTTCCGTGCGGAGCGGAGTGCCTGGAGGCCGAAGACGACCAGGACGCCCGCTCCGACGTAGCGCATGACGTCGTAGGCCACCTCGGAGGCGGCGAGCAGCGCGGTGAGGCCCAGGGCGGCCACCACGCCCCACACGAACACCCCGGTCTCGTTGCCGAGCACGGTCATCAGTCCGGCGCGGCGGCTGCGCAGGGAGTTCCGGATGATGAGCACGGTGCTCGGGCCGGGCGAGGCCGCGATGAGCAGGCAGGCTCCGAGGAAGGGCAGCAGGACGTCCATCGGGGCATCATCGCGGGCGGACCCGGGTGCGGGCCAACGGGTTTCGCCGTCCGGTGCCCCGGCCCTGCCGCGGGCGCGGAGAACAGGGGCACCGGACGGATCACTCGGCGGCGGGGGCCAGCCGCAGGGAGACGGAGTTGATGCAGTAGCGCTGGTCGGTGGGCGTCGGGTACCCCTCGCCCTCGAACACGTGGCCCAGGTGGGAGCCGCAGCGGGCGCAGCGGACCTCGATGCGGGTCATGCCCATCGACTGGTCCGTGAGGAGTTCCACGGCGTCGCTGTCGGCGGGGTCGTAGAAGGAAGGCCATCCGCAGTGGGAGGCGAACTTGGTGGCGGAGCGGAAGAGTTCCGCGTCGCAGGCGCGGCAGTGGTACACGCCGGTGGTCTCGGTGTCGGTGTACTCGCCCGTGAAGGGGCGCTCGGTGCCGGCCCCGCGCAGGACGCGGTACTCCTCCGGGGACAGCTCGGCGCGCCACTGTGCGTCGGTCTTGTCGATCTCGTAGGCCATGGCGGGGACCTTTCGGAGGGTTCGGCTGTCAGTCGGCGAGCCGGGCGAGGATCAGCGGTCCGAGGTCGGTGACGTCGCCCGCTCCCATGGTGAGAACCACATCGCCGGGCTTCGCCATTCCGGCGAGCAGGTCGGGGGCGGTTTCGCGGGTCAGGGCGGGCTGGACGTCGGCGCCCGCGGCGCGTGCCGCGTCGGTGATCAGGGCGCTGGTGACGCCGGGGATCGGTTCCTCGCGGGCGGGGTAGATGTCGAGCACCGCGGAGGCGTCGGCGAAGGTGAGGGACTCTCCCATCTCGGTGGCGAGTTCCTGGGTGCGGCTGAAGAGGTGCGGCTGGAACAGCACGAGGATGCGGCCGCCTTCGGGCAGGCCGCTGCGGAGGGCCTCCAGGTCGGCCGTCATCTCGGTGGGGTGGTGGGCGTAGGTGTCGATCACCTGCACGCCGCGCGCCTCGCCCTTGAGCTGCAGGCGGCGGTTGACGCCGGTGTAGCTGCGGAGGGCCTCGGCGAGCTCGTCGGCGGACACGCCCGTCGCGGCGCCGGCCGCGAGCGCCGCGACGGCGTTGTGCGCGTAGTGGCGGCCGGGCACGGAGACGGTGAAGTCCAGTTCGCGGCCGTCGAGGGCGACGGCGACGCGGCTGGTGAGGCCGTGCGGTGCGACGCGCAGGACACGGACGTCGGCGTCCGGGTGCTCGCCGTAGGTGACCAGCCGGACGTCCTGCCGCCCGGCGAGGCGGCGGGTCAGTTCGCGGGCGCCGTGGTGGTCGGCGGAGATCACGACGGTGCCGCCGGGGACGACGCGGTCGACGAAGGTCTCGAAGGATTCGTAGATCTCCTCCATCGAGCCGTAGTTGGCGTGGTGGTCGAGTTCCACGTTGAGGATGATCGCGACCTCGGGGGCGTACTTGTGGAAGCTGCGGTCGCTCTCGTCCGCCTCGGCGACGAAGAGGGCGCCGTCGCCGTGGGCGGCGTTGGTGCCGGGTCCGTCGAGGTCGCCGCCGATCGCGTAGGAGGGGTCCAGGCCGAGTGCGCGCAGGCTGACCGCGAGCATCGAGGTCGTCGTGGTCTTGCCGTGGGTGCCGGCCACGGCGAGGGCGCGGCGGCCCTCCATCAGCGAGGCCAGGGCGTCCGAGCGGTGGACGACGGGCACGCCCCGCTCCCGGGCCGCACTCAGTTCCGGGTTGTCGGGGCGGATGGCGCTGGAGACGACGACGCAACTGGCGTCGGCTGCCAGGTGGGCGCTGTCGTGGCCGACGTGGACGGTGGCACCGGCCTGGCGGAGTGCGGTGACGGTGGCCGATTCCTTGCTGTCGCTGCCGGCGACGTCCGCGCCGCGCGCGGCGAGGATGCGCGCGATGCCGGACATGCCGATGCCCCCGATACCGATGAAGTGCGGGCGTTCCAGGGCGGGCGGCACGGCGGTCGTCGGCATCGGCGGTTCTCCCGGGTCGTACGGTGTGGCTGCCGCACGGGTGCGGTGCCCGGCGGCAGCGGGTGTCCGTGCCTCAGCCTAATCGGTGGCCGGGCCGGTCCCCGCTGCCGTGCGCGGGCTCAGTCGGTGTGGGCGAACAGCTTCAGCACCGGCACGCCGACCTTGTGGCGGGCGCGCGAGGCCCAGTCGCGGTGGAAGAACTCCTCCACCAGGTGCGGTGCCGTCAGCACGATGACCTCGTCGGCGCCGGCCTCGTCCACCACGGAGCCGAGGGCGTCCAGCGGATGCTTCTCGACGATGTGGCCGACGGCCTGGGCACCCGACTCGCGCAGGGCCTTGAGGGAGTGTTCCAGTCCGAGGCGGGCGGTCTGCACCGCGTCGCCGCCCTCCGGCTCCTGACGTTCGTGCACCGCGTCCTCCAGTTCGCCGAGGGCGACGTCGTCCAGCGCCCGCAGCAACCGGTCCTGGTCCCCGCGGGGCTGCATGAGCACCACGAACGAGACCTCCTCGTCGCCGTGGAGGGTGGTGACCATCTCCACATCGTCGGACACCAGCGGCTTCTCGATCATCAACACGGTCGTGAACACGACGAGCACCCTTCTCGTACGCGGGCCCGCAGACCCCGACAGAACCGTTCTCCCCGGCCACGCACGGGGTCCTCTGAGGTTCAGTCTTCCCGGGAGGAGCTAAGTGGAACGCCTCATTCCGCCGATTCGGCGATCTTGTGATAGCGCGTGAAGAGGAACCCCTCGTCCTCCAGCAGCGACGTGAGCGCGTACGCGGCGGGCGCCGGGAGCTCGGGGCCCTTCATCACGCGCCCCGCGTCGCCGAGGGCGACCCGCGGCGACACCGCCAGGCACAGCTCGTCCAGGACGCCGGCGGCCGTGAGCCTGCCGAGCAGGGTGGGGCCGCCCTCCGTCAACTGGCGGGTCAGTCCCCGCTCCGCCAGCGCCGCCGGCACCCGCGCCGGGTCCGCCAGGACGCCCTCGCCCGCCACGACCGGTTCCGCTCCGGCGGCGCGTGCCTCCCGCAGCCGGGCGGCCGGGGCCTGTGCCCCGGTCAGGACGAGGGTGGGTACGGCGGGAGCGGTGAACAGCGGAAGCGAGAAGTCCAGGTCGAGGCTTCCGCTGACCACCGCGATCGCTGGCGCCGGCCCCTGGCCGGCCGCCTCCCGGCGGGCCGCGAAGGCCTCGCGGGCCCGCGCCGGGCGGTAGCCCTCGCGGCGCACCGTCTCCGCTCCGACGATCACGACGTCGGCCAGCGCGCGGAGCACCCCGAAGATCCGCATGTCCGCCGCGGAGGAGAGCGGCTGCGAGCGGCCGCCGTGGTGGGCGGCGCCGTCGAGCGACGCGACCATGTTGGCCCGGAGCCACGGCCGGCCCCCCTCGGCGCCGGGAGCGGCGGAGGCGGGATAGGCGTACGCACCGGCGAGGGCCTCCAGGCTCCACTCGGTGCTTTCGTGCTGCTCGTCGGTGCGGTCGGCGGGGAACAGGCGTCGCATACGCGGCAGTGTGGCATGCCCCACCGGCGGTCCACCGGGGGACGAGCACCTCGTAGCATGGGGCCGTGTCCACGCCCCCCTCCCAGCCGACCGAAGCCGCCGCAGCGCCCCGGGCGGACGCCGCGTCCGCGCCGCTCTCCCTCGCCTCCCGGGAGCCCCGGGTGCCGCCGGAGCGGCTGGTGGCCGAGATGGTCCCGCCGCCGCGGTTCGACGCCGTCCGGTTCGACACCTACATCCCGGACCCGCAGCAGCCGAGCCAGCAGGAGGCCGTCGAGGTGCTGCGGGGGTTCGCCGCGGGCATCGGCCGGGGCGGCGACGGCGGGGGCAGGCGGCGCTGGTTCCGGCGCGGGAGCACGAAGACCGCCCGCTCGGGCCCGCGGGGCGTGTACCTGGACGGCGGGTACGGCGTCGGCAAGACCCACCTGCTCGCCTCGCTGTGGCACGCGGCCCCCGCCCCGGCGGAACAGAAGGCCTTCGGCACGTTCGTCGAGCTGACCAACCTCGTGGGAGCCCTCGGGTTCCAGGAGACCGTGCGGACACTCAGCGCCCACCGGCTGCTGTGCATCGACGAGTTCGAACTGGACGACCCGGGCGACACGGTGCTCGTCTCCTCCCTGCTCAGCAGGCTCGTGGAGCACGGAGTCGCGCTCGCGGCGACCTCCAACACTCTGCCGGGCAAACTGGGAGAGGGCCGGTTCGCCGCCGCCGACTTCCTGAGGGAGATCCAGGGACTCTCGGCCCACTTCCGCGCCCAGCGCATCGACGGGGAGGACTACCGCCATCGCGGCCTGCCCGACGCCCCGGAACCGGCGACCGACTCCGAGGTGACCCGGATCGCCCGGGCGACCGAGGGCGCCGCCCTGGACGACTTCGGCGAGCTCCTCGCACATCTGTCCACGGTGCACCCCAGTCGCTACGGGGCACTGTGCGACGGCGTGGACGCGGTGTGCCTGACAGGCGTGCAGCCCGTCCCCGACCAGGCCACCGCACTGCGCCTCGTGGTGCTCGCCGACCGCCTCTACGACCGCGAGGTGCCCGTTCTCGCCTCGGGCGTGCCGTTCGACCGGCTTTTCGGCCCGGACATGCTCTCGGGCGGGTACCGCAAGAAGTACTTCCGGGCCGTGTCCCGCCTCACCGCGCTGGCCCGCGACGCCGCAGAACTGCGGCAGGACTGATCCGCACCCTCCCGGCACGTCCGGCACGCGGGACCGCCCCACCCTCCCGCGCGGCCGGCCGAGCCCCGCCTCCTGTGCACACGTTCCGTGACGTGGTAGACACGGCTGGTCCGATCGTCCTGTCCGCCCGCAGGGGAGAGTGACCGATGTCCGCATCGCGACGTGAACTACTGGCCCGATCCGGTGCCCTGGGGCTCGGTATCGCCTTCGCCGGCAGCGTCTCCGAGGTGTTCGCCGGCGGCGCGTCCGCCGCCGGCCACCCCGGACGGGGCGGCTACGGCCCGCTCGTGCCCGATCCCGACGGCCTGCTCGACCTGCCCCGCGGCTTCCGGTACACCGTCCTCTCCCGCGAGGGTGACCAGCTGCGCTCCGGGGAGGGGCCGGTGCCCGGCAATCACGACGGGATGGCGGCGTTCGCCGGCAGCCGCGGTTCCACCTGGCTGGTGCGCAACCACGAGAACCGTATGGGCTCACGGCAGCCGGTCCCCGCGGTGCGGGGGCTGACCTACGACCCGGCGGCCGAAGGCGGCTGCATCCTGCTGGAGCTGGACGAGGATCTCGGCGTCCGCACGGAACGCGTCGCCATCGCCGGCACCTCCACCAACTGCGCGGGCGGCCCGTCGCTCTGGGGGTCCTGGCTGACCTGCGAAGAGACCGAGTACCGGGCCGGCGAGGAGGGCTACACCGAGGACCACGGCTTCGTCTTCGAGGTCGGCTTCCGGCCCGGGCACCGCACCACGGCGGAGCCGTTGACGGCGATGGGCCGGTTCCAGCACGAGGCCGTCGCCATGGATCCCGGCACCGGCGCCGTCTACGAGACCGAGGACGCCTTCGACTTCCCGTTCGGCCTCTTCTACCGCTTCCTGCCCGACCTTCCGAAGGGCGGCTTCGGCTCGCTGCGGGCCGGCGGCCGGCTCGAGGCGATGCGGGTACCGGACGTACCCGACCTGTCGGCGGTGCGGGAACCCGGCCGGACGTTCCACGGCATCGAGTGGGTCACCGTCCCCGATCCGCTGGCACGGCGGACGCCGATCCGCCACCAGGACTTCGGCAGTCGCGGCATCACGCACGCGCAGAAGCTCGAAGGCTGCTACTGGGGAGGCCGCAGCGTCTACTTCGTCTCCTCCTTCGCCAAGAGTCAGGACGGCTCCGCCGCCGACCACTGGGGACAGGTCTGGCGGTACGACCCGGAGCACAGCCGGCTGACGCTGGTCGTGGTCTTCGGGCCGGAGACCGGCCCGGACCTGCCCGGAGAGGAACCGGACAACATCTGCCTGGCGCCCGACGGCGGTCTGATGGTCGCAGAGGACGGCAGGGGCGCACAGCACGTCTTCGGCCTGACGCACGAGGGCGAGGTCTACCCGATGGCGCGCGGCCGGCAGAACATCGGCACCGAGGACGACCCCGCGTGGGGCGAGTTCGCCGGGGTGACCTTCGCACCGGACCGCCGCACGATGTTCGTCAACTGCTACACCCCCGGCACGACGTTCGCCGTCACCGGCCCGTGGCGGCGCGGCTGACCCCGCCTCTCCACCGCCCCGGGCGCCCGGCACGTGCGGAGAGTCGCGTCCGGCCTCTGGCGCCGCGCGCGCGGGCCGGGTAGAACCGGCACATGTGGGTGCTCTTCGTGCTGGTCGCCTGGGGCGCGGCTGCGCTCTCCTGCGCACGGCTCTGTGCGGCCGCCGCCACCGCGTGGCGCGCGCCCCGCGGGACCGGCCGCCCTCCCGCGCCCTCCGCGCTCTCCCTCTACGAGACCGCGTTCCTCTCCGGCGGTCCGCCGCGGCTGGCGGACGTGGCGCTGGTGGCCATGTCCGAGGAGCGGCGGATACTCCTCGCCCACACGGGATGGGCCACCGTGGTCGATCCCCGGGGCCGCGATGCGATGGAGCGGTCGGTCCTCGAGGCGATCGGCCCGGGAGGGCAGTCGCCCGTCCCGCCGATCCGTACGGCCCTCGGCTCGGCGGACGCCGTGGCGGCGCTGGGGGATCGCCTGGCAGCGGCGGGACTGGCTGTTCCCGAGGCACTCCGGGCGGGCCTGACATCGGCGACCCGGCAGGTGCGCGGGGCCGCGGTACTGGTGGCCGCCACCGGCCTGACGGCGGAACTGCTGGAGGGTTTCGGGGACGGCTCGGCGGGCCGGGCACCGTGGTTCGCGCTGCCGCTCGTCCTCACCCTCGGGGCTCTCGCGATCGCCCGGTGGGAGCTGCGGCCCGAGGAACGCCGAGCTTCGCCCGCCGGTGAACGCCTGCTGCACGCCGCCGACGGGGACGGCGGCCGAACCGTCCTCACCGACCTGGCCCGGCACGGAACGCGGACCCTCCCGAAGGAGCTGCGCACCGCGCTGGGCGGGGGACGGCCGCCCCTGCGCGGCGTGCGCGGCTGACCCGCTGCCGGCTACGCCAGGCCGGCGACCAGTTCCGCCATCGGCTTGCGGCGCCCGGTGTAGAACGGGACCTCCTCGCGCACGTGGCGCCGCGCCTCCGAACCGCGCAGGTGCCGCATGAGATCCACGATGCGGTGCAGTTCGTCGGCCTCGAAGGCGAGCAGCCACTCGTAGTCGCCCAGCGCGAACGACGCCACCGTGTTGGCACGGACGTCCGGGAAGCCGCGTGCCATCTTCCCGTGCCCGGCGAGCATGCCGCGACGCTCCTCGTCCGGCAGCAGGTACCAGTCGTAGCTGCGGACGAACGGGTAGACGCACACGTAGGCGCGGGGCTCCTCGTCCGCGAGGAAGGCGGGGATGTGCGACTTGTTGAACTCGGCCGGGCGGTGCAGCGCCATGTTCGACCACACCGGCTCCAGGGCGCGGCCCAGCCGGGTGCGGCGGAAGCGGTTGTAGGCCTCCTGCAGCGCGTCCGCGGTCTCGGCGTGCCACCAGATCATCACGTCGGCGTCGGCGCGGAGCCCGGAGACGTCGTACGTGCCGCGCACCGTGACGTCCTTGGCGGCGAGTTGGGCGAACAGCTCGTCGACCTCGTCGGCGTATCCCGTGCGGTCCTCCGGGAGCACGTCGCGGAGCCGGAAGACCGACCAGAGCGTGTAGCGGATGACCTCGTTGAGGTCCTTGGCCTTCTTGCCCGCGTGCGGGGTCCTCTCCGGTACAGCAGTCATGCCGCTATTCTCCCTCGCCCGCGGCGCCGCCCGTGCGCAGGGTGTACTCGGCCGCACGGCGTCCGTCGGCGACGCAGGCGGGGATCCCGACGCCGCCGTACGCCGCGCCGCACACCGTGACGCCCGGCAGCTCCTCCAGGTCGCGGCGCAGCCGGGCGACCCGTGCGAGGTGGCCGACCGGATACTGCGGCAGTCCGGACTCCCAGCGGGTGACCAGGCTGTCCACCGGCGGTGCGGCGAGGCCGACGGCCTCCGCGAGGTCCGCGCGGGCGGCCGCGACGAGTTCGGCGTCCTCCCGGTGCAGCGCGTCCTCCTCGCCGTACCGGCCGAAGGAGGTCCGCAGCACGAACAGGTCGTCCTGCTGCCGGGCGGTCCAGGCCCACTTGTTCGCGGAGAACGTGGCGGCCTTGATCTGCCGGCCGTCGACCGGCGGCACCAGGAACCCGCTCCCGGTGGGCAGGTTCCCCAGGTCGGTGCGGCGGAAGGCCATCGTCACCAGGGCCATCGAGGCGTATGCGACGGTGTCCAGTTCGGCTGCCGCGGCGGGAGCCTCGGTGCGAAGCAGCCGCGCGGCGGACGGCGCCGGTGCGGCGACCACCACCGCGTCGGCGCGCAGGGCCTCGCCGCCCCCGACCGCGACCTCCCAGAGGTCCCCGCCGGAGGGGGCGTCCCGGGGACCCCCGTGGAGGCGGCGCAGGGACGTCACGGGCGAGCGGGTGCGGATGCGGCCCCCGGCCGCCCGGCAGGCGGCGGCGACCGCGGCGGGCAGGCGCCCGACGCCGCCCTCGATGCCCGCGAACACCGGGGCCGTCGCGCCGCCCGTGGTCGCGGTCCGCTCGCGGAACGCGCGGACGCCTGCCAGCAGCGAGCGCTCGCTCCGGGCGATCTCGTACAGCGGGGGGACGGCGGCCCGCATCGACAGGCGGTAGGGGTCGCCCGCGTACACGCCGCCGAGCAGGGGTTCGACCATCCTGTCGACGACCTCGCGCCCCACGCGTGCGGCGACGTACGTGCCCACGGCGACGTCCTCGCCGACATCGGTGCGGGGCAGGTCCTCCTCCTCCGCGACCCGCGCGAGCCCGTCGGGGGAGAGCACTCCTCCCAGGGCGGCGGGGTCGGCGGGGACTCCCATCAGGTGGCCGGTCGGCATGGGGCGCAGCGCGCCACGGGTCCAGAGCGCTGCCCGGGCCGTGGTCGGGGACGTGAGGGCGTCGCCCAGACCGGCCGCGCGGGCGAGTTCGATGCCCTCGGGGCGGCGCGCGAGCATCGCCTCGGCCCCGAGGTCGACGCGCAGGGAGCCGGCCAGGTCACCGACGAGCAGTTTCCCGCCGAGCCGGTCGGAGCCCTCCAGCAGTGTCACCGAGGCGCCGCCGGTCAGGAGGTGGTGGGCGGCGCTGAGGCCGGCGATGCCGCCTCCGATGACGATCACGTGCATGGCTCCACTGTGGCAGACGCCGTGCGGTGCCCCGAACGAGTCCGGACTGTGACCGGACGTCGGCAACCGGGACTGCCCCCGCTCCGTCCCACCGGGGAATCCATTCACGAGCAAGAGGGGGGCAGGCATGGTCCGGAACAGCCGGCGCCGGCCGACGGTGCGGCGGCCGAGGATGCGGGGCACGCGTGTGCTGGGTGCGGCACTGCTGGTGTGCACGATCGCGGTGTCCGGGTGCGGCGCGGCAGGCGATTCGGGTGCCGACTCGTCGGCGGGCGCGGTGGCCGACGAGGCGGCAGCGGGCGCCGGGGACGCCCGCACCGGTCCGGAAGCACCGGGAACGGACGGCTCGGCCGAGGACTCGGCTTCGGACGGTTCGGGCACCAGCGGGACGGCCCGCGCGGCGGAGGCGGCCGAGCGGCAGGTCGTCCGGAAGGCGTGGCTCACCGTCGAGACGAAGGATGTCCGGGGCGGACTGGAGGAGGCCCGGGACGTGGTGGAGACGGCGGACGGCTACGTCGCGCAGGAGTCCACGCGGCGGGACGGCGACGGCACGGAGTACTCCCGCGTCACGTTCCGGGTGCCTCAGGACGAGTACCGGCCGGTGCTGGAGTCGCTGGCGGACACCGGCGAACTGGTCGAGCGCGGCGCGACGGCGAACGACGTCACCGGCGACGTCGTCGATGTCGAGAGCCGGATTTCCACGCAGCGGGCGAGCGTCACCCGGGTCCGGAAGCTCATGGACGACGCCACCACGCTGACCGACGTGGTCACTCTCGAGTCCGAACTCAGGTCCCGCCAGGCCGATCTGGAGGCGCTGGAGGCCCGGCTGGAATCGCTGGAGTCCCGCACCGCGATGGCGACCGTGAAGCTGGAGCTCCGGTCTCCGGACGCGGCGCCGGTGGGTGAGGAGGAGGACACCACGGTCGGTGATGCGGTGTCGGGCGGCTGGCACGCGTTCCTCACCGTGCTGCGCTGGATCGCGATCGGGCTCGGTGCGTCCCTGCCGTTCCTGGCGGCGCTGGCCCTGCTGTACGCGGCGGTGCGCCGTGTGCTGCCGGCGCGGTGGGAACGGTCCGCGGCAGCCCCCGAGCCGGTGACCGTGCCGTCGCCGGTGTCCTCGTCGCACGACGACGACTGATCCGGCGCCGGGGACGCGGAAGTCCACGGGCGCCGGAACCGCGTTCAGCGCGCCGTGCGTTCGTGGACGTGGGCGACGAGGCGGGTGAGCGCGTCCGGGTCGGTGTCCGGCAGGACACCGTGCCCGAGGTTGAACACGTGGCCCTCCAGGCCGGCGGCGGCTGCGAGGACGCCGTCGGCCTGCTCGGCCACCGCTTCGTGGGGGGCGAACAGCACCGCCGGGTCGAGGTTTCCCTGCACCGCCTTTCCGGGGCCGATGCGGCGGGCGGCCTCGTCCAGCCGCACCCGCCAGTCGGCGCCGACCACGTCGGCACCGGCCTCGGACATGGCGCCGAGGAGTTCTCCCGTGCCGACGCCGAAGTGGATGCGCGGCACCCCGTACTGCTCGACGGCGGCGAAGACCTTGCGGGAGGCCGGCAGCACCGTGGCACGGTAGTCCTCCGGCCGCAGGGCACCGGCCCAGGAGTCGAAGAGCTGCACGGCAGAGGCCCCGGCCTCGATCTGCACCCGGAGGAACCCGGCGGTGATGTCCGCGAGCCGGTCGAGCAGGTCGGCCCACAGGAGCGGGTCGCCGTACATCATCGCCTTGGTGTGTTCGTGGTTCTTCGAGGGGCCGCCCTCGACCAGGTAGCTGGCCAGGGTGAAGGGGGCTCCCGCGAAGCCGATGAGCGGCGTGGTGCCGAGTTCCGCGGTGAGCAGGCGGACGGCCTCCGCGACGTAGCCGATGTCGCCGGGCTCCAGCGGCCGGAGCCGTTCGAGGTCGGCCCGGGTGCGCACCGGCCGCTGGACGACGGGGCCGACGCCGGGTTTGATGTCGACGTCGATGCCGACCGCCTTGAGCGGGACCACGATGTCGCTGAAGTAGATGGCCGCGTCCACGCCGTGCCGGCGCACGGGCTGCAGGGTGATCTCGGTGACCAGGTCGGGGCGCATGCAGGAGTCGAGCATCGAGATGCCCTCGCGGACCTTGCGGTACTCGGGGAGCGAGCGTCCCGCCTGCCGCATGAACCACACCGGCGTGTGCGGCACCGCTTCGCGGCGGCAGGCCCGGAGGAAAGCGGAGTCCTGGGTGGCGGCGGGAGGGCCCGGGGGGCGTTCGTCAACACTCACTCCGAAAGTCTCGCATGCACAATGCGGTGCTTCGTGTCCCTACCGGCGGCCGCGACGGCAGGCACCTACCCTCGCTGCATGGCTGCGGCTCGAACAGACGTGACTCACGGCGCCGGGGGCGACGACGACCAGGACACCACGGAGGGGGACGGCACGCCGGAGGCGTTCCGGCGCGCACGGGCCGCGCTGGAAGTGGCACCGCACCGGCCGCAGGTGCGGTGCGGTCCGCTGCCTGCGCCGAGGCGATTGGCACCGTACGCGCACGCGCTGGAGGCCAGCGTCGAGGAGGACGGCGAGGAACTGGCCGACGGACGGTTCGTGCTGCTGCACGACCCCGAGGGGCAGGATCCCTGGGAGGGCGCGTTCCGGATCGTCACGCTCGGGCGCACCGAGCTGGACGCGGAGATGGCTGCGGACCCGCTGCTGCCCGAGGTGGCCTGGAGCTGGCTGACGGGTGCGCTGGACGCCCACGGCGTGGACCACCTCGCCCCCAGCGGGACGGTGACGCGGTCCGGGTCCGCCTTCTTCGGTGGTCTGGCGGACCGGCAGCCGCACACCGAGCTGGAGATCCGTGCGAGCTGGACGCCGACGGCACCGCTCCTCGACGGCGGGGCGCCGGATGCGGGTGCGCACCTGAGGGCCTGGTGCGAGCTGCTGTGCCAGTGCGCGGGCCTGCCGCCGAACGGGGCGGAGGACGACGGGGTGGTGACGCTCCCTCAGCGCCGGGGTCCGCGCGCGTTCTGACCTCACCTCCCGGTCCCGGGTTGTTGGTGGCGCCGCGGCGGCGCCGTGGTGGCGCTGCCGCGGACGCACTCCCCCGGAAAGGAGACGGCGACAGGTGACGGAACGATTCGGCATCCAGTCGATTGACTGTCCGAATTGCCAGAATTGTCGTCATCAATTCGTGATCATCCCCTAAAGCCGGACACCGCTCCTGCCGAAGGAGGGGAAGACCCCCTTCCACCAGGGACCGTCCCGGCCCGCACCGCTCCCACCAGGCGTCGTGCGAGCCGGCACCGCCCCAGCCACTCCCCACAGGAGGCCCGGTGTCTGTTCTTCTCGAGCACCCCACAAGCCTGGTCGCCTACCGCCCGAACAAGCCGACGGCCATGGTCGTCGTCGCCGACCCCCGAGTGCGTTCCACCGTGACCCGTCACCTCTGGGCTCTCGGCGTGCGGGACGTGATCGAGGCATCGTCGGTCGCGGAGGCACGCCCCCGAGTTTCCTCTCCCCGCGACATCTGCGTCGCCGAGGTCCACCTACCCGACGGCTCCGGCCTCAGCCTGCTGTCCGAGACCCGCGCGGCGGGCTGGCCCAACGGCCTCGCGCTGTCCGCCGCCGACGACATCGGGGCGGTCCGGAACGCTCTCGCGGGCGGCGTGAAGGGCTACGTCGTCACCGGGACCCGCACCACCCTGAACGGCATGCACACCCGTCCCGGTGCCGCCCACCTGGGTGCGGCGGCGGCCCGGATGCACCGCCGCCCCGGCGGTGGCCCGGGTGGTCCGGGGCACCCCGGCGGACAGCGCGAACTCTCCGGTCGTGAGGTGGAGGTGCTGCGGCTGGTGGCGGAGGGCCAGTCGAACAAGGCCATCGGCGTCTCGATGGGGTTGTCCGCCCTGACGGTCAAGAGCCACCTGGCGCGCATCGCCCGGAAACTGGGGACCGGGGACCGCGCCGGCATGGTGGCGGTGGCACTGCGGACCGGCATCATCCACTGACACCGCTCGCGCCCCGGGCCACCGCGACCGGGTCCGCACCCGTACCGGCGCCCGCCGACCCGCGCAGGTCGGCGGGCGTCCCGCGGACGGGGCACCGATACCCTTGAGCGGTGACCGACGCACAGGAGACCGAAACCCAGGCAGCCGCACGCCCCACCCCCTCCGAGGACTCCGGTCCCGCGCCGGTACCACTGACGGAGCCGCGCGAGGGCATTCCCCCGGTGACCGCCACGGACGGGGACCTGGCCCGCGTGGTCGAACGGATGGCGAACGGCACGGGGCCGCTCGCCGTCGACGCGGAGCGGGCGTCCGGCTACCGGTACGGGCAGCGTGCGTACCTGATCCAGCTGCGGCGGGACGGGGCCGGCAGTGCCCTGGTGGACCCGGTGGCCTGCGGCGACCTGAGCGGCCTGGGCGAGGCGGTGCGCGGCACGGAATGGGTGCTGCACGCCGCCACGCAGGATCTGCCGTGCCTGCGGGAGATAGGGATGGTCCCCGACCTGCTGTTCGACACGGAGCTGGCCGGGAGACTGGCCGGTTTCGCCCGCGTCGGGCTCGGTCCGATGACGGAGAAGGTACTCGGCTACACCCTGGAGAAGGGCCACGCCGCCGTCGACTGGTCCACCCGCCCGCTGCCGGAACCGTGGCTGCGGTACGCGGCCCTGGACGTCGAGGTGCTGATCGAGCTGCGCGATGCGCTCGAGGAAGAACTGGACCGGCAGGGGAAGCTCGACTGGGCGCGCCAGGAGTTCGCCGCCATCGCGGCCGCACCGCCCCCGCCGCCTCGCAAGGACCCGTGGCGCCGCACCTCCGGAATGCACAAGGTGCGCAGACGCCGCCAGCTGGCTGCCGTGCGCGAGCTGTGGACCGCCCGGGACGGCATCGCGCAGCGCCGGGACGTCTCGCCGGGGAAGGTGCTCGCAGACTCGGCGATCATCGCGGCCGCGCTGGCCATGCCGCAGGACGCGCAGACCCTGTCGGTACTGCCGGGGTTCTCTCAGCGCTCCGGCCGCCGGAACCTGACGCAGTGGTTCGCGGCCGTCGAGCGGGCCCGCGGCCTGTCGGAGCGCGATCTGCCGCAGCAGGGCCAGCCTGTCGCGGGGCCGCCCCCGCCCCGCGCCTGGGCCGAGCGCGATCCGGAGGCCGCGGCCCGGCTGGCGGCCGCCCGGGCAGCGGTGACGGCGCGGGCGGAGGAGCTGGCCCTCCCGCAGGAGAACCTGATCACCCCGGACACGGTGCGCCGCGTGTGCTGGGAGCCCCCGGCGGAGGTGTCCGAGGCCGCGGTCTCGGACGCTCTGCGGGCACACGGCGCACGGGAGTGGCAGATCGAGCAGACGGCCCCCCTGCTGGCCGTCGCCCTGACGGCGACGCCGCCGGAGGACTAGCGGAGGACCGGACCGCTCCGTTCCGGTCCCCACCTGCTCCCGACCGGCGCGATGTGACCTGTGCCCCTCGCCGAGGGGAACGCTTGCCTCGGAGTTACCGACAAGTAGCATGGGCCGCGGGAAGCGCGCCGCACGGCGTACCACCGCACCCCTGGAGGAGAGCCAACGTGCCTCGTACCGCTAGGGACGTCGTCTTCGTCGACGGCGTCCGGACCCCGTTCGGCAAGGCGGGTCCGAAGGGCATCTACCACGAGACCCGCGCCGACGACCTGGTCGTCAAGTGCATCCGCGAGCTGCTGCGCCGGAACGACGAGCTGCCTCCGGAGCGGATCGACGAGGTCGCCGTCGCCGCGACCACCCAGATCGGCGACCAGGGCCTGACCCTGGGCCGTACCGCGGGCATCCTCGCGGGACTGCCCTCCAGCGTCCCGGGCTACTCCATCGACCGCATGTGTGCCGGCGCCATGACCGCCGTGACGACCGCCGCCGGGTCGCTCTCCTTCGGCGCCTACGACGTGGCCGTCGCCGGCGGCGTCGAACACATGGGCCGCCACCCGATGGGCGAGGGCGTCGACCCCAATCCGCGCTTCGTCTCGGAGAAGCTGGTCGACGAGTCCGCCATGTTCATGGGCATGACGGCGGAGAACCTGCACGACCGCTTCCCCCACCTGACACGGGCCCGCGCCGACGAGTACGCGGTCCGGAGCCAGGAGAAGGCCGCCAAGGCCTACGCCGACGGCAGGATCCAGCAGGACCTGGTGCCGATCTCGGTGCGCCGCACCGACGCTGAGGCCGGCGAGACCGGCTGGGGCCTGGCCACCGAGGACGAGCCCATGCGCCCGGGAACCACGCTCGAGAGCCTCGCGGGCCTCAAGACACCGTTCCGCCCGCACGGCCGCGTCACCCCCGGCAACGCGGCCGGGCTCAACGACGGCGCCACCGCCTCGCTCGTGGCCGCCGAGGACTTCGCCCGCGAGATGGGCCTCCCGGTCAGGATGCGCCTGGTGTCGTACGCCTTCGCCGGCGTGGAGCCGGAGGTCATGGGCATCGGCCCCGTCCCGGCGACCGAGAAGGCGCTGAAGAAGGCCGGTCTGTCCATCGACGACATCGGCCTGTTCGAGATCAACGAGGCCTTCGCGGTACAGGTCCTCGCCCTGCTGGACCACTACGGCATCGCCGACGACGACC
The DNA here is from genome assembly GCF_047200695.1 of Streptomyces callyspongiae. Lineage (NCBI taxonomy): Bacteria > Bacillati > Actinomycetota > Actinomycetes > Kitasatosporales > Streptomycetaceae > Streptomyces > Streptomyces callyspongiae. The sequence continues at coordinate 30,985 of NZ_JBJZOM010000002.1, forward strand.
CGCGCGTCAACCAGTACGGCGGCGCCATCGCGTTCGGCCACCCCCTCGCCTCCTCCGGCGTGCGTCTGATGACGCAGCTGGCACGGCAGTTCGAGGAGCAGCCCCACGTCCGCTACGGCATCACCACGATGTGCGTCGGCTTCGGCATGGGCGGCACGGTCATCTGGGAGAACCCGCACTGGGAGGGCAAGTGAGCAACATCGCTGAGCTGGTGAAGGGGGCGGCCGAGCGGTTCCCCGACGAGGTCGTCACCCAGGCGCACGTGCGCCACCTGGACCTGCCGCAGGACGGCGGCCGGTTCGCACTGATCACCCTGGACAACGGCTTCGACCACACCAAACCGACCACCCTCGGCCCGCAGTCGCTGGCGAACCTCGACGCGGCACTCGACAAGGTGCAGGCCGAGGCGAAGGCGGGAGAGATCGTCGGCGTCGGTGTGACCGGCAAGCCGTTCATCTTCGCCGTGGGCGCCGACCTCAAGGGCGTCGAGGTGCTGAGCGACCGCGAGGACGCACTCGCCATCGGCCGCGCCGGCCACGCCGTCTTCCGGCGGCTGGGCGACCTGGGAGTGCCGAGCTTCGCGTACTACAACGGCGCGGCCATGGGCGGCGGTGTCGAGCTGGGGCTCCACTGCAGCTACCGCACCGTCTCGCAGGCCCTGCCCGCCTTCTCGCTCCCCGAGGTCTTCCTCGGTCTGGTGCCCGGCTGGGGCGGCTGCGCCCTGCTGCCGAACCTGATCGGCCCGGAACGTGCCGTCCGCGTCGTCATCGAGAACTCACTCAACCAGAACAAGCAGCTCAAGGGCCCGCAGGTGCATGAACTGGGCATCGCGGACGCCTTGTTCGAAGGCGCGGACTTCCTGGAGCAGTCCCTGCACTGGACGTCCGCGGTACTGCGCGACGAGATCCGGGTGGAGCGCCCGGAGTTCGACCGCGACGAGGGCTGGGACCAGGCCGTGCAGCGCGGCAGGGAGATCGCCGACAGCAAGGTGCACGGCGCCGCACCGGCCGCCTACCGTGCCCTGGACATCGTCTCCGCGGCCCGGAACGGCGACCTGCGCGCCGCGTTCGCCGCCGAGGACGAGGCCCTGGCCGACCTGATCATGGGCGGTGAGCTGCGCAGCGGGATCTACGCGTTCAACCTGGTGCAGAAGCGCGCCAAGCGGCCCGCGGGAGCCCCCGACAAGTCCCTGGCGCGGCCCGTCGGCAAGGTCGGGGTGGTCGGCGCCGGACTGATGGCCGGTCAGCTTGCGCTGCTGTTCGCCCGCCGCCTGGAGGTGCCGGTCGTGCTGACCGACATCGACCAGGAGCGGATCGACAAGGGCGTCGGATACGTCCACGAGGAGATCGACAAGCTCCTCCTCAAGGGCCGCGTGAACCAGGACAAGGCGAACCGTCTCAAGGGTCTGGTCACCGGCTCGCTGGACAAGGCGACCGCCTTCGCCGACGCGGACTTCGTGATCGAGGCCGTGTTCGAGGAGATGGGCGTCAAGCAGAAGGTGTTCGCCGAACTCGAGGCGGCGGTCCCGGAGCACGCGATCCTGGCCACCAACACCTCGTCGCTGTCGGTCACCGAGATGGCCTCGCAGCTGCGGCACCCCGAGCGCGTCGTCGGCTTCCACTTCTTCAACCCGGTGGCGGTGCTGCCGCTGCTGGAGGTCGTACGGGGCGAGCAGACCGACGACGCGTCGCTGGCGACGGCCTTCGGGGTGGCGAAGAAGCTCAAGAAGACCGCGGTGCTGGTGAAGGACGCTCCGGCGTTCGTGGTGAACCGGGTGCTGACCCGCTTCCTGGGCGAGGTGCTGCGCACCATCGACGAGGGCACGCCGGTGGAGGTCGCGGACCGGGCGCTGGCGCCCCTCGGGCTGCCCATGTCGCCCATCCAGCTGCTGGAGCTGGTCGGACCGGCCGTGGCGCACCATGTGTCCGGCACGCTGCACGCCGCGTTCCCGGACCGGTTCGCCGTCTCCGAGAACCTCGGCCGCATCGTCGATGCGGGCAAGCGCAACCTCTACGTCTACGACTCCGGGAAGCCGGAGCTGGACCCCGAGGTGGCCGAGCTGTTCCGGGTCGGTGACACGGCCCTGACGGAGGAGCAGGTGCGGCAGCGGGCGCTCGACGCCATCGCCGAGGAGGTCGGGCTCATGCTCGACGAGAACGTGGTGGCCGAGGCCCAGGACATCGACCTGTGCCTGATCACCGGTGCCGGCTGGCCCTTCCACCTGGGCGGTGTCACGCCGTACCTGGACCGCGAGGGCGTCAGCGAGCGGGTGAACGGAAAGCGGTTCCTGCAGCCGGGCGTCGCCTCCGTACCGGCCTGACGGCAAGGGCTCCGCGAAGGGGTGCGCAGCGCACTGCGGCGCACCCCTTCCGCATGCGCCGTGGGAGGCTGGAACGCATGAAGCCTCTTCTGGTCGTCGATGCGGCGAACGTGGTCGGCTCGGTGCCCGACGGCTGGTGGCGCGACCGCCACGGCGCCGCCGAACGGCTGCGCGACGAGCTGGTGCGGTACGCCGATCACGGCCTGGCGGACTTCCCGGGCCCGGTGGAGGTCGTGCTGGTCGTCGAGGGCTCCGCCCGCGGTGTCGCTTCCGTTCCGGGGGTACGCGCGGTGGCGGCCGCCGGGTCGGGCGACGACCGGATCGTGCGGCTCGTGGCCGAGGAGGGCCGGGACCGCTCCTGCCTCGTCGTCACCGCGGACCGCGTCCTGCGGGCGCGGGTGCGCGCCTTCGGCGCCGAGGTGGCCGGGCCGCACACGGTACGTCCCCGGCCGGGCCGTTCGTCGCCCCGGACGGACTGACGTCACCGATCGGATCGCACGCTCCCGGTCTCGCGGGACCGGACGTGGACGACGGCACCGTCGACGACGGCGGCCACGTCGTAGTGGGTGGCCAGGTGGCGCCGGAGAGCGGGGAAGCGGGAGGGCCGGTACGGCTTGCCGCGGGAGTCGTCGACGACGACGGCCGGCGGGTGCTCCGCGAGGTCGTGCCGGAAGCGCGGCCAGCTGCCGGGCACCGCGTGCTCCCGGCCGGTGCGGACGCCGCCGCGTCCGCCGCTGTAGTTCGTCAGGAACCCGGCGGTGAGGTAGCGAGTGGCGGGCCGCCGGTCCGCCAGCCAGTAGTCCTCGGGGTGCATGCCCCACACCAGCACCGGGTCCCCGGCGGCGGTCCGGCGCTTCAGTTCGGCCGACACCTTCCGGGCATGTGCGAGTTCGGAACGCTCGGCAACGAACCCCCAGGCCACGAACCCGGCCGCGAGCACGGCGGTCAGGGCGACCGCCATGCCCGCCGCGCGGAACCGGAGTCCGCGCAGTGCGGCGGTCGCGAGCAGAGTGAGCGGCGGGAGCAGTTGCAGGAAGTAGTGCCCGAAGAACTGGAACCCGACCGTCACCGCGGCGGCGGAGGCGCCGAGCCACACCCACAGGTCGGCGGTGGCGGCCGTGACAACGCACCCCCGCGTGCGCAGCGCGTGCAGCAGCACGGCGAGGACGGGGGCGGCGGCGACGCACACCAGGGCCGTGCCGCCCGCCGCGCGCAGCAGGGCCCGCAGCTCGGCGCCGTCCACGGAGGCGTACGAGGCGGAGCCGGTCACCGTCCAGAACAGGAAGCGGGCTGCGCCGCAGTGGAGCGCGACCGCGACGATCGGCGCCGCGCAGGCTACGAGCAGACGCAGCAGGGCGACCGTTCCCGCCCGGTCGCGTGCGAGGAGGAGGAGCACGGGCAGCAGGACGGCGCCGCCGGTCTGTTTGGTGAGGGCCGCGCCGGCCACGGCGATCCCGGCCGAGGCCCAGTGGCGCCGGTCGGCGTACCGGACGGCCGCGGCCGTCCAGGGAAGCATGAAGACTTCGAAGGTGGCGGCCTGCGTGTCCTCCGGGTTCAGCCCGACGGACAGCAGGACCGACAGCACTCCCGCCGTCCAGGCCGCCCGCTCCCCCCAACGGCGCCGGGCGACGGAGGCCAGCAGGGCGGCCGTCGTGACGGTCGCGAGGACGGCGGCCGCTTTGAGCGGCCGGAGGGAGGTGTCGCCGAAGACGGCGAACGCCCCCTGGTACAGCCAGGGCAGGAGCGGCGGCTTGCGGTCGACGACGGTCGTGTAGAGCTCGCCGCCCGCGGCGAGCATGCGCGCCTGGGTGGCCAGGAAGCCCTCGTCCGGGTTCCACAGCGGGGTCGTGAACGAGGGCAGCCGGGTGAGGCAGGTCAGGGCGACGAGCACGGCGAGGAGGGACAGCCGGTGGGGTCCGGCGCCGGGCGCCGGGCCGGGGAGCGGGTGTCCGTCCGCGGAGCGTCGTTGGCCCGGGGAGCGTCGTTGGCCCGGCAGGACTCCTCGGGCGACGGGGGGCGGTTGCGTCCGCTGCGGTCCTCCGGCCGGCGACATACCGCCAACCTACCGCCCGATTCCGCTGCTTCACGGTGATTTGTTCTGCGCCGGTTCACGCAGGGCGGCGGCAGCCGCCCGCGCGAACCGGCGTCACACCCCGGTACGGTGCCGTCACTCGCCTGCGAGCTGTGCGGTCTCCTCGATGCGGCCGTCCAGCCGGGCGACGAGCCCGGTGACCTGGCGGGCGATGTCCGGGGCGGTCAGGCCGATCTCGGCCATGACCTGGCCCCGGGAGCCGTGGTCCAGGAACTTCTCCGGGATGCCGAAGTCCCGCAGCGGCACGTCGACGGAGGCGTCCCGCAGGGACTGTGCGATGGCCGAACCGACGCCGCCCGCACGGCTGTTGTCCTCGACGGTGACCACGACGCGGTGGCCGGCGGCGAGTTCCGGCAGGGCCTTGTCGACGGGCTTGACCCAGCGCGGGTCGACGACCGTGGCCGAGATGCCCTGCTTGTCGAGGTTGTCGGCGATCTCCAGGCACATCGGGGCGAGAGCACCGACGGAGACCAGCAGCACGTCGGGCGTGTCGCTGCCGGGCTTGCGCAGGACGTCCATGCCGCCGGCGGTGTCCACGGCAGGCACCGCCGGCCCCACGGCACCCTTGGAGTAGCGCACGACGGTGGGCGCGTCGTCCACGTCGACGGCTTCCCGCAGCTGTGTCCGCAGCTGGTCCGCGTCGCGCGGGGCGGCCAGCCGCAGCCCCGGCACGCACTGCAGCACGGACATGTCCCACATGCCGTTGTGCGAGGCGCCGTCGGAGCCGGTGACCCCTGCGCGGTCGAGTACGAACGTCACTCCGCACTTGTGCAGGGCGACGTCCATCAGGATCTGGTCGAAGGCGCGGTTGAGGAAGGTCGCGTAGACCGCGAACACCGGGTGCAGACCACCGGTCGCCAGGCCGGCCGCGGAGACGGCGGCGTGCTGTTCGGCGATGCCGACGTCGAAGACGCGCTCGGGGAACTCCTGCGCGAAGCCGTGCAGGCCGACCGGGCGCATCATCGCCGCGGTGAGGGCCACGACGTCCTTCCGCTCCCGGCCGAGCTTGACCATCTCCTCACCGAAGACGGAGGTCCAGTCGGCCCCGGCGGACTTGACCGGCAGCCCGGTGTCGGGGTGGATGACGCCGATTCCGTGGAACCGGTCGGCCTCGTCGCTCAGCGCGGGCTGGTAGCCGCGGCCCTTCTCGGTGAGGCAGTGGACGATGACCGGGCCACCGAAACGCTTCGCCCGGTGCAGTGCGGACTCCACGGCCTCGATGTCGTGGCCGTCGATCGGGCCGACGTACTTCAGCCCGAGGTCCTCGAACATGCCCTGCGGGGCGACGAGGTCCTTGAGGCCCTTCTTCGCGCCGTGGAGCGTCTCGTACAGCGGTTTGCCCACGACCGGGGTGCGGTTGAGGACGTCCTTGCCGCGGGCGAGGAAGCGCTCGTAGCCGTCGGTGGTGCGCAGCGTGGCGAGGTGGTTGGCGAGGCCGCCGATGGTGGGGGCGTAGGAGCGCTCGTTGTCGTTGACGACGATGACCAGCGGCCGGTCCTTGGCGTCGGCGATGTTGTTGAGGGCTTCCCAGGCCATTCCGCCGGTCAGCGCGCCGTCGCCGATGACCGCGACGACGTGGTCGCCGGTCTCGCGGATCTCGTTGGCCTTCGCCAGGCCGTCGGCCCACCCGAGGACGGTGGAGGCGTGGCTGTTCTCGATGACGTCGTGCTCCGACTCCGCCCGGGAGGGGTATCCGGACAGGCCGCCCCGGGCGCGCAGCTTCGAGAAGTCCTGGCGGCCGGTGAGGAGCTTGTGGACGTAGGACTGGTGCCCGGTGTCGAACAGCACCTTGTCGCGGGGCGAGTCGTAGGCGCGGTGGAGGGCGATGGTGAGTTCCACCACACCCAGGTTGGGTCCGAGATGACCACCCGTACGGGAGACCGATTCGACCAGAAAGGTCCGGATCTCCTCGGCCAGCTGCTCAAGCTGCTGCGGGCTGAGCCGGTCCAGATCGCGCGGTCCGGTGATGCGGGTCAGCAGTGCCACCCGTGCCTCCTTGCTTCGAGCTGCCGTCGAGCCGTGCCGATTGGACGAGTCTAATGTCCTCTTCGCCTGCACGTTCGCCCACCCGGCCCCGGGCAGCTCGTCCATCCTCACCCGAACGGCGGCCTCGACGCGGCTGTACCCGGCACTCCGGGGTGCCGGGTACAGCCGTGGGATGACCCGGACGGGTCAGGTACGACCGGCCGTCTTCTGGGTGCGCCGCGAGATCGAGTCGATCACGACGGCGGCGAGCAGCACCGCGCCGGTGATCATGTACTGCACCTCGCTGGCCATGCCCTCCAGGTTCAGGCCCTGCTGGATGGACATGATCACCAGCGCGCCGAGCAGTGCGGAGAGAATCTTGCCGCGTCCGCCGAAGAGGCTGGTGCCGCCGATGACGGCGGCGGCGATGACGTTCATCAGGGTGTTGCCGGCGCCGAGGTTCTTGGTGGCGCCGCCCTGCTGGCTGGCGATGAACAGACCTCCGAGGGCGGCGAGCATGCCCGCGATACCGAAGGCGGTGATGCGGATCTTCTCGACGTCGATGCCGGCCCGGCGGGCCGCCTCCGCGTTGCCGCCGACCGCGAAGATCTGCCGGCCGTAGGTGGTGCGCCGGGAGACGAAGTCGGCGGCGAACAGCACCACCAGGAAGATCACCAGGGCGAGCGGCAGGCCGCGCGCGCCGACGGGTTCGTTCAGCTGGTAGGCCGCGCCGAAGGCGATGAGGGCGACCACGCCGCTCCGCAGCACGATCTCGCTCGGAGCGCGGTGCGGGAGCCGCGCGGCCCGACGCCGTTTCGCGTTCCGCAGCAGGGAGAACACGTAGCCGCCCACCGCGAGCACGGCGACCGTGTAGGCGGCCGCCTTGTCGCTGAAGTAGTAGCCGGTGATCTGCTCGACCACGCCGCCCGTGGGGGTGTTGATGCTGCCCTCGTCGCCCATCAGCCAGATCTGCAGTCCGCTCCAGCCCAGGAAGCCGGCCAGGGTGACCACGAACGCCGGCACACCGACCCTCGCGAAGAAGAAGCCCTGCAGCAGACCGATGAAGCCGCCGACGGCGAGGGCCCCGGCGACGGAGAACCAGTCGTTCAGATGATGGGTGACGCTGAGCACCGCCCACACCGCGGCACCGACGCCGGCCACGGATCCGACGGAGAGGTCGATCTCGCCGAGCAGCAGCACGAACACGATGCCGATGGCCATGATGCCCAGACCGGCGGTGTAGACGCTGATGTCGCTGAGGCTCCGCGCCGACAGGAAGCTGTCGTTGAGGGACTGGAACACGACCGCGATGACGATCAGGCCGACGACGACCGGTATCGAGCCCAGTTCCCCGCTCCGCACGCGGCGCTTGAGGACGTCGAGGGACTGGAAGAGGGTCGCGAGGACGATCAGACCGGTGAGGACCGGTATCGAGCCCGGTTCCCCGCTCCGCGCACGCCGCACACCCTCGCGCAGGTAGGTCTTCGGCTCCTCCTGGCGGTATGCCCCGTTCCGCACGCGGCTCCTGAACTCGTCCAGGTAGCCCTTCGGGCCCTGCGGCCCGTCCTGCGGGCGCGGGTCGGCGGTGTCGGTCTTCTCCTGCGCCCCGCCGTCGGACGGTTCCTCGGAGACCTGGGACGTGTCGGTGTCGCTCACTTCGCTGCCTCCGTCGTACGCGCCTTGCGACGGGTCACCGCGTTGTCGGTGGCGCCGGTGATCGCGGCGATGATCTGCTCGTGGGAGGTGTCCCGGACGGGGAAGACACCGTTGTTGCGGCCGAGGCGGAGGACCGCGACGCGGTCGGCCACGGCCTGTACGTCCGCCATGTTGTGGCTGATGAGGATGACGCCGAGGCCGCGCTCGCGCAGCCGCTCGACGAGGTCCAGCACCTGGGCGGTCTGTTCGACGCCCAGCGCTGCGGTCGGTTCGTCGAGGATGACCACCTGCGGGTCGCCGATGAGCGCGCGGGCGATGGCGACGACCTGCCGCTGCCCGCCCGAGAGCGAGGCCACGGGGATGCGCACGCTCGGGATGCGGATGGACAGGGTCTGCAGGAGCTCCATGGCGCGCTGTTCCATGGCGACCTCGTCGAGGACGGAGCCGCTGCGGATCTCGCTGCCGAGGAAGAGGTTGGCAACGACGTCCAGGTTGTCGCAGAGCGCCAGGTCCTGGTAGACCGTGGCGATTCCGAGTTCCTGGGAGTCGTGGGGGCGGTGGATCTGGACCTGTCGGCCCTTCCACAGCAGGGCGCCCTCGTCGATGGAGTGCACTCCGGCGATGGTCTTGACGAGGGTGGACTTGCCGGCTCCGTTGTCGCCCACGAGGGCGACGACCTCGCCCGGGGTTATCTCGAGGTCCACGTCGGTGAGCGCCTGGACGGCACCGAACCGTTTGGAGACCCCGCGCAGGGCCAGCACGGGTTCGTTCGGCACTGGGCCAACTCCGATCTGTGCGGGGAGCGTCCGCCCGTCCGGCTCCGCGACCGGTGCCGCGCGGCGGCGGCCCGGGGCGGTGCGGGTGCGAGGGTGCGGCTCCCTCGGCGATGCTGTTCGTCGCAGTGGGACGGCGGGGCCGTCGGCACCGCGTGGGGCCCGCCTCCGCGGGAGGAGGCGGGCCGCGGGGGCGTCACTTCAGGCCGGCTGCCTTGCAGGCCTTCTCGTACGCCTTGGTGCAGATCTGGTCGACCGTGTAGACCTCGTCCTCGACGAGGGTGTCCTTGATGTTGTCCTTGGTGACGATCTGGGCGCCGTAGAGCTTGGTGGGGATGTCCTTCTTGCTGTTGCTGTCCACCGTCGAGGGTGCGGTGTCCCCGAAGTCCTCGCCCTCGAGGAGCTTGACGGCCATCTCGGCCGCGGTCTCCGCCTCGGGCTTGATGGCCTTGTAGATGGTGAAGGCCTGCTCGCCCTTGACGATCCGCTGGACACCGGCGAGTTCGGCGTCCTGCCCGCCGACGGGCACGTCGGTGATGCCGGACTTCTTCAGGGCGGTGATGATGCCGCCCGCCATGCCGTCGTTGGCGGAGTAGACGCCGTCGAAGCCGTCCTTGCCGAGCGAGGTGAGGGCCGCGGCCATCTTCTTGTTGGCCTCGTCCGGCGACCAGTCGGGAATGTCCTGTTCGTAGACGATCTTCCCGGCCTGCTTGTCGAGGACGGAGTGGGCGCCCTTCTTGAACAGAGCGGCGTTCGGGTCCGTGGGCGAGCCGTTGATCATCACCACGCGCGAGTCGCCCGCGTCGCCGCCCAGTGCCTCGACCATGCCCTTGCCCTGGAGCTTGCCGATGGCCTCGTTGTCGTAGGAGACGTAGGAGGAGACGTCGCCCTCGGCCAGCCGGTCGTACGCCACGACGTCGATGCCCTGGTCGGCGGCACGGTCCACCCACGACTTGGTGGCGGTGGCGTCGACGGCGTCGAGCACGATGACGTCGGCGCCCTGGGTGACGAGCGCGTCGAACTGCTTCTTCTGCTGCTCGGTGTCCTGCGAGGCGTTGTTGTACTTCACCTCGCAGTCGGAGCACAGGTCCTTGATCTTCTGCGTGATCAGCGGCCTGTCGAAGGCCTCGTACCGGGTCGTCTTGTTCTCCGGCAGCAGCAGTCCGATGAGCTTCTTGCCGTCGTCTCCGTTGTCACCGTTGCCGTTGCCGCTGCCGGCCTGACCGCAGGCGGCCAGCGAGGCGGACATCGCGATGGCGGCCGTACCGACGACCACGCGGCGCGTCATTGCCTTCATGGGTTCGAAACCTCCCTGACGAGGCCGCGTCGATGCGGCCGAGGTGGCTTGGAGTCAACTCTCCGTGAAGGTAACCGTCAAGAAGTTAAGCCTTAACGAGACGGCAACGATGCCATGCATTCCTCATGTGAACGCAGTGAGGATGCGAGAGGACGTCAGATATCAGGCAGTGCGGGGTGAATCGGTCGAGAGGGATACTTCGGGTGGCTGCGGTGTGCCCGAAGTGTTCAGCAGCGAGGCGTCACCCATCTCGTTCAGCACGAGTGCCAGGGCACCGAGCACCTCCGCACGGCCGCCCAGCATGCCGGGCGCCACGGCGAGGCGCCGCGCGGCGCTGGGGATGGCGTAGCGGGCCACCGAGTCGCGCACCGGGTCCAGCAGCAGGTCCCCCGCCTCCGCCAGGTCGCCGCCGAGCACGATGCGGCTCGGGTTGAGCAGGTTGCACAGGCTGGCCACGCCGGAACCGATGTGGCGTCCGATGTCGGCCACGACCCTGCGGCAGCCCGGATCGCCGTCCCTGGCGAGTTGCACGACCGCGGGCACCGTGATGTCCGGGCCGTGGGTGGAGTGCAGCAGCGGCAGCACGTACCGGGCGGCTGTGAAGGTCTCCAGGCAGCCACGATTGCCGCAGCGGCACACCGGCCCGGACTCGTCGAGCGTGATGTGCCCGATCTCCCCCGCGGTGCCGCCGGGGCCCCGGTAGATCCGATCGTTGATCACCAGGCCCGCGCCCACTCCGCTGCCGATCTTGATGTAGGCGAGGTCGGAGGCACCGCGCCCGCTGCCCCAGACCTTCTCCCCCAGGGCGCCGAGGTTGGCGTCGTTGTCCACGTACACGGGCACACCGAGGCGTTCGGCCAGCTCCTCCCGGGGGCGTGTGCCCGCCCAGCCGGGGAGAATGGCGGTGGAGCCCAGCGCCCCGGTCTCCTGCTCGATCGGCCCGGGAACGCCCAGCCCGACGCCAACGATCTTGTCCCGCGGGATGCCGGCCGCGCCGACCAGGCGCTGCACCAGCGCCTCGGCCCGGTCGAAGCCCTCCTGCGCGGAGGCGTCCACGTCGATCGGCTCGGCCTCCTCGGCGATCACCCGGTGGGCCAGATTGCCGACGGCCACCCGCAGGTGGGTGTGACCGAAGTCGACCCCCACCACGGTTCCGGCGTCGCCGGAGAGGGACACGCTGCGCGCCCGCCGCCCTCCGGCCGATGTCGGGGTGACGTCGACGGTGCCGCCGTCCTTCAGCTCCCTGACGATGTTGGAGACGGTCGCGGCCGAGAGCCCGGTCGACCGGGCGATCTCGGCCTGGGTGAGGGAACCGGCCGTTCTGACGGCTCGAACCACCCGCTCCAGATTGGCCCGGTGCAGTGAGGACTGCGATCCCGGAGTCTCCACGTGACGCTCCACTCCCGCTGTGACGGACCGCGACAGTGCGGCCCCGTCGGCCGCACCGGAAGAATCCGTGCACGGCCCGCTTCCAACATCTGAACTCCAAGCACAGCGTCGACGGTTCTCTCCCGTCAAGACCTTGATTCCCGAAGCTGCTCAGATGTGAGTGATCGTACGTGCATGAGCAGTCACGGTGCGACCGTGATGAGCACTGCGCGGCCGTCCCCTCACTCGGAGGGGACGGCGGGGGACGGCTCCAGAAGCGTCACTTCAGGGCGCCGGCGGTGAGGCCGGAGACCACCTGGCGCTGGAAGACGATGTAGGCCCCGAGCACCGGCAGCATCGCCATGACCAGCCCGGCGAACAGGCCGGACCAGTCTCCCTTGTATCCCTGGCTCACCGCGAGTTGCACCAGCCCCTGCGAGAGGACCTTCTTGTCCGGGTCGGTGTTGAGCACGGTGGGCAGCATGTACTGGTTCCACTGCCCCAGGAAGTTGAAGATGCCGACACTGATCAGGCCGGGTTTGGCCATCGGCAGCATGACCTGGAAGAACGTACGGGAATGCGAGGCCCCGTCGATGAGCGCGGCTTCGGCGACCGAGCTGGGCAGGGTGCGGAAGAAGGCGGTCAGGAAGAAGACCGTGAACGGCAGCGAGTAGCCGATGTAGACCAGGATCAGGCCGTGCCTGGTGTTGAGCAGCCCCATGTTGTTCATGACGTAGAACAGCGGCACCAGCGCGAGGATGATCGGGAAGCTCATCCCGCCGATGAACAGGAAGTAGAGGAACCTGTTGCCGGGGAAGTCGAAGCGCGCGAGCACGTAGGCCGTCATGGAGCCGAGCAGCATGGTGCCGAAGAGCGAACCACCGACCACGACGACGGTGTTGCCGAAGTAGTCGCTCATGTTCGCCTGGCCCCAGGCACGGGCCCAGTTCTCGAAATGCAGTTCGGTGGGCAGCGACCAGGGCGAGGTGAAGATCTCCCGGTCGGTCTTGAAGGAGGTCATCACCGCCCAGAGCAGGGGCAGCGCCACCATGAAGCCCCACAGCACGAGGACCCCGTGGGAGAAGACGTTGAGGGTGGTGCCCTCCTTCTTCTGCCGTCCCGGGGAGGGGTCCGGGGCGTCCACCTTGGTGACGGCCGGACGCGCCGGGTCGGGCCCGGCGCTCGGAAGCGTGGTGTCGGTGGTCTTCATGGGTGTCAGAACTCCAGTCGCTCACGCCGGCCGAGCTTCAGCACGACGGCCGCGAAGGTCAGGGTGACGATCAGCAGCGCGACGCCGATGGTGGTCGCGTAGGCCGCCTGGGCGTCGGCGAACGCAGTGGTGTAGACCTCCAGCGGGAGCACGGTCGTGGAGTTGGCGGGTCCGCCGGGACCCACGGTCATGATCTGCACGACGGCGAAGGCCTCGGGGCCCAGAGCAAGGATGCCCATGTAGATCCAGCCGGACTGCACGGTGTCCCACAACAGGGGCAGGGTGATGCGGAAGAAGGTCGTGGCCCGGCCCGCCCCGTCCAGCAGTGCCGCTTCGTAGATGTCCTTGGGGATGGAGGACATGCCGGCGGAGAAGAGCACCACGAAGAATCCCACGGTGCACCAGAAGAGGACGAACATCACGCACCAGAGCGCGAGCTCGGGATCCCCCAGCCAGTTCGGTTTGACCGCGCCCAGCCCCAGTCCCTCCAGTCCGGCGTTCAGGGCGCCGTTGCGGGGGTTGTAGACGAACTGGAAGAGCAGCGCGACGATCGCGATCGACAGCACCTGCGGGAAGAAGTAGAGAATCTTGTACAGGCCCGACCCCCGCACGCCGGCGATGGCGGCGCCCTTCCGGCGCCGCCCGCCGACGTTGATCATGAAGGCGAGGAACAGGGCGAAGCCGATGGTCGCCACCGGCAGCAGCGCGAGGAACAGCAGGCTGTGCCCGAGCGCGTCCCAGAAGTCGCTGTCGGACAGCATCTTCTGGTAGTTGGCGAATCCGACGAAGGAGAAATCGGGGCTGAGTCCGCTCCAGTCCGTGAACGAGTAGTAGATGGACTGGATGAACGGCCAGACCACGAAAAGCAGGTAGATCGCCAGGGGTACCGCGAGGAACCCGGCGATGAACCGGTACTTGCCGTGCTGCATGCCTTCTCGACTCCGATCTCTCTCCGCGGCGACGCCGCCGGCCGTGCCGCTGCCGCCGGTGGCGGTGCGCGTCAGCGCTTGTAGTGCTTGAGGGAGTCGTCCTCGCGCGCTTCGTCGGTGAACTGCTGCGCCTTCTTGGCGCACTCGGCCGGCGTCATGCGGCCGGCCATCATCTCGCCGATGCAGCCCGTGCCGATCTTCTCCTTCTGCAGGGACACGTACCAGTCCGGGATGCGCGGGTTGACGATGTTGTCTCCGGCCGCGTCCACGACCTCCACTGCCGAGGCGAGCCCCGGAGGGAGCGACAGGCCGTCCGTGCCGCCGTCGAAGGCGGTGAGCGAGGACACCTGCTTCACGAAGTTCTTCGAGGACTGCTCGCCGAGCATGATGCGCATCTGCTCCATGCCGCCGTCCGGGTTCTTCGCGTTGGCCGGGACCATGAAGGGCTCGCCGCCGGAGGCCCAGGTGGTCTCGAAGGGCATGGCGTCCGAGCTGTCCAGGCCGGACGGCGGGGCGACACGCATCTCGAAGTCCTTCGGCGTGGTCTTGGCGGACTCGTTCTCCACCCAGGAGCCGTTGGGGATGAACAGCGCCTTGCCCTCGTTCCAGGCGGTCTGCGACTCGATGTGGGTCAGACCGGGAGTGCCCTGGAGGATGTAGCCCTTCTTGTAGAGCTCGTAGTACGCCTCCAGCGCGGCCTTGACGGCAGGCTGCTTCCAGGCGTCCGGCTCCAGGTTGTCGATCTTCTTGAGGACCTCGGGGCCACCGATCTTGGCCATGAACGGGTAGAGCGAGAAGGGCAGGTAGTAGGGGTACTTGCCGGGGTAGGTCCAGCCGGCGACGCCCTTCTTCTTGGCCTTGGCGCAGACCTTGAGCATCTCGTCCCAGGTCTTGGGGTACTCCGCGTCGAGCTTGTCCAGGTTGGTCTGCGAGTACCACACGCCGTACACGGTGTAGGCGTAGTACATGATGTACACCGGGTCGCCGTCGAACTGCCCCATCTCGACGATGCCCGGGCGCAGGGTGTCGCGCACCTTCACGGCGGGGTCGTCGATCGACGGCGCGTCCAGCAGCGGCGTCAGGTCCGCCAACTGGTTCTTGCCGACCAGGACGCCCATGTCCATGGCCTCGGCGCCGGAGTTGTCGATGAGGTCCGGCGGGGTCCCGCCGTTGAAGCGGGGCTGCAGGACGGACTGGATCTTCTGGGTCGACTTGACCGAGACCTTGGCCTTCGGGAAGCGGTCCCCGTAGATCTTGGAGGCGTCCTCGGCGTACTTGGTGCCGAATCCTCCGTCGAAGATGTAGACCTCGAGCGGCGCGCCGGCGTTGACTGCGAGCGGGTTGTCCTTGCTCTTCTTCCCCTTGTCGACCTGCTCGGTACCCCCGCCTCCGCTGGCGCACGAGGCGAGCGTCCCCATGGCGGGAACCGCGATCAGACCGGCTGCCGCGGCGCGCTTGATGAGGTCTCGGCGGTGGACGTCGAAAGTGGATCCCATGGCTTCCCCTTCGCTGGGCGATCCGCCCTGTGGCCGGGCTGGTGAACGGCGTCCGTTATGCGCACGGCCGCTCGGGTGCCGACAGGTATAGTCCACTTCTCGCCGACGGGGCAAGATCGTACGCACACTCGGCGGACCATCTTTCCCGAGTTGAGACCTCCGGGGGACGCGCCACGCCGGTGGCGACATGCGACGGCGCCGCACCCGCCCGGGGGCGGGTGCGACGCCGTGTTCACGCGGTGAAGCGGCCCGGGCTCACGTGGAGATGAGCGAGCGCAGGACGTACTGCATGATGCCGCCGTTGCGGTAGTAGTCGGCCTCGCCCGGGGTGTCGATCCGGACCACGGCGTCGAACTCCACGCCGGTGTCCGTGGCGACCTTCACGGTCTCCGGGACGCCGCCGTCGTTGAGCGCGGTGACACCGGTGAGGGAGAAGGTCTCCTCGCCGGTCAGGCCCAGCGACTGCGCCGAGGCGCCCTCCGGGAACTGGAGCGGCAGCACGCCCATGCCGATGAGGTTCGAGCGGTGGATGCGCTCGTAGGACTCGGCGACGACGGCCCGGACGCCCAGCAGGGCGGTGCCCTTGGCCGCCCAGTCGCGGGACGAGCCGGAGCCGTACTCCTTGCCGGCCAGTACGACCAGCGGGATGCCCTGCTGCTGGTAGTTCTGCGAGGCGTCGTAGATGGTCGTGACGGGGTGACCGTCCTGGGTGAAGTCCCGGGTGAAGCCGCCCTCGGTGCCGGGAGCCAGCTGGTTGCGCAGCCGGATGTTGGCGAAGGTGCCGCGGATCATGACCTCGTGGTTGCCGCGGCGCGAGCCGTAGCTGTTGAAGTCACGGCGCTGCACGCCGTGTTCGGTGAGGTACGTACCCGCCGGGGAGTCCGCCTTGATGGCGCCGGCCGGGGAGATGTGGTCGGTGGTGACCGAGTCGCCCAGCTTGGCGAGCACCCGGGCGCCGGTGATGTCCTGCACCGGCTCCGGCTCCGGGCCCATGCCCTCGAAGTACGGGGGCTTGCGCACGTAGGTGGACTCGGGGTCCCACTCGAAGGTGTTGCCGGTGGGCACCGGCAGCGCCTGCCACTGGGCGTCCCCGGCGAACACGTCGGAGTAGCTGGAGGTGAACATCTCCTGGCCGATGGCGCCCGCGACGACCTCTTCGACCTCGCGCTCGGAGGGCCAGATGTCCTCCAGGTACACCGGGTTGCCCTCGGTGTCGGTGCCCAGCGCCTCGGTGGTGATGTCGACCTTCATCGAGCCGGCGATGGCGTAGGCGACCACCAGCGGCGGGGAGGCGAGGTAGTTCATCTTCACGTCGGGGTTGATGCGGCCCTCGAAGTTCCGGTTGCCGGAGAGGACCGAGACCACCGCGAGGTCGTTGTCGTTGACCGCCTGCGAGACCTCCTCCGGCAGCGGGCCGGAGTTGCCGATGCAGGTGGTGCAGCCGTAGCCGACCAGGTTGAAGCCCAGCTTGTCCAGGTACGGCGTGAGGCCGGCGCGGTCGTAGTAGTCCATGACGACCTGCGAGCCGGGGGCGAGCGTGGTCTTGACCCACGGCTTGCGGGCCAGGCCCTTCTCCACGGCCTTCTTGGCCACCAGGGCGGCACCGACCATGACGTACGGGTTGGAGGTGTTGGTGCAGGAGGTGATCGCGGCCACCGCGACGGCGCCGTGGTCGATCTCGTACACCGAGCCGTCCGCACCGGTGACCTGGGTGGGCTTGGACGGCGCGCCGTTGGACACCGCGGGGGCGTCCGAGGCCGGGAAGGACTCCTTGCCCGCCTCGTCCAGGTCGGCGTCGGAGACGTAGTTGCGGACGTCGAGCCCGAACTGGTTCTTGGCGTCGGCGAGGGCGATGCGGTCCTGCGGACGCTTGGGGCCGGCGATCGAGGGCACGACCGTGGACAGGTCCAGCTCGAGGTACTCGGAGTACTCCGGCTCGTGGGCCGGGTCGTGCCAGAGGCCCTGTTCCTTGGCGTAGGCCTCGACGAGGGCGAGCTGCTGCTCGTCGCGCCCGGTCAGGCGGAGGTAGTTCAGGGTCTCGCCGTCGATCGGGAAGATCGCCGCCGTGGACCCGAACTCCGGCGACATGTTGCCGATGGTCGCGCGGTTGGCGAGCGGGACCGAGCCGACGCCGTCGCCGTAGAACTCGACGAACTTGCCGACGACGCCGTGCTTGCGCAGCATCTCGGTGATGGTGAGCACCAGGTCCGTGGCGGTGGTGCCGGTGGGGAGCTTGCCGGTGAGCTTGAAGCCCACGACGCGCGGGATGAGCATCGAGACCGGCTGGCCGAGCATCGCGGCCTCGGCCTCGATACCGCCGACGCCCCAGCCGAGCACGCCGAGCCCGTTGACCATCGTGGTGTGCGAGTCCGTGCCCACCAGGGTGTCGGGGTAGGCCCGGCCGTCCCGGACCATGACGCTGCGCGCCAGGTGCTCGATGTTCACCTGGTGGACGATGCCGGTGCCGGGCGGGACGACCTTGAACTCGTCGAAGGCGGTCTGGCCCCAGCGCAGGAACTGGTAGCGCTCGCGGTTGCGGCCGTACTCCAGCTCGACGTTCTGCGAGAACGCGTTCGCCGTGCCGAACTTGTCGGCGATGACCGAGTGGTCGATGACCAGTTCGGCCGGGGCGAGCGGGTTGATGCGGGACGCGTCGCCGCCGAGTTCCTTCACGGCCTCGCGCATGGTGGCGAGGTCGACGACGCACGGCACGCCGGTGAAGTCCTGCATGATCACACGGGCCGGCGTGAACTGGATCTCGCGGCTCGGCTGGGCCTTGGGGTCCCAGCCGCCGAGCGCACGGATGTGGTCGGCGGTGATGTTCGCCCCGTCCTCGGTGCGGAGCAGGTTCTCCAGCAGCACCTTGAGGCTGAACGGCAGCCGGGAGGACCCCTCGACCTTGTCCAGCCTGAAGATCTCGTACGACTCGTCGCCCACCTGCAGCGTGCTGCGGGCGTCGAAGCTGTTCGCCGACACGACAGTCTCCTTCATCCCTGGGAGTTAGGCTAGCCTTGCCTAATGTGCGCACCCTCGGTCGGAGTGCGCTCTTCGACAGATATCTCGATGTCGAGATAACTCTAGTACACGACCGCCGACGGGTCATGCTCCGGCCCTCCGCGCATCGCGCACCGTCCCGGTTTCCCCGCAGACACGCCCCACTCACCCGTTCGGCCTGCGGTGATTCTCTGATATCTCACATCTGAGATAGCGTTTTCGGTATGACGGATGACTACCTTGCCCGCATCGGGCAGCTGATCCGGGACGCCCGGCAGCACCGCGGTTGGACCCAGTCGCAGCTCGCAGAGTCGCTGAGCACCAGCCAGAGCGCGGTCAACCGGATCGAACGCGGCAATCAGAACATCAGCCTTGAGATGATCGCCCGTATCTCCGAAGCCCTCGACAGCGAGATCGTCTCGCTCGGATACTCCGGACCGATGCACCTGCGCGTCGTCGGCGGCCGCAGGCTCTCGGGAAGCATCGACGTCAAGACGAGCAAGAACGCGTGCGTGGCGCTCCTGTGCGCCTCGCTGCTCAACTCCGGCCGCACCGTGCTGCGCAGGGTCGCGCGCATCGAGGAGGTCTTCCGCATCCTCGAGGTGCTCGGCTCCATCGGCGTACGCACCCGCTGGCTCAACGACGCGGGCGACCTGGAGATCGTGCCGGCGGCCGAACTCGACCTGGGCGCGATCGACGCGGACGCCGCCCGCCGCACCCGCAGCATCATCATGTTCCTCGGTCCGCTGCTGCACCGCACCGACTCGTTCCGCATCCCCTACGCGGGCGGCTGCGACCTCGGCACCCGCACCGTGCAGCCGCACATGATCGCGCTGCGCCGGTTCGGTCTCGACGTGACGGCGACTGAGGGCGTCTACCACGCGGTCGTCGACCGTTCCGTCACCCCCGACCGGCCCATCGTCCTGACCGAACGCGGCGACACCGTCACGGAGAACGCGCTGCTCGCCGCGGCCCGGCACGACGGCGTCACCGTCATCCGCAACGCCTCCTCCAACTACATGGTCCAGGACCTGTGCTTCTTCCTGGAGCAGCTCGGCGTCCGCGTCGAGGGCATCGGCTCCACCACCCTGACCGTGCACGGCCTGCCCGAGATCGACCGGGACGTGGACTACTCCCCCTCCGAGGACCCGGTGGAGGCGATGAGCCTGCTGGCGGCCGCGGTGGTCACCGAGTCCGAACTCACCGTCCGGCGGGTACCGGTGGAGTTCCTGGAGATCGAGCTGGCGGTGCTGGAGGAGATGGGCCTGAGCCTGGACCGCAGCGCCGAGTACCCGGCGGACAACGGACGCACCCGGCTCACCGACCTCACGGTGCACCCCTCCAAGCTGGAGGCGCCGATCGACAAGATCCACCCGATGCCGTTCCCCGGCCTCAACATCGACAACGTGCCGTTCTTCGCGGCCATCGCGGCGTCGGCCCAGGGCCAGACCCTCATCCACGACTGGGTCTACGACAACCGCGCCATCTACCTGACCGACCTCAACCGCCTCGGCGGACGGCTCCAACTCCTCGACCCGCACCGGGTGCTCGTCAACGGCCCGACCCGCTGGCGCGCCTCGGAGATGATGTGCCCGCCCGCGCTGCGTCCCGCGGTCGTCGTGCTGCTGGCGATGCTCGCAGCGGACGGCACCTCGGTGCTGCGCAACGTCTACGTCATCAACCGCGGCTACGAGGAGCTGGCCGAGCGGCTGAACGAGGTCGGCGCGCAGATCGAGACCTTCCGCGACATCTGACCGGCGGGTGCCGGTATCCGCGGTAGTTCCTCACGGACTCCAGGTCGGCGGCATTCCTCTCCAGGGTTTTCCAGGCACCCACGCCCGGCACGGGTGAGCAGGGCGTGGGGGTCACTGATGTTCGTCGGTCGCGTCCCGCACCGGCAGCTCCGCCGGTCCCGATGCGGCCCTCTCCCGCTCGGCCGCCCGCGCGAACAGGTAGAGGGGTGCACCCGCGGCAAGCACGACCCCGCCCACGATCATGGCGGCCGAGACCGAGACGCGCTCCGCCAGGACGGACAGTCCGATCGCCCCGACAGCACCGGCGCCCTGAGCCATCATCGAATTGATCGACACCATCGTCGACCGCACGCCACCGGCCGTGTGCCGGTGGAGCAGCGTCATGTGCGCAGCCCCGGACGCGCCGTGCACCACGTAGCAGGCCACGTACGCCGCAAGCACGCCGACGACACCGGCGAACAGCCCCATGGCCACCACGGCAGCACCTTGCAGGACACGCAGCAGCACGGAGATCTCGACGGCGCCCCACCGGCGTGCCATGCGCGGTGTCGCCGCCGCACCCGCCGAGGACGCCAGCCACCCGACCGCGACGGCCGTGCCGGTCATCGCCGCCGCCGCCTCGGGCGTAACGGTCACCTCGGACAGCCGGACCGAGAACAGGTTCTCGAACGTCGGGGCGCCGAGCCCCCAGAGCAGCTCCACACCCGACAGCGCCAGCAGGACCGGTGACGCCCGGAGCAACCGGGCACTGGCGGAGATAGTGCGGGGCACCTCGCGTACACCGTCCCGGATGCCGCTCGCGCCCGTCACCGCCGAGTCCGGAAGGTGGCGCTCCTCCATGAGCACCCAGACCCCTACCGCGCCGACAACCTGCACTCCCAGCGCCAGCAGGACCGGAAAGAGCATCGGCTCGATCGCGGGGACAGGGCGCCAGGTGACCACCGCGGCGCCGGCCAGTGCTCCGAGGCCGATCGACAGGCCCATGACGGTGTTCTGCCGGCCGATTCCCACGTCGATCTGCGCCTGGGGGTCCCGCGCCTGGGACTCGTCGACGTACCAGGATTCGAGCGGACCGCTGTCCAGCGCGCGGTACACGCCGAGAAGTGCGGCGGCGCACGCCAGGGCCACGACGTTCTGCGCCAGCGCGAAGACGGTGAGCGAGACCACCGAAGCCACCGACGCCGCGAGCAGCATGCGGCGACGGCCGATGCTGTCGGCGAGTCCCCCGGTCGGCACCTCGAGAGCGAGCACCACGAAACCCTGGAAGGCGAGGGCGAATCCGACGTCGGACAGACGCAGTCCGCGGTCCAGCGGCAGCAGCACCAACACGGGCGCGAGCAGCCCCAAGGGCAGCCAGCGCAGGCCGGTCAGTACAAGAAATCGCCGGAGAATACTGCGTACGCCGAGCTGCTCCACCACGACTCACGTCCCCCTCGTTCGCCGAGCGTCCCCGTCGACGCGGCCGCGTTCCGGACGCCCACCGGTCAACGGGTCGCCACCGGGGCGTCGCGGTCCCTCGTGGCGGTGTGCGGGGAACGGACCCCCGTGCACACGCGCTTGTCCGTCAGTCAGCGTCCGGCTGCGTGGGCGAGGAACCGTACCCACTGTTCCCGGTCGACCACGAAGGGCCGTCGCGCAAGGTCCTTGGAATCGCGCACGTGGACCGCGGTGGCGGTCACGGCCACCTCGATGCAGTTGTCCCCTTGAGCGCTGCTGTAGGTGGACTTGAACCAGTCGTGCTCCGACGTGCTCATAGTGCTCCTCGCATCCGCCTCAGCAGGCTCAAGGAATCGACCGGGGAGAGAGCCTGCGAGCGCAGTCTCGCATAGCGCATGAGGATGCGCCTGGACTCTTTCGGATCAGAGATCAGACGACCGCTCTCCTGCCCTTCCACGTAAGCGAACCGTCGCCCGTCTCCGGTTTCCAGCAGGGCAAGGGGTCCTGCAAGACACGCATGATGCTCGGCGGCGGCAGGCATGATCTGAAGCGTGGTGTTCCGGAGCGAACACACCGCGATCACATGGTCGATCAGCTGCCGAGTGACGTGTGCACCTCCCAGACGACGCATGAACACGGACTCCTCGGCGACGAAGTCGAAGGTCGTGTTCGGCCTGTCGTAGAGCAGTCGCTGACGCTCCGCGCGCGCGGACACCATGGCCTCGACGGCATCGTCCGTCAGGGGAGGAATGTCGTTCTCGGCAAGGGCCCGCGCGTATCCTTCGGACTGCAACAGGCCGGGCACGAGTCGGCATTCGTAGGTGCACAGGCTCACCGCCACACGCTCCAGCCGTGCCCAGCGGCGGAACCACGCGGCGATGCCTGCCTCTCCGCGCGACAGTTTCGAGGCGGCCTTCCGGAGGGCGCCCGTGTTGCCCAGGGCTTCCTCCGCGCGTTCCACGAACGCCGGGTCCGGCATACGGCGGCCCAACTCCACCGATTCCACGGTGTGTTTGGAGAAGCGGACGTGGGCCCCGAGTGCGGCTGAGGCCCGCGTGTTCCCGCAGCGCCTGGACGACGGCGCCGAAGGTCCGCAGGCTGTCCGAGGGATCGGGCTCCCGCTCCCACTCCCCCGACCCCGTCACCGCTTCACCCGTCGTCATCCGCGCTTCTCCTCCACGCTCGACGGCGCGCGCGACCCGCGCCCGACCTCGTACAGCGTGGCGGAGGCCGGCTCGTACGTTCCATCGAACAGGCCCGTACGCGGACTTCCCGTACGGAGCTCCGTGGCCCGGCCGTTCACGAAGTGGCCCTTCCACGCGCACCACAAGCCGATCATCACACTGCGCAACGAGTGGTCGTCACATCGTCACATGCGGTGTACGCTCTCGAACCAGACGGGTTGCCTCATCCGAACGTGAGGCAGCCCCCGGAGGTGTTACCAGCACCAGCCCGGGGGCCTACACCCAGAGGACTTGACCAAGGAGTCCCCGAGATGCTTCGGCATGTTATCCCGCCTGCGCACAGCTATGCGCAGATCCCGAACGCCATTCTGCGCCATCCGCGCCTGTCGTCGGACGCGAAGACCCTCCTGACCTGGCAGCTCTCGCTCCCACCGGGCGAGAAGCAGTGCCTGAGCGACACCGCGCGCCGGGCCGGAATCAAGAAGTGCGCCTTTCAGAAGGCCAAACGCCAGCTCCTGGAGGAGGGCTTCCTCCACCAGTGGACGACACGGGTCGACGGCGGACGCTTCGTCACCGTCCAGCTCGTCTCCAACACCGCGCTGGACCCGGGGGAAGCCCTCGCGGTGCGCGACGGCGACCGGGCCGTCCACGGTGCCGCGCTCCCCGGCCGCGGGGCGGACGTGCCACCGGGTGCCGCTCGGCCGACCGCCGGTGGGCCGACCGGTCCGCCCGTCGGTCGTCCACCGAAAAGGAACACCGGAAGGAAGACCACCCCACCAACCGGGCCCGGCACCGAACCGGCGGGCGGGCCGCCGCAGTCGGTGAGCCCCGACCCGGACGTCCGCTCCGGCACCGGGCGGGACGGAGTCCCGCAGGACGCACCTGCGGACGACGCGGCACCCGCCTCGGCCCCGCACGCCGCCGCCGAGGCCCTGCTGCTCTCGCTCCGGCGGATCGACCCGCAGCTGGCCATGCCCGTACGCACGGCACGGAGTTGGGCGCCGCTCGCCGCGAAGTGGCTGGCCAGTGGCCTGTCGGAACTGCGCATCCGCCAGGCGCTCACCGACGGTCTGGCCGACGCCCGCAGGCCGCTCGGCGCCCTGCGATGGCGGCTCCAGCACGCCCTCCCCGAGGTCCCGGCCCCGGTGGCGGCCCGGGCGCCAACCGCTCCGGCGCCGGAGCCACGTGTCGCCCGCATGCGGGAGTGCCTCGCCCGGCACACCCAGCCACGCCTGTTCACCCCACCGCCCGGCAGCGACGAGACGCTGTGCCCCGACTGCCGCGCGCCGGACGAACCCGCTCCCCCGCCGCCTTCTGCCGGATCCGGCTTCACCGCGTTCGTCACGGCCCGCAGAGGCAGTCCTCGACGGCACGTCCCGCTCGGCGAGGACGGCCGCCCGCCGTTCCGGCGCCGGCCCCGGTGACCCGGCCGGATCCGCTTGCCCGAGCGCTTAGGGTTTTCCCATGACAATCCGATTCCCCCGGTCGAAGGGCCGCCGGCTCGCGGGGGCCGCTGCTCTCGCCGTCCTTGCCGGCGCCGGCACCTGGACCGCGGCCGCCGACGACGCCGTTCCTGCTGTGCACCGGCAGGAACGGGTGCACCACATGCCGGGGGCGGAGATCGACACCTCGTACTTCACCTCGGGCGGCGGCCGGCCGCGACCCGCGGTCCTCCTCGCGCACGGCTTCGGCGGGAGCAAGCAGGACGTCCGCGAACAGGCCGAAGCCCTGGCGCGCAACGGATACGCGGTCCTCACCTGGTCCGCTCGCGGCTTCGGGGAGTCCACCGGCCGGATCGGCCTCAACGACCCCGAGCGCGAGGTCGCGGACGTGTCCCGGCTCATCGACTGGCTCGCCGAGCAGCCCGAGGTCCGGCTGGACGGGGACGGCGACCCGAGAGTAGGTCTCAGCGGGGCCTCCTACGGAGGCGCGGTCTCCCTGCTCGCCGCAGGGAACGACGCGCGGGTGGATGCGATCGCGCCCATGATCACCTACTGGAACCTCGCCGACGCACTGTTCCCCGAGGGAGTCTTCAAGAAGCTCTGGGCGGGGATCTTCTTCTCCACCGGATCCGCGGCCCCCGCGAGCATGACGCCGGGCGGCTCCGGCGCCACCCCGGAAGGGGACACCTCCCGGCCCGCCGGTCCCACGGCCTGCGGGGACTTCGCGCAGGAACTCTGCGCCATGTACCAGCGGGTCGCCGTGTCGGGGGAGCCCGACGCCGAGGCCCGCGCGCTCCTGGAGGAACGGAGCCCCTCGGCGGTCGCCGACCGCATCAACGCGCCCGCGCTCATCGTGCAGGGGCAGTCGGACTCGCTGTTCCCCCTCTCCCAGGCGGACGCCATGGCGGACGCGATCCGTCACAACGGCGCGCCCGTGGCCGTCGACTGGATCTCCGGCGGCCACGACGGCGGCGACAGGGAGACCGACCGCGTCGAGGCACGGATCGGCGACTGGTTCGACCGCTACCTCAAACACGACCGGACCACGGACACCGGGCCGGCGTTCCGCATCAGCCGTACCGGAGGCGTCGACTCCACCGACGGCGAGGCGCAGCTGCGCGGTGCGAGCAGCCCCTCCTATCCCGGACTCGCCGCAGGTACAAGGGAGATCGCGCTCTCCGGCCCGACTCAGCGGTTCGGCAACCCGGCGGGCGGCGCGCCGCCCTCCCTCTCCGCCGTTCCCGGTCTCGGTGGCGGCGCCGGGGCCCTCTCCTCGTTCGGGCTCGGCCTGTCGCTCGACTTCCCTGGGCAGTTCGCACGGTTCGAGTCCGCTCCCCTCGACCGCTCGCTGCGCATCACCGGCTCCCCGACCGTCACCGTCGATGTGGCCTCGACCAGCTCGGAGGCGGTGCTGTTCGGCAAGGTCTACGACGTGGGGCCCGACGGCAGGCAGCAGGTGCTGCCCTCCCAACTCGTCGCACCCGTGCGGGTCGAGGACGCCGAGGAGGGCCGGGAGGTCGAACTGACCCTTCCGGCGATCGATCACGAGGTCGAGGCCGGGCACCGGCTGCGCCTGGTGCTGTCCGCCACCGACCTCGCCTACGCCTCCCCGGACGAGCCCGCCACCTACACCGCGTCCCTGACGGGTGGGCTCTCGGTTCCCACCGCTCCGGGTGTGCGGATGCAGGCGGCCGGCATGCCCTGGTGGGTGTGGGCGCTGCCCGCGGCGGGAGCCGTCGTGGCCGCGGGGCTGTTCGTCACCGCGCGCCGCCGGAGCGTTCCGCCCGCCCCGGACCCCGAACTGGCGGACGTGCCGCTGGAAATCACCGGCCTGAGCAAGCGGTACGCCGGTTCGGCCGACCGGTACGCGGTGCGGGAGTTGTCCTTCCGCGTCGAGCGCGGCCAGGTGCTGGGCCTGCTCGGCCCGAACGGCGCCGGGAAGACGACCACTCTGCGGATGCTGATGGGTCTGATCCGGCCGGACGAGGGCGAGATCCGCGTCTTCGGCCATGCCGTGCGGTCCGGTGCGCCGGTGCTGTCCCGGGTGGGTGCCTTCGTCGAGGGGGCGGGTTTCCTGCCGCACCTGTCCGGCCGGGACAACCTGGAGCTGTACTGGGCGGCCACCGGACGTCCGGCGGGCGACTCGCACCTCGAGGAGGTCCTGGAGATCGCCGGTCTCGGCGACGCGCTGGCCCGTGCGGTGCGCACCTATTCGCAGGGCATGCGGCAGCGGCTCGCGATTGCGCAGGCCATGCTCGGCCTTCCGGACCTGCTGATCCTGGACGAGCCGACCAACGGCCTCGACCCGCCGCAGATCCGCGAGATGCGGGAGGTGATGACCCGTTACGCCGCTGCCGGGCGGACTGTCATCGTCTCCAGCCACCTGCTCTCCGAGGTCGAGCAGTCCTGCACCCACCTGGTCGTCATGGACCGTGGCGGGCTGGTCCGGACCGGTCCGGTCGCCGGGATCACGGGCGAGGGCGACACGTTGCTGGTCACCACCGAAGGCGCGGTATCGGAGGGGACCCTCTCGAAGGTCGCGGCCCTGCCGGGTGTCGCGACGGCCGTCCCCGCGGACGAGGGACTGCTCGTGCGGCTCGACGGAGGCACACCCGCGACACTGATCGCCGAACTGGTGCGGCTGGACGTGCCCGTGAGCGGCGTCGCCCCGCACCACCGCCTGGAAGACGCCTTCCTCACCCTGATCGGAGCATCAGCTTGAGCACGCCGGTGGAATCCGAGTCCGCCCGGCCCGCGCACGCCGAGTGCGCTCCCGGCTACCGCGCCGGTCGCACCCTGCCGCTGCGGGTGGAGGCCCTGCGGCAGCTCAAACGCCGCCGCACACTGGCGATGGCGGCCGTGCTGGGGGCCCTGCCGCTCGTCCTGGTCGCGGCGTTCGCCATCGGGGGTGATCCGGAGGGCCGCGGCAACCGGATCAACCTGATGGACACCGCCACGGCGTCGGGGGCGAACTTCGCGGCCACCTGCCTCTTCGTGTCGGCGGGTTTCCTGCTGGTCGTGCCGGTGGCGCTGTTCCACGGCGACACGGTCGCCTCGGAGGCGAGCTGGGCCTCCCTGCGCTACCTGCTGGCCGCGCCCGTGCCCCGCACCCGGCTGCTGTGGTCGAAACTGGCCGTGGCCCTCGGGTTCAGCGCCGGGGCGATGCTTCTGCTGCCGCTGGTGGGGTTGGTGACCGGAACCCTCGCCTACGGGTGGGGCCCGTTGCGGCTGCCCGCCGGGGGAGCGCTGGCGGCGGGGGACACGCTGATCCGGCTCGGGGTGATCGTGGCGTTCCTCTTCGTCTCCCAGCTGGTGACGGCGGGGCTGGCGTTCTGGCTGTCGACGAAGACCGACGCCCCGCTGGGCGCGGTCGGCGGGGCCGTGGGGCTGACGATCATCGGCAACGTGCTGGACGCCGTCACGGCGCTGGGCAGCTGGCGCGAGGTGCTCCCGGCGCACTGGCAGTTCGCCTGGATCGATGCGCTGCAACCGCACGTGGAGTGGGCCGGGATGCTCAAGGGCGCGTCCGTCTCCGTGACGTACGCGCTGGTGCTGTTCGCGCTCGCCTTCCGGAACTTCTCCCGCAAGGACATCGTCTCGTAGTTCCGGCCGGTTCCCGCAATCACATGGCGCGCCGTCGGCCCCGCCGATAGTGTCGGCTGTCGTCATGTGTCGCTGACCGGAGAGCCGGACATGTCTTTCCCTTTCGCACCCGATTCCCTTTCTCGCTCCGCATGGGACGAGATGACGGGCCGCAACTTCTACTCCAGCGCGAACTGGCTCGATTTCTGCGTCGCCGACCACGGAGGGAAAGCCGACGCGGTGGTCGCCGGCGGCAGCGGTACGGCGGCGCGGGTCGCAGTCCCGACGTTCAGCGGCGACGACCTGAAGGGATCGCCCTACGACTGGAATGCGCAGCTGGCCGACCGGTCCCTGCCGACCCTCCCGGAGGACGGTCTGCTCGTCGGCCCGCGCGAGGGCTACCAGACGCATGTGCTGCGAGGCTCCGGGCAGCCGTCGCCGGAGGCGGTCGCCGAACTGGTCGCAGGGGTGCGGGCACGGGCGGCGGACACGGCGTGCGTCGCGATGTACCTGAGCAGCCGGGATGTCCGGCTGTTCCGTGCGGCGGGCGTCACCTCGCCCGCCGTGCTGCTGGAGGGCGACTCCTGGATTCCGGTGCCCGAGGGGGGATTCGACGCCTGGCTCGGCGGGCTGTCCTCGAAGCGGCGGACGTCCGTCCGCAAGGAGATGGCGGCGTTCGCTTCGGCGGGATACCGGATCCAGCACCTGCCGCTGCGGGAATGCAGTGAGGCCATCGCACCGCTGGCGGTGCGCACGGAATCCAAATACGGCTTCGAGGCGGAACCGGAAGAGGATCTGGCAACGTTCCGCAATCACGAGGAATGCCTCGGCGACGCCGCGATGGTCGCCCTGTGCACGCTGGAGGAGACGCCCGTTGGATTCTGCCTGTACTACGTGTGGGGCGACACCGTCTTCCTCCGCTGGGCCGGCTTCGACTACGCACGCCTGCACAACGCCTACGAATACTTCAACCTGCTGTACTACGAGCAGCTTCGCCGGGCGGCCGGCCGGAACATCCGGTGGATCCACGCCGGGATCAAGGCCATGAAGGCCAAGGTGATGCGTGGCGCCGTCATCCATCCGCTCTGGATGCTCGACCTCGCGGCGGACAGTCCCCTGGACGGCGCGGAGCAGGCGGTGCACGACCACAACGCGGCGTTCCTCGCCGACATACTGGCGGACAGCACGCTCGCCAGGGGCGTCGCGGACCGCACGGAGTGGCGGAGTCCCTCCCGGCCGTGAGGCGGGGAGTCCGTCCGCGCGGGCGGACGGACTCCCGCCGTGACCGGTCGGACCGCCCGTGGCTGGCTCAGCGCGTGTCGGACTTGGCCCCGGTCGTCTCCTCGTTCTCCGTGTCCTTCTCCACCTCGGCCGTCGTCGACACGTCGGCGCCGCGCACCGCGCTGAACCAGAACAGGATGGACAGCACGAACAGCGGTGCCGCACCCAGCAGGATCGCCGTGCGCGTGCCGAACAGGTTGCCGAGCACACCGGCGAGCAGCGCACCGACCGGGATCGTGCCGTAGATGACGAGGCGGAACGTCGCGGCGATCCTGCCGATCAGCCCGGGCGGGGCCAGGGCGATGCGCACCGTCAGCGAGTGCACGTTGAAGACGCCGAGCCCGAACCCGTACACCACGAAGCCGCCGACCAGCACGACGATCGCGAGCACCTGCGACGCCGGGGCGAACGGGACCGCCATCAGCCCGGCGGCGCTGATCACCATGGAGCCCACGATGCACCGGCCGGTGCCGATCGCGACCGCTGCACGGCCCGCGATCAGCGCACCGCCCAGACCTCCGACGCTGGCCGTGGTGAGGATGATGCCGAGTTCGCCCGCCTCGAGTCCGAGTTCGCGCACACCGAACAGCAGATACAGCGTCAGCACGATCTGCTCGAACAGGTTGTAGACCGCGACCTGGATCACCAGCAGCCGCTGCACCCGGTCGCCGAAGATGGCACGCAGCCCCTCGGCGATCTCCAGCCGGATCGGCCGGCGCTCGTGCTCCGAGGGATCGACCTTCTCCGGTCCGCGGATGCCGAGGAAGGTGAGGCCTGCGGCGAGGTAGGTGCCGGCGTTGGCGACCAGTGCGACGGGAGCGGTCACCCACTGGACGAGCAGACCGCCGAGACCCGGCCCACCGATCTGCGCGATCGAGTAGGCCCCTTCGAGTTTCGCGTTCGCCTCGATCAGCTGCTCGCGCGCGACGAGGGACGACAGGTAGACCAGGTACGCCACGTCCGACACCGCCGTCAGCAGGCCGATCGCGAAGGTCACCAGATACAGCAGACCGAACGACAACGTGTCGGTCAGGTAGCTCGCCGGAATCAGGATGACCAGCAGGAAGCGGATCAGGTTCGTGGCGACGAGCACCGGCTTGCGTCGGTGCCGGTCCAGCCATGCCCCGGCGAACAGCGTGATCAGAAGGACCGGGGCGTACTGCAGCGCGGTCAGCAGGGCGACTTCGGTCGGCCCCGCATCGAGCGCCCCGATCGCGGTCAACGGCACGGCCACCAGGGAGATCTGGGCGCCGGTCTGGGAGATCGTCTCTCCCGACCACAGCAGGACGAAGCCGCGGTGCCGCCACAGGCTCCGGCTCTGCTCGGGAGCGGCTGCGGACGAGCGGCTCATGAGGCTGCCCCCGGGCGGTGGGTGTCGTGGGGGTCGCCGACGGGACGACGACGGTCCTCCGCGGCGGTCTCCGCCCGTCCGGCCCGCCCCGCGAGGGTGCCCGTCGGCACCGGGGCGAACAGGGTCGTGAGTGATCTGCGGACGGGCACCACGTGGTCCTCCTTGACGGCAGTGGTCTGCTGCTGCGTTCGGTACGTGCGCTACTGCGGGGCCGGCGGACGCAGCCGCAGGCCGTGCATCCCGTTGTCCACGGCGAGCATCGTGCCCACCGTGGCACTCGACAACGGGCTGGCCAGATAGGCGATCGCCCCTGCCACCTCATCGGCCGTCACCAGGCGGCCCGTGGGTTGGAACGCGTCGAGAGCGGCCCGTGCGGCGACCGGGTCCGGCGCCTGCTCGAGGGACCTGCCGATCCAGGGTGTGTCCGCCGAACCGGGGGCGACGCAGTTGACGCGGATGCCCTCGCGGACGTGGTCCGCCGCCATGGCGAGCGTCAGCGAGTACACCGCGCCCTTGCTGGCCGAGTACAGCACCCGCTGCTCCACGCCCGCCCACGCCACGATCGAGCAGGTGTTGACGATCGCCGCGGCGGGAGAGCGCCGCAGGTGCGGCAGTGCGTGCCGGGCGACCCGGACCATCCCGACCACGTTGACGTCCAGCAGGCGCAACCACTCGTCGTCGCCGTTCGCGGCGACGTCTCCGACCGCGCCGATCCCGGCGTTGTTCACCACGACGTCGATCCTGCCGAACCGTTCGACCACCGCCTCCACGGCGGACTGCACCTGGGCGTCGTTGGTGACGTCGGCCTCGATCCCCACGATGCCGTCGGGGAGGCCGTCCGGCTCGAGATCGAGCGCGGCGACCTCGGCTCCTCTGCTGCGCAGCAGCCGCGCCGTGGCCAGGCCTATTCCCGATCCTCCGCCGGTAACGATCGCGACGAGTCCTGCGAAGTCACTCACGAATGCTCTCCTGTCCGTTCCGGGCCGTCGGGGAAACGCGTGCGACACGGCGTGGCGTCGCAGTCCTCCGCGAGCATGCGACGGACCGGTGGGCCTCCGCCGGGGCGGCCGGACGGCGCCACCGCCCGCCGCGTCGCAAGGGACCGTACGGGCACCGCGGCGCCCGGGGCGTCCCCGGGAGGTTCATCGCCGCCGACGCATGGCGTTGACCGCTGTCCGGTGCGGCTGCGCGTTTCGCTTACCCGGCGCCGGACCGGCCCGGCGGTCGGCGGTCACGCGACGGGTTTGGTGCGCACGTGGATCGCCTCCGCCAGTCGCTTGCTGTGGGCGACCGCCTCCGCGGCGTCGGCGCCGCGTGCGACGACGTGCCCGACCTTGTCCTCGTTCCAGGTCAGCGGCGGCACCTCGTCGCCCGGCCCCACATCCAACTGGAGGTCGACGAACGCCGGGTCCTGACGCACCGCGTCGAGACCGGTGACCTCCACGACACGTCCGGGCTCCGGGGTGAGGAACCGGATGGCCGCTCCGCCGCGGGGTTCCGGCGTTG
This sequence comes from Streptomyces callyspongiae, assembly GCF_047200695.1. Taxonomy (NCBI): domain Bacteria; kingdom Bacillati; phylum Actinomycetota; class Actinomycetes; order Kitasatosporales; family Streptomycetaceae; genus Streptomyces; species Streptomyces callyspongiae. The sequence goes on from NZ_JBJZOM010000002.1 coordinate 62,622, forward strand.
CGGTGAGCGGTTCCACCACACCGAGTCCGGCACCCAGTGCGTGGCGCTCCATGTCGACGCCGTAGGCGATCTCGGCCAGTTCGTCGATGTGGTCCCCTCCGATACGGTTGTGCGACTCGACGATCCGGGGGCCGCGCGAGGTCAGCTTGACCTCGGTGTGGGCCGGGCCGTTGCGCAGTCCCACCGCGTCGAGGAAGTCGGTCACCAGGCCCTCGACTTCGCGCAGCGTCCCGGCCGAGCAGCGACTGGGTTGCACGTGGCCGAGCTCGACGAAACCGGGTCCGCACTCCTTGTCGGTCACCGCGACCACCACGTGCCTGCCGTCGAAGGACAGCGTCTCCACGCTGATCTCCGGTCCGTCCAGGAACTCTTCCATGAGGAACTCGCCCTGGAAGGAGTCCGCGTCGGACAGGTCCTTCACGGACCACTGCTGCGCGTCGAGCGAGCGGAACTGCTCGGCCACGGCGTCCACCTCGGCCCGGTCACGGATGCAGAACACCCCGAGGCTGCCGGACTCCCGGATCGGTTTGACGACGACGGGAAGTCCGTGTGCCTCGACGAAGTCACGGATGTCCTGCGCCGTCCGGCCGGATGCGGAGGCCACCGGGCTGAGGCCGCTCGCGGCCAGGTGCTCGCGCATGCGCAGCTTGTCGAGCAGCAGTTCCACGGTGGCGACGGACTCGCCGCCGAGGCCGAGTTCCTCGTTGATGCGCGCCGCCGGCAGCAGTCCGAGTTCGAACAGCGACACGGCCGCCCGGAGGGGATACGCCTCGTGCAGGGCCCGGACCATCGGCAGAATGCGGTCGATGTCGCCGTAGTCCAGCAGCAGGGCCTGATCGACGTGCGGCCAGTGGCCGCGGTCGTACTCGTCGGGGAACTGGGCGTGCACGACGTCCAGGCCGAGTTCCCGCGCCTTGCGGACCTGCTTGAGCTTGCCGCCGATGACCAGAATGCGCGGCCGGCCGGTGCCGGCCGCCGAGGAATTCCGCCCGGTGGGTACGACGTCGGTCAACGTGGATCCCTCTTTCACGTTTCCCCCGGCGGTCCGCCGGGGTCGAAAACGGCATCACGACCGAGGCCGGATCGTTCGAAGCCTTCTCCGTGGCGTGTCGAACGAATACGCAGCTGCCTCGGGTCCATTCACATGCAGGCGATGTGTTCGAGGAATGCGGACTGCGGCGCGGAACCCCCGGCCGGAGACACTAGCACGGAGTATCCGACCGGGAAGGGAGGAATTCAGACTCTCGTTCCCGCGCACCGGAATCCGGCCTGCACGTCCGTCGTCACCGCAGCACCTCGGCTATGGCGTCGAGTCCGAAGTCGATCTCGTCGCGGGTGATCACCAGCGGCGGCGCCACCCGGAGAGCCGCGCCGCTCACCTTGCACAGCAGTCCGCGCTCGGCGAGCGCCTCGGAAACCCGGCGTCCCTGCGGACGCCCCTCGGCGATCCGCGCGTTGGCCCACAGGCCGCGGCCGCGCACTTCGGCAAGACCGTCCACCTCGCCGAGTCGGGAGTGGACGTACGCGCCGAGTTCACGGGACCGCTCCTGGAACTCCCCGGTGGCCAGCAGCCGCACCACCGCACGGCCGACCGCGCAGGCGAGCGGGTTCCCGCCGAAGGTCGAGCCGTGCTCGCCGGGCTTGAGTACGCCCAGGACGTCGGCCCGGCCCACCACCGCGGAGACCGGCACGATCCCGCCCCCCAGCGCCTTGCCGAGGGTGTACAGGTCCGCGCGAACGGCCTCGTGGTCGAGCGCGAGCGTCGCTCCGGTGCGCGCCAGTCCGGACTGCACCTCGTCGGCGATGAACAGCGTGTTGCTCTCGTCGCACAACTGGCGGACCTCGGCGAGGTAGCCCTTGGGCGGGACCACCACGCCGGCCTCGCCCTGGATGGGCTCCAGCAGAACCGCGGCCGTGTTCCCGCCGATCGAGGAGCGGAGCGCCTCGATGTCGCCGTAGGGCACCACTGTGAAGCCCGGGGTGAAGGGGCCGAACTGGTCACGGGCCTCGGAGTCGGTGGAGAACGAGACGATGGTCGTGGTCCGGCCGTGGAAGTTCTCCCCCGCGACGACGATCTCGGCGGCGCCGTCCGGCACGCCCTTGACCCGGTAGGCCCACTTCCTGGCGATCTTCACCGCTGCCTCGACCGCTTCCGCGCCGGAGTTGGCGGGCAGTACCGTCTCGGTGCCCGTCAGCTCGGCCAGTTCGCGGCAGAACAGTCCGAACTGGTCGTGGTGGAAGGTCCGGCCGGTCAACGTCAGCCGACCGAGCTGCTCCTGGGCCGCCGCGACGAGATCGGGGTGGCGGTGGCCGAAATTGAGCGCGGAGTACCCGGCGAGGAAGTCGAGGTGGCGCCTGCCGTCCACGTCGGTCATCCAGGCGCCTTCGGCGTGGGAGAGGACCACGGGCAACGGGTCGTAGTTGTGCGCGCTCCAGCGCTCGGCCAGGGCGATGTGGTCCGGGGTGGAAGTGGCGTCCGCAGTCATGTCGAAGGATTCTCCCCTGTCGGCGGCGATGTCGTCGGGTGGGCGTTCTTGCAGGCAGCGCGTCCTGCGGGACTTCCCTGCGCGGATCGGATGCGCAGCGGGTGCATCGGAAACCGCGGGACGGTCACGTCGGGATTCGTGCGGCGTGAGCAGCACCCACGGGTGTCGCGTCGCTCTCCTGGCCGTTCCGGGTCAGGCGCGGATTCCCGGATGTGCGGCGAGCGGAACACCCGGGAATTCGGAAACCCCCTTCCGGTCGGGCACGGGAACGCGGAGAGGATGTCCGGTCCGGAATTCTCTCGGGAATGCGATCGCCGGGAGCGGTCCGGTGTGCCGCGCCACGGGCACCCCGCGGAGCGGCTCGGTCCACGCGGTCCCGGTTCCTGTTCTCATACGGCCTGCCGGTCGCCCGAGGCACGGTCCGCCAGGGTCACGGTGGTTCCGGCACCGCCCAGCGCGCGATCGACCGGGTGGGGCCGACGCCCGTCCGCCACGCGTACCGACGCCACCCCGCCGGCGAGTGCTTCTCGCGCCGCGACGAGTTTGAGCGCCATCCCGCCGCCGGCGAAGGTGCCGGGCGCCCCGGCCGCCGGCACCTCGTAGGTGCTCAGCACGCTGGTGCCGTCGTCGGGATCGGCGAGCACTCCCGGTGCGCCGGTGAGCAGGACCAGCCGGTCGGCGCCGAGTGCCGCCGCGAGTGCTGCGGCGGCACGGTCGGCGTCGACATTCACCGGCCGGTCGCTCTCGTCGATCGCGGGGGGCGAGACCACGGGCACGAAGCCGGAGCGCAGCAGGGCTTCGGGCAGTTCGGTCCGCACCTCGTGGAGTCGGCCGCTGAGGTTGTCGCGGACCAGGGTCTTCCGACCGTCGACGACCGCCCGTACCGCGGACTTGCGGCGGGCCCGCAGCATACCGCCGTCCAGGCCGGTGAGACCGACCGCGGGCACGTCCAGCCGGGACAGCTCCGCGACGATCCCCGGCTTGACCCCACCGGCCAGTGCGAGGGTGACCACCTCCAGCGTCGCCGGATCGGTGTATCTGGTGGTGACCCTGTCCGGGGAGACGAGGGTGCGTTGCGGCACTCCGAGCCTGCCGGCCAGGCGCGCGATCTCGCCGGAGCCTCCGTGCACCAGGACGACGGACTGCCCGTCCCGGACGAGTCCGGCGACGTCGGCGCAGACACCGGCGGCGTCGACGGCCGGGTTGCCGCCGCACTTGACGACTGTCAGCGGTCTCGTGGTCACAGTCTCTCCAGTTCGACGGGGCTCAGGCGGGATGCAGGCCGGGGAACGACAGGCCGAGCGTTTCCGGCCAGCCCCTGCGGATGTTCATGCACTGGACCGCGTTGCCCGAGCCACCCTTCATGAGGTTGTCCAGCGCCGCGATGGTGATCAGGCGTCCGGTGTCCTCGTCGAGGGCGTATCCGACGTCGCAGAAGTTCGATCCGAGCAGGATCTTCGGTTCCGGGTAGCGGAAGGTGCCGCGGCGCTGTGCCACCAGCCGTACGAACGGCTCGTCCTGGTACTGCTCGCGGAAGGCCCTCCGCACCGCCGACTTGTCCGCGCCGGGACGCAGCGCGACGTGGCAGATGGTCTGCACACCACGTACCGCCTCGACCCCGGTGGCGGTCATGGCGGCCGAGATGCCGAGGTGCCGCGAGATCTCGGCCTCGTGCCGGTGCCCGGTCGGTGCGAAAACCCGCATGGCGCCGCTGCGTTCGGCGTGCAGATTCGCCTCGCCCGCGGTGGCGCCCGAGCCGCTGGACCCGGTGCGCGCGTCGAAGTGGGCCGTTTCTTCGACCAGTCCGCGCTCCACGAGTGGGTGAAGCGCGAGCACGCCCGCCACCGCCATGCAGCCGGGCACGCTGACCAGGTCGGCGCCGCGCAGGCTCTTCCGGTACAGCTCGGGGATTCCGGGAACGAACTCCCCGAGCAGGTGCGGCGCGGCGTGTTCGCTGCCGTAGTAGCGCCGGAACGCCTCGGGGTCGTCCAGCCGGAAGTCGCCGGTGAGGTCGATGACCTGCTCGGCCCGCGCGGTCCAGCGACCGATCTGTGTCATCGCCGCGCGATGCGGTGTGGCAAGGAAGACCGTGTCGCACTCCCCCACCTCGTCGGCCGAGCAGAACCGCAGGTCGGTGATGGAGCGCAGGTTCGGGTGGACCCCGTCGACCCGCTTGCCCGGGAAGCGGGAGGACACCGCGCCCACCACCTCGACCTCGGGGTGGCCGAGGAGCAGGCGCAGCAGTTCCCCGCCGATGTAGCCGGCGGCACCCACCACCGCGACGCGGATCACGAGCCGGCCCCGTCCGGTGTGAGGATTCGGCGCACGGTCACTCTCCCCAGTCCTCCTCGACCTCCGGCGCCAGCGCGAGCACAGCCGGGCTCAACGCCACGACCTCCAACTCGCTCCGGCAACCCGCGCACTCGAGGATCTCGTTGAGCCGCACCGATGCACCGATGGCCACCTCGTCCTCGCACTCCGGACAGGCCTGCGCCGTAGTCATCCCATGTCTCCCTTCAGACGGTCGTGCCGGACAGAACAGTCGAGTCGAGAGCGGTGCGCACCGTGCTCACCACCCGCTCCGCGGTGAGGTCGTAGTGGGCGACGAGGTGTTCCTGGTTGCCGACCGCGTCGACGAACCGGTCTGGCATGCCCAGCCTCAGCACCCGTGCGGGATGGGCCTCCGCCAGCGCTTCCGCCACCGCGCCGCCGAGGCCGCCGGTCCGCCAGTGCTCCTCGACGGTCACCACGAACCGGGCGGGACGCGCCGCGGCCACGAGCGTCTCGGTGTCGAGCGGCCGCAGCGTGTGCAGGTTCAGCACGGTGGCCTCGACACCGTGCTGAGCGAGGACGTCCGCCGCGGCGAGACAGGCGAGCACCGGGTACGGCCCGCAGCAGGCGAGCACGACGTCCTCTCCCTGCCGCAGCGTCTGCGCCCGGCCGATGACAGGAGGAGGGGAGGCGGGCAGCGGGGGCGAAGGCTTCCGGCCGAGCCGGACGTAGAGCGGCCCGGGAAGGTCCGGGCTCTGCTCGACGCACGCCTCCGTGGCAGCGGCGTCGGCGGGGACGACGACCGTCATGCCGGGCAGCGACCGCAGCACGGCCAGGTCCTCCAGGGCCTGGTGCGTCGGACCGAGGTGGCCTGCGGCGAGACCACCGTGGGTGGCCATGATGCGGACGGGCAGCGCGTTGTAGGCGATGTCGATCTTGATGGCTTCCAGAGCGCGGGACGCGGCGAAGGCGGCCATCGTGTTGACGAACGGGACCCGCCCGCAGGCGGCCATACCGGCCGCGATGCCCATCAGGTTGTGCTCGGCGATGCCGAGGTTGAGGTACTGGTCCCCCGCCGTCCTCGCGTATTCCGCGTTGAACAGGCCGGTGTCGGTGTCCAGGCAGATCAGTTCGGGGTGCCGTTCCAGCAGAGGAAGCAGGCAGTCCCGGTAGGCCTCTCGTGTGGCGCGGCTCATGCGGTCGGGTCCGTCCTCCGTAGGGCACCCATGGCTCGGGCGTGGTTCCGTTCGGACAAGGTGACGTAGTGGCTCGCCGCCCGGCCGGCGAGGAACGGGAGTCCCTGGCCCTTGACGGTGCGCGCGATGAGCACGCTCGGCCTGCCCGGTTCCCACGGCGCACCGGCGAGGTGCTCCGCCAGCCCGTCTGCGTCGTGGCCGTCCGCCTCGCGGACCGACCAGCCGAAGCTGCGCCAACGTTCTGCCAGGTTTCCCATCGGCGCGATGCGCTCGGTGGAGCCGGTCAGCTGCAGTTCGTTGCGGTCCACCACCGCGACCAGCCGGTCCAGTCGGAGCGACGAGGCCGCGATGGCCGCCTCCCAGACCGAGCCCTCCTGGAGTTCACCGTCGCCGAGCAGCACGAAGCTGCGCGCGTCACGGCCGGCGTACCGGGCGGCCAGCGCGAAGCCGCAGGCCAGTGCCAGGCCGTGGCCGAGCGACCCGGTGGGCAGCTCCACGCCCGGCACCGCGCGGACCGGATGGCCCATCAGTCTGCTTCCGGGACGCCCGTACTCGGCGAGTTCCTCGACCGGCAGGTAGCCCCGCTCGGCCAAGGTCGCGTACAGGGCGACGGCGGCGTGGCCCTTGCTGAGCAGGAAGCGGTCGCGATCGGGGTCGTCGGGCCGCTGCGGGTCCACGTTCATCACCGAGAAGTACAGCGCGGCCAGTACCTCGGTGCAGGAGAACGCGCCTCCGAGATGGCCGCCCTCCGGGCCCGCGCACATGTCGACGACATGGGAGCGGATGCGGGCGGCCGCCGCTTCCAGCGTGTCCTGGCGCGTGGGGGTTCCGGTGGCGGTCATGACGCGGCTCCCGCGAGGGTGGTCACCATCTCGGCGTTGGCCCAGACCTTTTCGAAGGCGTCGGCGTAGTGGCGCAGCAGATCGCACGAGTCCGGGTGGAGGTGGCGCTTCTGGAGGGTCAGCGAGTCCGCGATGACCGCACGGGCCACCGGAAAGTCCTCGCCCTGCACGGGCCCGGGTACGCCGGTCACGGACCAGGGGTAGCCCGCCCCGAAGCCGATGCGGTCGACGAACACCTTCTGGTCGGGCAGCGGCATGAGCTGGTACTGCGACATCGGCACGCCCTCTGCGCGCAGCAGCCGCCGCAGCGCCGCCCGCAGGGCCTCAGGCCGCCCGGTGTCCAGGCCGAAGGCGGCCGGGTCGAAGCGGAACCTCAGGATGTGCCAGGCGTGGGTGGTGTCGGGGAGAGCACTGGGCACCTCCAGGCCGGGCAGCGCCGCGAGCCGTTCGAGGAACTCGGTGATGTTGCGCTGCCGCGCGCTCTCGTAGGCGTCGAACCGGGTGAGCTGCGCATCGGTGAACGCGGCCTGGAGGGCGTTCATCTTGTGGTTCCAGCCGAGGCCGTGGGACACGTAGTCGCGGTCCCGGCCGCTCTCGATCACCTCGCCGAACTGCCTGCCCCTGCGTACCGACTCGGCCAGTTCGGCATTGCCGGTCACGAGTAGTCCGCCCTCCCCGCAGGTGGGGATGTTCTTGGTGGCCTGGAGGCTGAAGGCGCCCGCGTCGCCGATACCGCCGACGGGCCGTCCGCGGTGCGTCGCTCCGGGTGCCTGCGCCGCGTCCTCGACGATGGCCAGACCGTGCCGGCGCGCGATGTCGGTGAGCCGGTCCATGTCGGCGGGTGCGCCGTGCAGATGCACCGGGACGATCGCCGCCGTCCGGGAGGTGATCCGGCGTTCCACGTCGTCCGGGTCGAGGTTGAAGGTGACCGGGTCGATGTCGGCGAACACGGGAACGGCCATCTGGTGCAGCGGGGCGAGGCCCGTGGCAATGAAGCTGAGCGCGGGCACGACAACCTCGTCGCCCGGTCCGACTCCGAGTGCGGCGAGCGCCAGCGACAGCGCGGCGGTCCCGGTGGAGACGGCGACGCAGTGGTCGAAGCCGAACCGCTCTGCCCAGTGCTCCTCGAGGGTGGAAACCGGGTTCGTGCCCTCCGAGTTGGACACCAGTTTGGCGCCGTCGAGTGCGTCGAGGACGGCCTTGCGGTCCTCGTCCTCGACCAGCGGCCAGTCCACCCGGCGCAATTCCCTCGGTACGGCCGCGGAGCCGCCGAACGCTGCCAGCTTACTCATCACTGTCCTCTCGGGATGGTCACGGTGGTCGAGCCGCCGCGCGCGGTCACAGCCGCGCCGCTGCCGCGCCGACGGCGTCGACCGCTCTCGCGTACGTGCCGCGCAGCAGGTGGGCGTGGCGGGCGATGTCCGCCGAGGCCGCACGGGGATCGTCCAGGCCGTGCGCGCCGGTGATCCGCAGCCCGGTCCAGGTGTGTGCGACGGTCTCGACGGCCCGTCCCGCGCCGGCGAGTTCCGGATCGCACCAGTCCCGTCCGCAGCAGCGCAGCAGTTCGCCGTGCAGGGATGCCTGTGCCTGCATGCCCCAGCCGAAGGCGTACAGCTCGCTCAACGCGCTGGCGTCCCCGGCCCGGCAGCGGTCGACGAGCTCGGCGGCGAAGGCGTCGAATCCGGCGAGACCGGTCCGGGCGGCGGTGGCGGTGGTGAACTTCTCGACGTCGCAGCGGAGGAAGCCTCCGAGCAGTTCGGGCGTGAGGGGCGGCGGCGGGCTGTCGAGCCGGACGTCGAGGCAGCGCCGTCCGATCCGCGCGTCGCTGAAGAACGCGTCCTGGACGTCCGTCGGGTTGGCTGACCCCCAGCTGCGCTGGAACGCCTCGATCGGGACGGGCCCGCGGAACGCCGGCGGCATCGCGTCCGACACGTGGACCACCCCGCGGACCTCGTCCAGGCCGTAGACCACCACGAGGTGAGCGGCGTGCACGTCGCCGTAGGCGGGGCGGAACGGCAGGTGGAAGTTGTCCACCGCCGCGACGACCGGCCGGTCCTCGGCCAGCGTCTCGCGGATCTCCCGCCAGAGGTCGTCCTCGTCGGCGGGCTGCCACCAGCGCGAGTGCAGTGCGTGGTGCGGTGCGAGTGCGGCACCGAGGTCGGGGCCGTCCGGCCCGTCGGCCGGACACGGGTAGGAGAACTCCTCGGACGTGACCTCGCCGGGAAGGTGCAGGAACCGCCACCCCGCTCCCAGCACGCTCAGGGGGTCGGCTCCGGCCCGGGCCACCAGTGAGCCGAACGTCGCCTGGAGGCAGCTGATCAGGTCGCGGTACCAGAGTTCGGGTTCCGGACCGGTGGTCATGTAGGTCCGTGCTGTCACCGTGCCGCTCATGCCGGAACCTCCGCCCGCTGAAGAGTGACCGCGAAGACGTGCACCGCGATGTTGCGCGGCAACCGGACGCCGGCCAGGTCGGCGCGGCGGGTGACGGGCACCCGCTGCGCCCACATGAAGGCGGAGACGCCCCGCTGCACGTGGTGCGGGTAGTGCATCGCCAGGCTCTCGAACGCCGTGAGTTCGCCGAACCATGCGGGGGCCGCCCAGAAGTCGGAGACCCGCAGCGGTTCCGCGTCGACCGTTCCGTCCAGGAAGTTCAGCTCGACGGTGTCCTCGCAGCGCCGTTCCGCCGCCGCCAGCACATGCATCCAGTCGTAGCGGCCCTCGGGGACACCGAGGTACTGCCCGGCACATCGGACGTTGTCGGGGCCGTCGCAGACCGGGGGGAAGCGGAACGGGACTCCGCCCACGTGGACGAGGCTCTCGCCGTCGGGGAGGTATTCCGCGGCGAACGAGTTCCCCCAGACGTTGAACGCTCCCGCCTTGGTGTCCGTCGCCGCGGAGATGGCCGTGTTGTTGCGGTGGTCGGTGATGTCGACCGGATCACACAGTCGGGTCAGGGCGGAGGCCACCGATGTGTCCGTCACGTGATCCCCCTCGCTGGAAGGCCGGTTGGTAGGGCGAACCTAGGCCGCAGGTTCGTTTCGGTTCGTCCGCACCGTGATTACTGTCGGGACCCGAATCGGTGTTCCGATGTACGCGCCGGGTAAGCCTGCTGCCTACTCGGCGAGGGCGGCGGGTGCGGTGCGAGGTGGGTGTGACGCGTGGTCGGCCGGTGGGAGTCGAGCCGGCAGGGAAAAGCGGCGCTGCATCGCGTACCGGCCGGCGAGCGGTCGGCGCACCGCTCCCGGGTCCGGCTTCTCTGGTATCGGCAGCCGCTCAGGGGCGGAGGGCGGCGGCGCGCAGCTTCTCGTAGTACGGCAGGTGGTGGTCCCGATGGGCCCGCAGCCGCGGATCGGCGTCAACTGTCGAGCTGCGACCAGGGGTTCGGCGCCCGAAGCCGGCGGTCGCGCTGGTGGACTCGTGCCACCTGCTTGTCGCCCGCCACTCGGGCCGCATCCCGGGACTCCAGTTCAGCGCCTCCGGCAGGAACGGAATGCCCACCGCCTCGCAGTAGGCCCGCACGGTGTCGACCGGACGGTCGAGCAGATCGTCCGAGTCGACGACGACCGGGGGCGTTCCGGTGACGTCCCGGACCGCCTCGAAGATCTCGTGCAGCCGGGCGAAGCCGATCTCGTCGCGCCCCAGGTTCGGGTTGAGCGCGTGGTGCGACGCGATGGCCTCGGCCGGGTGGCGGATGATGAAGGTGTGGGTCGCGGCCGCCAGGAACTCCCGGTCCGCGAGCAGGGCCGGGAAGTGGAAGTCCGTGGTGTCCTTGAAGAACACCGGCCGCTCCGCCGCGAGGGCGCGCAGCCCCGCGAGCACGTCCCGCTCACTGTGCGCCACCCCGTCACCGACCTTCGCCTCGCCGAAGTCGACCACCTGGGAGAAGGGTTCGTGCACCACGGTGCGGTCGCCGCGCTCGGCCATCATGCGGGCGAACGCGGTGGAGCGGCAGCGCGGCGCGCTCCACAGTGCGAGCACCGGTATCCGCTGTGACATGTGCTCCACGGTTCCCTCTTCCCTCTGGCGCGGCCCGCGACGACCGGACGAACGCGTGCGGTGCACTGCTGCCGCGGGTGTGCGGAATCCGCTCAAGAGTGGCACGCGCCCGACACCGGCCGGGTAAGCGAAATCCGCAGCCGCGGGGGCGGGCAGTCAACGGAATACGTCCCCCGGAATGCACCTGTCACGGACGCGGAGAGCGCCGACGGGGCCCTAGCGTCGCTTCCCGACGCGGCAGACCGGGTTGTGCCGTCCGGTCAACCAGCGGTCCTACTACGGAGGTCACGTGTCATCGACACCAGAGCACCGGGGTGAAGCCGGCATCGCCGTACTCGCCAGCAGGGTCGGCGCCGACGAGAAACGGCTGTTCGACGCACTCGACCGGCGTGGTGTTCCCTTCGACCACGTCGACACCCGCGAGCAGTGGTTCCCGGCCGGACAGCACGACCTCCCCTGGCGAGCCGTGCTGAACCGGGAGGTGGGCCAGGTGCGCGCGGCCTACGCGGCCCGCTGCCTCGCCTCCGCCGGGGCGCTGGTCGTCAACAGCGCGGACGCGACGGAGGTGGCCGGTGACAAGTGGCGCACCACCGCCGCGCTGCAGGCGGCCGGGCTGCCGACACCGCGCACGGCGCTCGGCCTCACCCCGAAGGCCGCGCTGGCCGCGCTGGACTCCCTCGGCTACCCGGCGCTGATCAAACCGCTGGTCGGCTCGTGGGGACGGCTGGTGGTGCGGCTGCCCGACCGTGCCGCGGCGGAGAGCGTGCTGGAGTACGTCGGCGCGCTGCCCGGCCCGCAGTCCCACCTCGGCTACGTCCAGGAGCTCATCGACAAGCCCGGCAGGGACATCCGGGCGATCGTGGTCGGTGGCGACGTACTGGGCGCCGTCTACCGGACGGGGGACCTGTGGCGCACCAACGTGACGCTCGGCGCCCGAACCCGGCCCTGCGAAACGACACCGGAGATCACCAAGCTGTCGATCGGTGCCGCCGCTGCCGTCGGCGCCGACATCGCCGGTGTCGACCTGATCGAGGACCAGGACGGCCGGCTCATGGTGCTGGAGGTCAATCACCGGGTCGAATTCTCCGGTTTCCAGTCCGCGCTCGGCGACCGGGTCGATGTCGCGGACCGCATCGTCGAACACCTACTGGAACGAGGACAAGGATGAACTGGGCCTTCACGTCGTCCGGCGATGTCACCGAGACGTGCGCCGCCGGACTGCTGCGCGGAATGCTCGAGATCCCTTCTCCCTCCTACCAGGAGCGTGCGCTGGCCGACTTCCTGGCCGGGACGATGGCGGACCTGGGGTTCCGGGCGCACATCGACGGGGTGGGGAACGTCGTCGGCGTGATCGAACGCGGTGAGGGCCCGACGCTGATGCTGCTGGGGCACCTCGACACCGTCCCGGGCCGGATCCCGGTGCGCTCGGAGGGCGGCAAGCTCTACGGCCGGGGCGCGGTGGACGCGAAGGGACCGCTCGCGGCGATGATCTGCGCCGCGGCCGGCGCGGCGCACTTCCCGGGCCGGATCGTGGTCATCGGCGTCGTCGAGGAGGAGACCCCCGGCTCCCGCGGTGCCATGGCGATCCGGGCCACCCACGATCCGCCGGACGCTCTGATCGTGGGGGAACCGAGCGGCTGGTCCAGCGTGGTGCTGGGCTACAAGGGCAAGCTCGACCTGCGCTACACCGTCGCCTGCCCCGCCACGCATCCGAGCAACCCGGCCCCCAAGGCGTCCGAACTTGCCGTCTCCGCCTGGGCCGCACTCGTCGACCTGCTCGGCCCGGACGCGAGCCACGCCGTGTTCGCCCAGCCGGGCGCGACGCTCTGTCAGCTCAATGCCGACCAGACGACCGCGACGGCGGACTTCAGCGTCCGGACTCCGCCGGGCTTCGACGTCGAGGCGCTGGTGGACGACCTTCGCGACCGCCTGCCCTTCGGCACCCTCGACGTGCTGAACTCGGTGGCGGCCTGTCGGGAGGGCCGGTCCGGCCCGGTGGTCCGCGCGCTGAGTTCCGGGATCAGGCAGCTGCACGCCCAGCCCCGGCTGGTGGTGAAGACGGCCACCTCGGACATGAACACCCTCGCCGAGGTCTGGAACGTCCCGATGGCCACGTACGGCCCGGGCGACAGCAGGCTGGACCACGCCGACGACGAACACATCGTGCTGTCCGACTACCTCCGCGGCATCGACGTGCTCTCCCTCGCCATCGGCGAGTTGGCGGACCTGCCCGGCGCCCCGAACGGCCGGGAGACCGTTGCGGCGCTTCCCGGAGGGAGCCGGCGATGAGCGACATGACCCACCGCCTCGCCGCGCTGCCCGCCGAGCGCCGCGCACAGTTCCTCGCACGGTTGCGGAAGCAGACGGAGGAGGCGGCCCGGCAGGGCCCGACGCCCCGCGGGGACACCGGTCCGGCACCGCTCTCGCACCAGCAGCGGTCCCTGCTCCTCCCCGACCGCCCGGTGCCGGACGGTCCCACCCCCCACATGCCGCTGTGCCTGCGGCTGCAGGGCGCCCTGGACGTCGACGCGTTGCATTCGGCGCTGGCCGCGGTCGTGGCGCGGCACGAGGCGCTGCGGACCACGATCGTGGAGCGTCAGGGCGCCCCGCGGCAGGTCGTCGTACCCGACGTCCCGGTCGCGCTCCCCGTGGTCGAGGTCGCGGGCGAGGACCCGGAGGATCGGCTCGCCGCCGCTCGCGCGCTCGTCGACGAACGGATCGCGGAACCGTTCGTCCTCAGCAGGGCCCCGCTGTGGCGGGCGATGCTGATCAGAGTGGCGCCTCGCGACCACCTCTTCCTGTTCGACGCGCACCGCATCCTCCTCGACCGGTGGTCGCTCGGTGTGCTGACCGGTGAATTGACGGAGGCGTACCGCTCGGTGTGCGACGGAGGCACGCCGCAACTTCCCGCGCTTCCCGTGCAGTACCCGGACTACGCGGTGTGGCAGCGCGAGCGGCTCGACGGCAGCGGGCTGGACCGGCCGTCCGCGCACTGGCGGGACGCACTGGCAGGTGCCGAAGTGCTGGAGTTCCCGACCGACCGGCCGCGCGGCGACACGCCGACCTTCGCCGGTGGGACGGTCGCATTCCCCCTCGGACGCCGTGGCACGGAGCAGGCGCGACAACTGGCCCGGGAGGAGAACGCCACGCCGTTCGACGTCCTCCTCGCCGTCTTCTTCACCTTCCTGAACCGATACTGCGGCCTCGAGGACCTGGTGATCGGCTCGCCGGACGCGAACCGCCGGCACGATGCCGTGGCGTCAGTGATCGGCTCCTTCGCCACCATGGCCGTGCTGCGCGGCGACCTCTCCGGCGACCCGACCTTCCGCGAGTCGGTGCAGCGGGTGAAGCGCATGGTGGCGGATGCGCACACACATGCCGACCTGCCGTTCGACAAGCTCGTCGAGGCGGTCGATCCGCCCCGCGACCCCTCACGCCCACCTCTCTTCCAGATCGCGTTCGCCCTCCGGAACGGGGGCGCCGCGCCCGACATGCCCGGGCTCGTGGCATCTCAGGAGGTGCTGCGGTCGGACACCTCTGCGCTCGACATGACCTGGAACGTGGTGGAGCCGACGGCACCCCGCGACGGGACGATGCTGCGCATCGAGTTCAACAGCGACCTGTTCGACCGCGGAAGCATCACCCGGTTCGCCCGGCACTACGACGGTCTGCTGCGCACCCTGACCTCCGCCCCCGACGCACCGTTGTCGGCCGCGGAGGTGCTGAGCCCGGAGGACAAGAACTTCCTCGACCGGATCGGGCGCGGGCCGGTGCGGCCCGTCCGGGAGACCACCGTTGTGGAACAGTTCGAGGCGCGCGCCGCGGAGGCTCCGGACAGCACGGCGGTCGTGGTCTCCGACGTGGAAACCACCTACCGCGACCTCAACGCACGTGCGAACCGGCTCGCCGCGCTGCTGCGGAAACGCGGTGTCGGGCCGGGCGCCAGGGTCGGTCTCTGCCTGCGCAGGAACGTGGACCTGACGACGGCGGTCCTGGCGGTCCTCAAGACCGGGGCGGCCTACGTTCCGCTCGACCCGGCACACCCCGCCGGACGTGTCGCGGAGATCACCGCCGACGCGGACCTGCACACGGTGCTCGCGCACGCCGAGGTCGGAAAGGCCGTGAGCGAGGTCACCGCACCGGTGGTGACGCTGGACGCGGTCCTCGCGGAGCTGGCGGCGATGCCCGCGCAGAACCCCCCGCTCGCGGCCGGCCCCGGCGACGTCGCGTACGTCATCTACACCTCCGGCAGTACCGGAAAGCCCAAGGGCGTCCTGCTCGAACACCGGGGCGTGGTCAACTTCATCGACACCACGCGGGACCTGTTCGACCTGACACCGGCCGACCGGGTGCTCGGGTTCGCCTCGGCGACCTTCGACGTGTCGGTGTTCGAAACGTTCGCCGCGCTGCTGACCGGCGCACGCCTGTGTCTGGCGACGGAGGACGAACGGCTCTCCATCGACCGGCTCCAGTCGCTGATGGAACGGGCCGGGATCACCGTCATCGACCTTCCGCCGACCGTGATGCCGCTGCTGGTGCCGGAGAAGTTCACCGACCTGCGGATCGCTTTCGTCGGCGGCGAGGCGTTCAGCGGCGAGTTGGTGAACCGCTGGAACCCGGGCAGGCGGCTGTTCAACGGATACGGGCCGACCGAGTGCACGGTGACGATGATCATCGAGGAGTGCCCGGGCACCTGGGACGCCTCACCCCCGATCGGCCTTCCCATGACCAACCACGTCGCGCACGTGCTGGACCGCGACCTCCGCCAGGTGCCGGTCGGCGTACCGGGCGAGTTGGTGATCGGCGGTGCCGGACTGGCCCGCGGCTACCTCGACCGGGCCGAGCTGACCGCGGAGAAGTTCGTCACCGACCCGTTCGGCACCGCACCGGGCGGCCGGTTGTACCGGACAGGGGACCTGGTGAAACGGCTGCCCGACGGGCGGCTGGTCTTCCTCGGCCGGCTCGACCAGCAAGTCAAGATCCGCGGACTGCGCATCGAACTGGGCGAGGTCGAGTCGGCGTTGGCCAGTATGGAAGGAGTCGGCACGGTCCGCGCGCAGCCGTGGACCGATGATGCCGGCGACCGCCACCTTGTCGGCTACCTGACCGGCATCCACGAGCAGCAGGTACCCGCGGTGCGCGAACATCTGGCTGCGCTGCTGCCCTCGTACATGATCCCGTCGTACTTCGTCGTCCTCGACGAACTGCCTCTCACCAGCAGCGGCAAGGTCGACTGGCGCAGACTGCCCGCCCCGGACCCGGGCTCGGCGGGCGGCGAACCGGCCGACGAACCGCGCACCGCGACGGAAAGGGTGCTGCTGGACGACGTGCTCACCCCGTTGCTGCGCAACGTCCGGCTCGGCGTGCACGACGACTTCTTCCAGGCGGGCGGCAACAGCCTCCAGGCGGCCCAGTTGATGTCGGCGATCAACCGCAGGTTCGGGGTGGAGGTGGCACTCACCGACTTCTTCACCTCTCCGACCATCGCCCATCTGGCCGGTGTCGTGGACACCGCCCGCACCTCGCGGCCCGGTGACGACGATCCGCTCGACACGCTGGACAGTCCGCCCGGCGGGGAGACCGTGCGAAGCGCCGCACGGGAGGACGACGCCCGGGAAGCGGTGACCATGCGATCGCCCGGCCCCGCGCGGGTGATCCTGATGCATCCGTCGGGCGGCGAACTGTTCTGCTACATCCCGCTGGTCAGGGCGCTGCGCGAGGGGATCGGCGCAGCCGGCTTCGCCGCCGACCCGCGGGACGCCGCCGCGCCGCCGCAGGACGGCATCGTGCTGGCCGCCACCAGGATCGCGCAGTCGCTGACCGCGAACGGTCTGCCTCCGGCGTGCTCGCTGGCCGGCTGGTCCTACGGCGGGGTCCTCGCCTTCGAGGTCGCCCGGCAGATCGAGCGGGACACCGGCGCACGGCCGCCGGTGGTGCTGCTGGACGCCTTCTACGACGAGGGGGCCGCCTCCCTCGACGAGCAGACGGTACGGCAGCGGTTCGTCCACGACGTCGCCAGGATGGCAGGGCAGGGCGGACCCGCGGTGCGCGGCGTGCTGGACGACCCGGTCGCCGGCGAGGCCGACGTCCGGGACACCCTGATCGCTCTCGGCGTCGACCTGGATCTGACCGACGAAGAGTTGGACACCCACTACGAGATCTTCCGGTCCTGTGCGCTGTCGGAGCAGGCATATCGCCCACCGGGTCCGTACGGCGGTCCGGTCACCCTGCTCACGGCCTCTCGTTCCGCCGCGATGCGGGAGCAGTGGCGGACGGTGTGCACGGGTCCGTTCCGGGCCGACGACGTGGGAGGGGACCACTACACGCTGTTCTCGGAACCGGCGTTGAGCCGGGTCGTCGCCGCGATCGAACGGACACTCGTTCCCTGAGGAGGCGCTCATGCGGTTCGGATTCACCGAGGAGCAACAACGGTTCCGGGCGGAGGTCCGGCGAGCGCTGCGCTCCGCGGAGGTGCAGGGGGCCGTGGCGGACGCCGTCCCTGCTCACGGCTTGGAGCCGGACGTCCGGCCGCTGTACCACCTGCTCGGCAAGCTCGGGCTGCTCGCCGTGCACTGGCCGGCCGAGTTCGGCGGAGCGGACCGCCCCCTCACGGATGCCGCGATCGTCGCGGAGGAACTGGTGCGTGCCGGCGTACCGGACACCCTGCACGTCAACACCATTCAGATCGTGGGGCAGTTCCTCCTCATGGCGGGAAGCGCCGCGCAGAAGCGACGGCACCTTCCGGCGCTGGCGTGCGGTGAGCGCTTCGCCTCCGTGCTCTACACCGAACCGGACGCAGGATCGGATCTCGGCGCGCTGCAGACCGTGGCCGAGCCGGACGGCGACGGCTACCGGATCACCGGTACGAAGGTGTTCAGCCTCAAGACACGCTTCGTCGACCTCGGACTGTGCGCGGCCCGCACGACGCCGGGAGCCGGCAAGTACCAGGGGATCAGCCTGTTCCTGGTCGACCTCGGCGCCCCCGGTGTCACGGTGACGGCCGAGCCCGGTGTCGGCGACGAGCAGTTCCACCGGGTCGACCTCGACTCGGTGCCGGTGTCCGGGGACGAGCTCCTCGGCGCACGGGACCAGGGGTGGCCGCTGCTCAACGAGGCCCTGGCCATCGAGCGCACCGGCCTGGACTACTTCCTCAAGGCCGAGCACTGGCTGGAGGCCGCGCTCCGGGCGCTGATCGACCGCGGCCCGGACGCGGCGCACGACACCCATCTGGAGCGGATCGGCCGCTGGGAGGGCGCGCTGGTGGCGGACCACGTCCTCGCGTGGGAGGTGCTCACCGGGCTGGCCCGCGACCGGGTCGATCCGGTCGCTGCCGCCGTCGCCAAGTACCACAGCAGCGAACTCGCCCGGGACATCGCCTCGTGGGCCGCCGACATCCCCGGTCCCGAGCAGCGGGCGACTCGTACCGGGCCGGCCGTGACGCTGGACTCGGCGTACCGGGAGGCGCCGGGACTCACGCTGTCGGCGGGTACCTCCGAGGTGATGCTGCAGATCATCGCCGCTGCCTTCGACTCCCTCGGACAGGAGAAGAGCTGATATGGACCCGACCCCTGATCCTCTTCTCGTCGAGGTGCGCCGGGCGTTGCGTTCGACCCTCGCCGCCGTCCCTCTGCGGCCCGAGGTGCACGGAGCGCCGGTGGCCGACGGGGGTGCCGGCCCCGTGCGGGCGGTGCTCGACAGGTTCGGCACGGCCGAGTTCGAGCGGCCGGCCTCCGCGGGCGGCCTCGGTCTCGGCCTGACGGCCGGAGTGGCCGTCAGCGAGGAGCTCGGCCGCGCGGCGCGCGGCAACCCCTACCGGGCCGACGCGATGGCGGCCGACACCGGAGGCCCGGCCGGAGCGGCACTCGCGGGCCTGGAAGCCGTTCCCGCCGGGAGCGGCGTCACCGCCGCACCCCGCGCAGGCGGCTGGGAACTCACCGGGACGGCCACCGTCGACGATCCCGCGCCCGGCACGCTTCTCGTGGCCACCCGGACCGGCGGCGAGCCGGTCGTGGTCGCGGTGCCGCACGATGCGCCCGGCCGCAGCACGGAGGCGGAGTGCTGGCCCCCGGTCGTGCGGTTCGAGGCCACGCCGGTCGGCGCGGCGGACGTGGTCGCGAAGCTCGACGCATCGGCCGACGGCCCGCTCGCACGGGCACGGCTCCGGCAGGCCGCCTACCTGTTGGGCATCGCGGACGGAGCGCACCGGGTCGCGGTGCGCTATGCCGGCGGCCGGCGGCAGTTCGACACCAGGCTGCGTGATCTGCCCGCTGTGGCCTTCCCGTTGGCGCGTGCTCTGGTGGCGCTGCGCGCGACCGGGGCAGCGGTGTACCGGGGCGCGTGGCTGGTCGACGCCGAGCCGGGGAACGTCGGGACGGCGCCGCTCGTGGCGCTGGCGATGGCAGCCGAGACCGCGCGGGAGGTGGTGCGGCTGTGCATGCAGTGCTGCGGTGTGCGGGCGATGACGGCCGAACTGGGCCTGCACCGCTACTTCCGGTTGGCCGCGGCCGAGTCGAACCGGTACGGCGAACCTGCCGCGCTGTGGCGCCTGGTCGGTGCGGCGCGCCTGGAACAGACAGGGCGGACCGGCACGGAGGCGGGTGCGGGCCCCTCGGTCCTGGCGGGGGCCCGGCCGCTGTGAGGATCAGCCCGCGTGCATCTCTTTCCGCATCCCGGGCTGCTCGTCGCCGGTGACGCTCCCGGCCGACCGGATGAGCCCGGACCGGTAGGCCAGCGAGACGAGCTGGGCGCGGTCGCGCACACCGAGCTTGATGCGCACCCGGTACAGGTGGGTGCGCACGGTCGCGACGCCGATGGTCAGTTCGCGGGCCACCTCCTCGGTCGACATGCCCTGCGCCACCATGCGGGTCACCTCCCGTTCCCGGGGGGTCAGTTCGGTCACCTCCGGGCACGGGGCGGACTCGGGGGGCTCCGGCTTCTCACGGAACCAGGTGACCAGGCGTCTGGCCACGTCCGGCGCGAGCATGGTGCGGCCCGCTGCCGCGGCCCGGATCGCGGCGACGAGCTCCTGCGGTCGGGCATCCTTGCCGAGCAGGCAGCTCGCACCGGCATGCAGCACATCGCTCACCGTCTTGTCCTCGTCGGCTCCGGTGAAGACCACGATGTGCGGCGGATCCTCCTCCTTGCCGAGTCTGCGGATCATCTCCAGGCCCGAGATGGTCCGGAGGCTCAGGTCGGTGACCACGACGTCGGGCCGCCGGGTGCGCACCAGGACGATGGCCTCCATGCCGTTGTCGGTCGTGTCGATCACGTCGATGTCCGGCACCGCGTCGAGCAGTGTCCGTAACCCGTCTCCGATGACGGGCAGTTCGTCGCAGATGAGTACCCGTATGGTCATGGTGTTCCGCCTCGATCAGGTTGGCTGGAGGCCTCGCTCGTCCGCGGGCGCCGGCTGTCGGACCGTTCGGCCGTCATGGGGGCACGTCCTCCGCTGCGTAGCGCATCGCGGGGCAGGGGTTGGCGTCCGGGAAGCGGGTTCCTCCGGGGACCGCACCGCGGGAGGCACGCGGCGGCACGAACCTGCCCTCCGGCGCCGCGCAGAGCACCGCCCCGACCACCAGGGTGGTCGGGGCGCCGACGAGGGTCATCAGGAGGCCGCCGAGTCCGCTGCCGGCCCGGTGGGCCGAGGCGCCGGCACCGAACGGGCTCGGCATGCGGGTCTCCGGCTCACCACTGCGACCAGCATCTGCGTTCCCCCTGTCTCCACGTCGACCTCGCAGGTCGCCCGGGTCACCTGTCCTCGAAGGAGTCTCGCCATCGCCCGGGCGGCGGCGCCGTGGACGCCCGTAAAAAACGTCGCCCATCATGTCCTGTGCCTATGACACGGTCAATGGCGCATCAAGGAGTCTTTTCCCGCGAGAGATCGGCAGCGGCGCGGGCCGGCTGGAGTACCGCGAAAGCACCGCGAGCGGGGCCGTCCCGCTCTACAATCGAACGGATAGACACCTGCCTGATGCGGTTTCCGGGCGAGGTGCCTGCCGCATCCGGCGCGTGCTCGACGCGTGTGTCGCTCGGTGTCGGTCCGGTGTTGCGGCCTGGAGGAGGGCGGGGGAGATCCACGGCATGCGTGAGGCGGCCGACCCTGACACCTGCAGGGGGGCGCTTCGCACCGCTCGACCGCTTCACACGGTGTTCGACCGAATGACGCCGCGCCGGCGGTGCCCGGCATGGGAGGGGACGACCCGATGAGCCTGGTCGATGTGCACACGGAATGGGATCCGCTGGAGGAGATCGTCGTCGGGACCATGGCGGGCGCCCGGGTACCGGTCGCGGAGCGGAGCCTGATCTCCACGGAGTACCCGGAGATGGTGGACGACCCGCAACGGGTTCCGTCCGGCCCGTACCCGGATCATGTGGCCGAGCAGACCGAGGCGGAGCTCGAGGAGCTGGTGGAGCTGCTCACCGGCGTCGGCGTGACCGTGCGGCGGCCGGGCGGTCGCGACCACGCGTCGACCCTGTCCACCCCGGACTGGAGCACCGACGGGTTCTACGACTACTGCCCGCGCGACGGGTTCCTCGCGGTCGGCAACTCCATCGTCGAGGCGCCGATGGTGCTCCGGTCGCGCTTCCTCGAAGGCTTCGCCTACAAGGACCTGTTCCTGGAGTACCTCGAGAGCGGTGCACGGTGGCTGTCGGCCCCCAAGCCCCGGCTCACTGATGACATGTACGAGCCAACAGCTCCGCCGGGAAAGCGGCTGCAGGACCTGGAACCGGCCTTCGACGCGGCGAACATCCTCCGGTTCGGCACGGACCTGCTGTACCAGGTCTCCGACAGCGGCAACCTGATCGGCGCGCGCTGGCTGCAGGCGGCACTCGGCGACCAGTACACCGTGCACCCCTGCGAGGGCCTGTACACCTCCACGCACATCGACTCGACGATCGTGCCGCTCCGCCCCGGACTCATGCTGATCAACCCGTCCCGGGTGAACGAGGACAACATGCCCGAGTTCCTGCGCGGCTGGGACCGGATCGTCTGCCCGGAGCTGACCGACACCGGCTTCGTCGGCGACCACCCGAAATCGTCCGTGTGGATCGGCATGAACTTCCTGGTGATCGCGCCCGGGAAGGCCATCGTGGACAAGCGGCAGACGGAACTGATCAAGGAACTGGAACGCCACGGGGTGGAAGTCGTCCCGGCACAGCTCACCCATTCCAGGACGCTGGGCGGCGGATTCCACTGCGTGACACTGGACGTACGACGCAGGGGCGAACTCGCCACCTACCGGTGAGCCGACGCCCTGCGCGAGGAGCGAGGACGAAGAGCCGCCCGCCGCTCGGCGGGCGGCGCGAGGCCCGTCGGGGTAGCCTGCCGACAAGGGCACTCGCGCACGCAAGGGGCCCACGGCCGCCTCCGCGACGCAGTCCGGGCGTCCCGCCCCGACCCCCTCACGCGCAGGCCCTGGCCGCGACGCGCACCGGGGCGTGCCTCTCCTGCCGGTCGGCACCCGGCCACCGGGCGCCGCACCTCACGCCCTCCGGGCCGTTCGGGATGAGGTGATGTGCGGTATGGCCCCGTGGCGGATACGCAGTCTCGCCGAGGACGACCTGGACCAGGTCGTGGGGATCTGGGAAGAGACGCGGGACACGGCCGTGGACCCCGCCGTGAGCCTGGCGGAGCTGATCAGTGCGCTGCGGGCCGGGGCCCCGGCCGTCGTGGCCCTCGTGGGGAACCAGGTGGTCGGCGCCGCGGTGTCCTCGACCGCGCAGGAGCACGCCTGGGTGCTGCGGCTGGCCGTCGCCGGCCAGTGGCAGCACCGCGGCATCGGAGCGACGCTGCTGACGGCTCTGGAGGAACGCCTGCTGACGCAGCAGGGAGTGCGTCGCATCGGCGCGCTGCTTCCCGAGGGCGAAGCGGCGGAACCCGCGTTCCGGAATTCCGGGTACACACCCCGGCCCCGGCTGCGCTACTTCGAGAAGCTGCTCTCCCCGACCTCCGCAGAAGCCACGCTGCTCGACCTCCTCGGCGCCACCGTGCCCGAGGACGGGCTGTGGGAACGCATCGCGGGAATGAAGGCGGAGAAGACGCTCATCGAGCGCCGGCTGGTACTGCCGCTGGAGAACCCGGGCGTCGCGGGCCGCTACCATCTGGTCCCGCCGCGTGCGGTGGTCCTGTTCGGCCCTCCCGGAACCGGCAAGACGACGTTCGCGCGAGCGATCGCCTCCCGTCTGCGCTGGCCCTTCATCGAGGTGTCGCCCTACCAACTCGCCGACGAGCCCCACGGAGTGGCCGGCGGACTGCGGCGGCTCTTCTCCCGCGTGGAGCACCTCGAGCAGGCGGTGCTGTTCTTCGACGAAGCGGAGGAGATCGCCTCCGAACGCCACGACCCGACCACGCTCGCACACCGGGTGACCAACGAACTCCTCAAGCTCATCCCGCAGTTCCGGCACGGCGACCGCCGCCTGCTCATCTGCGCGACCAACGTGATCCGATCGCTGGACCCGGCGTTCCTGCGGCCGGGACGCTTCGACTACCTGATCCCCGTCGGCCCGCCGGACGCCGAAGCCAGGTTGGCGATCTGGATCCGGTACATCGGCCCGGAGACCGCGAAGGACATCGACATGACCGCCCTGGTGGAAGCCAGCGACCGCTTCACCCCGGCGGACATCGAGTACGCGGCGCGCACCGCGGCGCAGACCGCGTTCGAGCGCCATCTGACGGCCGGTCCGGATGCCTCCGAGCGCGTGGGGCAGCGCACCGAGGACTACCTGCACGCCATCGCGGGAACGCGCACGACGCTCACCCAGGAGGACATCGACGCCTTCGACCGCGACCTGCGGACCGCCGGCCGGGTGTGAGCCCCGTGCGGACGGTCGTGGCCTGCGCGGCTACGGCACGCACCGCTCCTCACGCCCGTTCGCCCCGGGGCAGCACCCGGTGCAGGCCCGCGGGAGGTGCCGGGCGACTGCGCCACTCGCGCGGGTAGCCCAGCGACACCTCCTGGTGCGGGACCCCGTCGTGCACCAGGGTGCGCGGGATGTGCAGATGGCCGTGGACGACGGCGGCCGCGCGGTAGCGCACGTGCCAGTCGGCCGTGGCGTCCGTACCGCACCACAGGGCGAATTCGGGGTAGTGGAGAACCCGCGTGGGCTCGCGGACCAGCGGGAAGTGGTTGACGAGCACCGTGGGCAGGTCGGGATCGAGGCGCTCCAGCCGATCCCGGGTGTACGCGAGCCGGGAGCGGCACCAGCCGTCCCGGCCGGCGTGGGGCTCGTGGTGCAGGAGGAACTCGTCGGTGGCGACCACCCCGGCGTCGTACGCCGCTTCCAGCGCCTCGTCCTTGGAGTGCGTGCCGGGCGGACGGAAGGTGTAGTCGTACAGCAGGAACATCGGCACGACCGCGACCGGTCCGCCGGGCCCCTCCCACACCGGGTACGGGTCCTCCGGGGTGAGGACGTCCAGTCCGCGGAGGGTGTCGACGAGGTGGCGGTAGCGTTCCTCGCCACGCAGCTGCACCGGGTCGTTCGGCACGGTCCACAGCTCGTGGTTGCCCGGAACCCAGACGACCCGGGCGAAGCGCCTGCTCAGCAGCTCCATGGTGCGCACGATGTCGTCGAAGGTCTCCCCGACGTCCCCGGCGACCAGGAGCCAGTCCCTCTCGGAATGCGGGCGGAGTCCGTCGAGGATCTCCCGGTTCTCCCGGTGCCGCACGTGCAGGTCGCTGATGGCCAGCAGGCTCGCGCGGCCGTGCTCCACGGTTCCCCCTGTCCGTCGCCGTCGCCGGGCTGCGGAGGACAACTGTAGTGCTCCGCCGACTCCCGCGCACGGGAGGTGAATTCGGCAACCCGACGTGCCCGTCGCCTCACCCCGGCACCTGTCCTCCGATCCGTTCGAAAGCGACGGCCGCCGCCCCCACGACTCCGGCGCTGTCGCCCGCGGAGGCCGGGACGATGCGCGCGGCACGGGCAGCCGGCCCCATCGCCCCCTCGGCGACGGCCGCCCGGACAGGGCCGAGGAGGCGCTCTCCGGCCCGGGTGACGCCACCGCCGAGCACGACGAGTTCCGGCTCGTAGACGTTGACCAGCGAGGTGAGGCCGGAGCCGAGCGCCGCCACGGCCTCGCCCCACACCCGTGCGGCCTGCGGGTCGCCGTGCTCCGCCGCCGCCGCGACCTCGGCAGCCGTCACGGTTCCCGCCCGTCCCAGTGCGGTGGGGGTTCCCGCGGCCTTCGCCGCGGCAGCGGCCTCCGCGGCCCGCTCCGCGATGGCGGAGCCGGAGGCGTACGCCTCCAGGCAGCCCGGGCGGCCGCAACTGCGGCAGGGGCGTCCGTCGGACACCACCGTCACGTGGCCCGGCTCCCCGCCGTTGCCCGCGGCCCCCCGGAAGACGCGTCCGCCCAGGACGGCACCGCCGCCGATCCCGGTGGAGACCGTCAGGTAGAGCAGGTGCGACGCGCCGCGGCCGGCACCGAAGAACCACTCCCCCGCCGCACCGGCCGTGCCGTCGTTGTCGAGCACGGCGGGGATGCCGTAGCGCTCCCGGACGTGGGCGACGACCGGCACGTCGCGCCATCCCGGGAGGTGGGGCGGGGACACCAGCACCCCCGCCTCGGAGTCGAGCGGGCCGCCGCAGCCGATGCCGGTGCCCAGGAGGTCCTGCGGGCGGGCGCGCGCGTCGGCGAGCACGCGGTCGCCGAGCCGCAGGAGCCGGTCCAGCACCGCGTCGACCCCCTCCACCACCCCGGTCGGGCACACCGCCGAGGACAGCAGGGCCCCTCGGGAGTCCACGACTCCGGCAGCCAGTTTCGTGCCGCCGATGTCCAGCGCGAGGACGACGTCCCCGGGTGGCGGATCGGGGCGGGAGTGCGGGGCGGCGGCGGTCATGCGAAATGCCCTCCGGGGAAGCGATGAGTTCTGCGGACCGGTGGAGTCATCCCCTTCAGCAGGCGCCGTCCGGCGCCCCGAGACGGAAGAGGGCCCACCATGTCCACCATGATCTTCGTGAACCTGCCCGTGAAGGACCTGGACCGCTCCCGGGAGTTCTTCGGCACGCTCGGATTCACGTTCAGCAAGCAGTTCACCGACGAGAACGCCACGGCGATGGAGATCGACAAGGAGAACGGCATCTTCGCGATGCTGCTGGTCGAGCCGTTCTTCAAGGGCTTCACGCCGAAGGAGATCGCCGACGCCACGACGACGACGGAGGCGATCGTCGCCCTCGGGCTGGAGAGCCGCGAAGCGGTGGACACGCTCGTGGACGCGGCGCTGGCCCACGGCGGCAGCCCGGCGAACCCGCCCATGGAGGAAGGGTTCATGTACGGGCGCAGCTTCTGCGACCCCGACGGCCACCTGTGGGAGGCCGTCTGGATGGACCCGTCAGCCATGGAGGAGGGCTGAGCGATCCGGGCGGGTGTCGGAGCCCCCACGGAGCCCCCGTGGGGCCCGCACCCGCCGCGGACGGCTCAGTCGAGTACGGCGACGCCGTCCACCTCCACCAGCGCCTCCTCGTCCCAGAGGCGTGTCACGCCGATGAGCGCCATGGCCGGGTAGTCGAGCCCGGCCAGCTCGCGCCAGACCTTCCCCAGCTCGGGGGCGTGCCGGCGGTACGCCGCAACGTCCGTGGTGTACACGGTCACGCGGGTGAGTCCGGCCGGGGTGCCGCCCGCTGCTCGCAGCGCCGCGAGCAGGTTCGCCAGGGCGCGCGCGAACTGGGCGGGCAGGTCGGCACCGGTGATCCGGCCGTCGTCGTCCAAGGCGGTCTGCCCGGCGAGGAACACCAGCCGGCCGCCGGTCACGGTCACGGCATGGGAGAAGCCCTTCGGCGGGGCCAGTCCGTCGGGGTTGATGCGGTCGAGGGTCACCGGTAGAGCTCCTTCGCGATGATCGAACGCTGCACCTCTGTCGCTCCTTCGTAGATGCGGGGAGCGCGCACCTCGCGGTACAGGTGTTCCAGCAGGTGCCCGTGCTGGAGGGCGGCGGCGCCGTGGATCTGCACGGCCGTGTCCACGGCCTGCTGGGCGGTCTCGGTGGCCAGCAGTTTCGCCATGGCGGCCCGCCGGGCGATGCCGGGTTCGCCCCGGTCGTACGCGGCCGCGGCGGCGTACACCAGCAACCGCGCCGCCTCGATGCGGGTGGCGGTCTCCGCGAGTTGGTGGGAGACGGCCTGCATGTCGCGCAGCGGGGCACCGAACGCGGTACGGCTCCCGGCGTGCGCCACGGCGGCGTCCAGAGCTGCCTGCGCCATGCCCACCGCGAAGGCTCCGACGCTGGGCCGGAACAGGTTCAGGGTCCGCATCGCGAGGGCGAAGCCGGCGTCGACCTCTCCCAGCATGTCGTCCGCGGCCACCGGGACGCCGTCGAAGGTGAGCGTGCCGATCGGGTGCGGCGAGAGCATCCGCAGCGGCTCCCCGGTGAGTCCCGGGCGGTCGGCGGGGACCAGGAAGGCGGTGACGCCGCGTGCTCCCGCGCCCTCGGTGGTACGGGCGAAGACGGAGTAGAGGTCCGCATGCGGTGCGTTGGAGATCCAGGTCTTGGTGCCGTGCAGTTCCCAGGAATCACCGGTCCGTACGGCCCGCAGCGAGAGTGCGGCCGCGTCGGAGCCGGCACCGGGCTCGCTGAGGGCGAAGGCGGCGACGGCACGTCCGGCGGCGATGCCCGGCAGCAGGCGGGCACGCTGCTCGTCGGTGCCGGCGAGGGCGAGCGGATACGCGCCGAGGCCCTGCAGGGCGAGCGCGGTCTCCGCCTCCGTGCAGCCGTGGGCGAGGGATTCGCGCAGCAGGCACAGGTCCACGGCCTTCGCCGGCTCTCCACCGGCCGGGAAGACGCGGTCGAGGAGCCCGGTGTCGCCGAGCGCCGCGACGAGGGGACGGTTCACACAGGCCCGTTCACCGTGGTCGGCGGCGAGCGGTCGGAACGTGTCCAC
Source organism: Streptomyces callyspongiae (assembly GCF_047200695.1). Classification (NCBI taxonomy): domain Bacteria; kingdom Bacillati; phylum Actinomycetota; class Actinomycetes; order Kitasatosporales; family Streptomycetaceae; genus Streptomyces; species Streptomyces callyspongiae. The sequence goes on from NZ_JBJZOM010000002.1 coordinate 90,288, forward strand.
GGCCAGCGACCGCAACTCCTCGCACCACCGTTGTTGTTCGGGTTCCAGCGCGAACGCCCGCATCGGCACCCGCCTCCTTTATCGCGGACCGTTGACTGTCGTCACCAACACGTTACGCTCATCGGCATCCCGGCACGCCGGTTCCCCACCGCACGGGTTTCCCGGGGGCGGCGGCCCACCGGGCCCACCGGACAACCGCCTCCGGGACTGCCGCAAGGGGGCACGACCGCATGGAAGAGACTCCGTCCGCCCACGCCGACACCTTCGCCCGGGACCATCTGCCGCCCCGGGCCCAGTGGCCGGAACTGACGGCCGACCTGCCCGAACTGCGCTACCCGGACCGCCTCAACTGCGGGGCGGAACTGCTGGACCGGACCATCGAGCGGCTGGGTCCGGACCGGCCCGCGTTCGTGACCGACGAGGAGACCTGGTCGTACGGCGACCTCCGGCGCCGCGTCGACGCCCTCGCCCACGTGCTGACCTCCGACCTCGGCGTCGTGCCGGGCAATCGGGTACTGCTGCGCGGCCCCACCACGCCGTACCTGGCGGCCTGCTGGCTCGCGGTGATGAAGGCCGGAGCGGTGGCCGTCACGGTGCTGGCGACGCAGCGCCCGCAGGAACTGCGCACGATCTGCGGGATCGGCCGGGTGAGCCACGCGCTGTGCGACGCCACGGCCCTCGACGACCTGGAGAAGGCCGGGGTGCCGGGACTCCGTACGACGCCCTTCGGCGGCGGGACGCACGAGGACCTGCTCCGGCTCGCCGCCCGCTGGTCCGGCCGCCGCTACGAGGCAGTGGCCACCGCTTCCGACGACGTGGCCCTGATCGCCTTCACCTCCGGCACGACAGGACGCCCCAAGGGGTGCATGCACTTCCACCGCGACGTGACGGCGGTCGCGGACACCTTCTCCGCCCACGTGCTGCGACCGCGCCCGGACGATCTGTTCGCCGGCAGTCCGCCCCTGGGCTTCACGTTCGGGCTCGGCGGTCTGGTGATCTTCCCGCTGCGGGTGGGCGCGGCCGCGCTGCTGGAGCAGTGGAGCGGGCCGGAGCAGCTGCTGGGCGCGGTACAGCGCCACCGGGTGAGCGTGCTGTTCACGGCGCCGACGGCCTACCGGGCGATGCTGGCCTCGCTTGCCGACGGCGGTGAGGAGAGCGGGGCGTGGGACGTGTCCTCGCTGCGGCGCTGCGTCTCGGCGGGCGAACACCTGCCGGCCGCCACCTGGGAGGCCTGGCACGCACGCACCGGTCTGCGGCTGATCGACGGCATCGGGGCGACAGAGATGCTGCACATCTTCCTCTCGGCCGCGGACGACGCCGTCCGTCCGGGCACCACCGGCGTGCCGGTGCCGGGCTTCGAGGCGCGGATCGTCGAGGAGGACGGCGTCACCCCGGTGCCGGACGGGGAGCCCGGCCTGCTGGCCGTGCGCGGCCCGGTCGGCTGCCGCTACCTGGCCGACCCGCGGCAGGAGGTCTACGTGCGGGGCGGCTGGAACATCACGGGCGACACCTACGTCCGGGAGGCCGACGGATACTTCCGCTACGTGGCACGCGCGGACGACATGATCGTCTCGGCGGGCTACAACATCGCCGGCCCGGAGGTCGAGGGGGCGCTGCTGCGCCATCCCGATGTCGAGGAGGTCGCCGTCGTGGGAAGGCCGGACGCGCGGCGCGGGCAGACGGTGGTGGCGCACGTGGTGCTGCGGGACGGCGTCCCCCGGGGCCGGGACACCGTGGACCGTCTGCGGGCCTTCACCAAGGAGGAGCTCGCGCCCTTCAAGTGCCCGAAGGAGATCGTGTTCGAGGAGGCACTGCCGCGCACGCCGACCGGAAAACTCCAGCGGTTCCGGCTGCGCGACCACTCCGCGGAGGAGCCGTCCTCAGCAGCACTAGAGTGACGGCGTGGTCCAGCCCCCTTCCTCCGCCCCGACACCGGGCTCCTTGATCCTCACGTTCTACGGTGCGTACGGCCGGTACGCCGCCGAGGACGGCAGCGTGCCCGTGTCCGCCCTGATCCGGTTGCTCGGTGCGCTCGGCATCGACGCACCGTCCGTGCGGTCCGCGGTGTCGCGCCTGAAGCGGCGCGGGTTGCTGGCCGCCGACCGCGCCGGCAGCCGGTCGGCCGCCTACGCGCCGTCCCCGGACGCGCGGCAGCTGCTGGAGGACGGCGACCGGCGCATCTATCACCGTCCGCGCCGCGCCGACGGGGAGAGCTGGCTCCTCGCGGTGTTCTCGGTGCCGGAGCGGGAGCGGCAGCGGCGCCACATACTCCGCTCCCGGCTGGCCCGTCTGGGGTTCGGGAACGCGGCGCCCGGTGTCTGGCTGGCCCCGGCCCATCTGGAGGAGGAGACCCGGCACACCCTGCAGCGCCTTGGGTTGGCGGCCTACGTGGAACTGTTCCGCGGCGAGCACGCCGGGTTCGAGCCGACGCGGGAGGCCGTCGCCCGCTGGTGGGACCTGGAGGGGATCGCCGCGCTGCACCGCGGTTTCCTCGCGGTGCACGAGCCCGTGCTCCGGGCCTGGGCGGAGCGCGCCCCGGTCGACCCCGAGGACGCCTACCGGGACTACCTGCCCGCGCTGGACGCCTGGCGGCGGCTGCCGTACGCCGACCCGGGGCTGCCGGCATCGCTCCTCCCTGCCGACTGGCCCGGCGAGCGGGCGGCGGAGGTCTTCGCGGCACTGGACGAGAAGCTCCGCGACGCCGGCGGCACGTACGTCGCCGGGGTCGTCCGTTCGCCCTGACGGCGGCCGCACCGGTCCGCGGGTGCGGCGCGGCGGCGGGGCTCGGTGGGAGCACAGCGGCTCCCGCGTGCGTGTGCCTACCCTTGGTTCCATGGACCCGAGCTCACGGAGGCGGCGGCGCTACTTCACGCTGATGGGCGTCTGCCTCGTCCTGTTCGTCAGCGCGTGGGGTTTCGTGCGGCTGTGGTCCGTTCCCGCCGCCATCGCGCTGTGCGTCGTGGCCATGGCCCTGCCGCCCGCCGCAGTGATCGTCGGCAACCGGCGCGAACGGGGCGAGCGCTGGTGGGACGATCAGGACTGAGCCCTCACAGGCCGAGCCGCTGCTTCGGCGTGTCGGTGCGTCCCGTGGGCGGTTTCCTGCTTCCCGCGCGGTAGGGCAGCGGCCAGACGGCGCCCGGCCCCCGGTACTCCTGGTCGGCGGCCGCGTGGAGGGTCCAGTGCGGGTCGTACAGGTGGGGGCGGGCCAGTGCGCACAGGTCCGCCCGCCCCGCCAGGAGCAGCGAGTTGACGTCGTCCCAGGAGGAGATCGCTCCGACGGCGATGACGGGGACGTCGAGTTCGTTGCGGATGCGGTCGGCGAACGGCGTCTGGTAGGAGCGTCCGAAGTCCGGTTTCTCCTCGGGCACGACCTGTCCGGTGGAGACGTCGATAGCGTCGGCGCCGTGCTCGGCGAACGCCCGCGCGAGGGTGTGCAGGTCGGCCTCGTCGGTGCCGCCCTCGGCCCACTCCGTGGCGGAGATGCGCACCGTCAGCGCCCGGTCGTCGGGCCACGCCTCGCGCACCGCGTCGAGAACCTCGAGGGGGAAGCGGAGTCGTCCGTGGACGTCGCCGCCGTAGGCGTCCGTGCGACGGTTCGTCAGCGGCGACAGGAAGCCGGACAGCAGGTAGCCGTGGGCGCAGTGGAGTTCCAGCAGGTCGAATCCGGCCTCGGCGGCGCGCCGTGCCGCCTGCACGAACCGGTCGCGGATGTCGGCGAGTCCGGCGGCGTCCAGTTCCCGGGGCACCTGGCTGACGCCTGCGCGGTAGGGCAGTGCGGAGGGCGCGACCAGCGGCCAGTTGCCGTGCGGGAGAGGGTCGTCGATGCCCTCCCACATGAGTTGCGTGGAACCCTTGCGCCCTGCGTGACCGAGTTGCACACCGATCGCGGTGCCGGGTGCCTGCGCGTGGACGAAGTCGGTGATGCGGCGCCAGGAGCGGGTCTGTTCGTCGTTCCACAGTCCCGTGCAGCCCGGAGTGATGCGCCCTTCGGGCGAGACGCACACCATCTCGGTCATGACCAGCCCCGCGCCGCCCAGGGCCCGGCCGCCCAGGTGCACGAGGTGGAAGTCGCCCGGCACCCCGTCGGTCGCCGAGTACATGTCCATGGCGGAGACGACCACGCGGTTGCGCAGGCGCAGACTTCCCAGGCGGAACGGGGTGAACATCGGCGGCGTACCCTCGGGCACCCCGGCCTCCCGCTCCACCGCCGCCACGAAGTCCGGGTCGCGCAGGCGCAGGTTGTCGTGGGTGACGCGGCGGCTGCGGGTGAGGAGGTTGAACGCGAAGCGGTGCGGCGGCTGGTCGACGTAGCCGGCCAGATCCTCGAACCACTCCAGGCTCGCCTTCGCGGCACGCTGCGTGGAGCGCACCACCGGCCGCCGCTCGGCCTCGTAGGCGGCGAGGGCCTCGGGGACCGTCGGCTGCTCCTCGACGCAGGCGGCGAGGGCGAGGGCGTCCTCGACGGCCAGTTTGGTGCCGGAGCCGATGGAGAAGTGGGCGGTGTGCGCCGCGTCCCCGAGCAGCACGATGTTGCCGTGCGACCACTTCTCGTTGGAGACCGTGCGGAAGGCGATCCACTGCGAGTTGTTGCCGTGCAGCGGCCGGCCCGCCAGGGTGCGGGGGAATTGCTTGGCACAGTGGTCGGCGGATGCCTGTGCGTCCATCCGGTCCAGGCCGGCGGCCTGCCAGACCTCCTCACGCATCTCGACGATGGCGGTCGAGGCGTCGGCGGCGTAGGGGTAGGCGTGGAGCTGCATGACGCCGTGCTCGGTCTCGGCGATCTCGAACCGGAAGGCGTCGAGGGCGAAATCGGTGGCGAGCCAGATGTAGCGGCAGCGATGGGTGGTGACCTGCGGTCCGAAGGCCTGGGGTGCGGCTTCTCGGGTGGTGCTGTGCACGCCGTCGGCGGCGATCACCAGGTCGTGGGTGCGGGCCAGTTCGGCGGCGGGCGGGGCTTCGGTGCCGAAGCGCAGGTCCACGCCCAGTTCGCGGCACCGCGCGTGGAGGATCGCGAGCAGCCGGCGGCGGCCGAGGGCGGAGAACCCGTGGCCGCCGGAGGTCAGGGTGCGTCCGCGGTGGACGATGTCGATGTCGCTCCACCGCACGAACTCGTCGCGCAGCGCGGCGTGGACGACGGGGTCGGCGCTCTCGATGCCGCCCAGGGTCTCGTCGGAGAGCACGACGCCGAAGCCGAAGGTGTCGTCGGGGGCGTTGCGTTCGTGGACGGTGACCTCGCGCGTGGGGTCGAGGCGTTTGAGGAGCGCGGCGGAGTAGAGGCCGCCCGGGCCACCGCCGATGACCGCGATGCGCATGGGGACTCCTGGCGTCGTGGGAGCTCTGTCGGTCATGGGCCGTCGGGCGGCTACCGTCCCCGCCACTCGGGGGCCCGCTTCGCGCCGAAGGCGGCATGGAACTCGGCGTAGTCCTCGCTGTTCATCAGCAGCGCCTGGGTGGCGGCGTCCATCTCGACGGACGCGGAGAGGCCCATGTCGAGTTCGGAGGTGAGCAGGGCCTTGGTCTGGGCGTGCGCCAGGGCAGGTCCGTCGGCGAGGCGGCGGGCCAGGGCCGCGGCGGCCTTGTGTGCGCCGCCCTCGTCGGTGAGTTCGCTGAGCAGGCCGATGCGCTCGGCCTCCGGGGCGCGTACCGGCTCGCCCAGCATGAGGATGCGGGTGGCGTGGCCGAGACCGACCACCCGGGGCAGCAGGTAGGCGGCTCCCATGTCGCCGCCCGACAGCCCGACGCGGGTGAAGAGGAAGGCGAACCGGGCGGTCGGGTCGGCGACCCGGAAGTCGGAGGCGAGCGCGAGGACCGCGCCGGCACCGGCGGCGACACCATGGACGGCTGCGACCACCGGGAACGGGGCTTCGCGGAGGGCCCGGACGACCTGGCCGGTCATCCGGTTGAAGTCGAGCAGCTGGGCGGTGTCCAGGGACAGCGTGGCGCCGATGATGGCGTCGACGTCTCCACCCGAGCAGAATCCGCGGCCCTCACCGGCGAGGACGAGGGCGCGGGCGCGCCGCTCGCGGGAGAGCTCCGCGAGGAGGTCGCGGAGGTCGGCGTACGCCTCGAAGGTCAGGGCGTTCAGTTTGTCGGGCCGGTCCAGGGTGACGGTGACGACCCCGTCCTCCTCCTCCACCCGCAGGTGCGACCAGCGCTCGGCGGCGCCGACGGAACCGGTGAACGGACTCATGCGGGTCTCCTCCCGGAGGTTGGCCGACGAGCGAGAACGTATCACCTCTTTATGACTACCGTCACGAGTGCGCGATAGCCGTGGAGCTCCGGAGGAGAGGGCGGAGCGGGACTCAGCAGGGCCGGCCGGCGAGGGTGGCGACCAGCAGGGCCTTGATCGTGTGCATGCGGTTCTCCGCCTGGTCGAAGACCACGGACCGCTCCGACTCGAACACCTCGTCGCTCACCTCGAGGTACTCCAGGCCGTACTGCTCGTGGACCTCGCGGGCCACCGCCGAACCGAGGTCGTGGAACGCGGGAAGACAGTGGAGGAAGCGCACCCGGTCGTTGCCGGTGGCGCGCAGCACCTCTTCGGTCACGGCGTAGGGGCGGAGCAGCGCGATGCGCTCCGCCCAGGCGTCGGCGGGCTCGCCGAGCGAGACCCAGACGTCGGTGCTCACGAAGTCGGCACCCCGGACCCCTTCGGCGACGTCCTCCGTCAGGGTGATCCTTGCGCCGGTGGTCGCGGCCAGGTCCCGCGCACGCGCCACCACCGCCTCGCGCGGCCAGAGGGAGCGGGGCGCGACGATGCGGACGTCCATCCCCAGCAGAGCCCCGGTGACCAGGGTGGAGTTGCCCATGTTGTTGCGGGCGTCCCCGAGGTAGGCGTGGGCGACCGAGGCGAGCGGCCGGGCACTGTGCTCGGTCATCGTGAGCACGTCGGCGAGCATCTGGGTGGGGTGCCAGTCGTCGGTCAGCCCGTTGTACACGGGAACCCCCGCGTGCTCGGCCAGTTCCTCGACCACGGACTGGTCGGCGCCGCGGAACTCCACCGCATCGAACATCCGGCCGAGCACGCGGGCGGTGTCCCGTACGGACTCCTTGCGCCCCATGTGGGAGCCCGCGGGATCGAGGCAGGTGGTGGCCGCCCCCTGATGGGCGGCGGCCACCTCGAAGGCGCAGCGGGTGCGGGTGGAGGCCTTCTCGAAGACCAGGGCGACGGTGCGGCCGCAGAGCAGCGGCTCCTCGCGCCCCGCGGCCCGGTCCGCCTTGAGGCGGCCGGCGAGGTCGACGAGATGACGGAACTCGTCGGCGGTGACGTCCGCCTCCTGGAGGAAGTGGCGGCCCGTGAGGTCAGTCGCCATGAGAGGGCTCCTCGGTCGTCTGCATCAGCCTGAACTGAAATTGTATACGACCGATCGCATCCCTATTCAGCTACCGGTCGCCCACCACCGGGTCCCGCTCGACCGGGCAGCTCATGCAGCGGGGCCCGCCCCGCCCCCGGCCGAGCTCGCTGCCGGGGATCTCGACCACTTCGATGCCCTGTTTCCGCAGAAAGGTGTTGGTTGTCACATTACGCTCGTACGCCAGGACCACGCCCGGTTCGAGCGCCAGCACGTTGCAGCCGTCGTCCCACTGCTCGCGCTCCGCCGAGTGCACGTCCTGCGTCGGTGTCAGCACGCGGATGCGGTCCAGCCCGAGAGCGGCGGCGATCGCCCGGTGCATGTGCTCCGGAGGGTGGTCCGTGACCTTGAGGTCCTGCCCGCCGCCCGGCTCGATGGTGTAGGAGCGCAGCATTCCCAGGCCCTCGTACTGCGTGAAGGTGTCACCGCCGATCATCGTCATGACGGTGTCCAGGTGCATGAACGCCCGCGCCTTCGGCAGGTCCAGCGCCACGATGCTGGTCGCGGAGCCGGCCTCGAACAGGCCCCGCGCGAGAGTCTCCACCGCCTGCGGCGTGGTCCGTTCGCTCATGCCCACCAGCACCGCGCCGTTCCCGATGACGAGCACGTCGCCGCCCTCGATCGTCGACGGGTAGCCCGACCCCCGCCCCTCCGACCAGATGTGGAAGTCGTTGGCCGCGAACAGCGGATGGTGCCGGTAGATCGCCTCGAAGTGGATGGTCTCGCGGCGCCGGGCCTCCCAGCGCATGTCGTTGACCGACACACCGTCGTAGACCCACGCGGAGGTGTCGCGAGTGAAGAGGTGATTGGGCAGCGGCGCCAGCAGGAAGTCGTCCAGATCCATCACGTGGAACCGCACCGAGGTCGGCTCGGGGTGGTGGTCCAGGAACTCGCGCTTGGTCATCCCCCCGATCAGTGCCTCCGCCAACGCGGACGTGGGCAACGCATCGAAGGCGGCACGCAGGTGATCGGTGACCAGCGGCCCGTACTCCCGCTCGTCGAAGACCCGGTCCAGCACGAGTGCACGCGCGGGAGGAAGTTCGAGACTCTCCCGCAGGAGATCCCCGAACAGATGCACCACCACCCCGCGGTCGCGCAGCGTGTCGGCGAAGGCGTCGTGCTCCTGCCGGGCACGCCGCACCCAGAGAACGTCGTCGAACAGGAGATCGTCCTTGTTCGTGGGGGTGAGCCGCTTCAGCTCGAGATCGGGCCGGTGCAGGATGACGCGGCGGAGCCGCCCGGCCTCGGAGTCGACATGGAATCCCATGAGCCCATCCTGTCCCGAGGAGCGGGCCGCTGCCCGCTCCTCTGCACGGAATTCCGCGAAAGACCGGGACCTCGCAACCCACCGGCGCCCCGACCGGACAGCCCCGACCGGGGGCGACCGGCACTGCCCCCTCGCTCAGCCCTCCCGCAGACAGGCCGCCAGTTCACCGATCCCGTCGGGGCCCACCCGGCAGCACCCGCCGATGAGGCGCGCTCCACGGGCCGCCCAACCCGCCGCGCGGCGGGGCTCGAACCCTCCCGGCCCCACCCACCGGCGGCGCACCGCGTCCCAGCCCTCCCCGCTGTTCGGGTACACCACGACGGGCTTGCCCGTGCGCTCTGCGGCGAGTCCGACGGCACGCTCGGCGTCCTGCGGAGTGCAGCAGTTCACGCCGACAGCCACCACCTCGTCACGGCCGACGACGAGATCGAACGCCTCCGGGAGCGGCTGCCCCGCCCGGGTGCGGTCGCCGGAGACTGTGTAGCTGAGCCAGACGGGCAACCCGGAACCCTCGGCGGCGGCCAGCAGAGCCTCCGCCTCGTCGACGTCCGGAACCGTCTCCAGAGCCAGCACGTCCGGCCGGGCCTCGGCGACCGCGGCGATGCGGGGGCGGTGGAAGCGCTCCAGTTCCTTCACGCCCAGGCCGTAGCGACCGCGGTACTCGCCACCGTCGGCACGGACCGCCCCCAGCGGCCCGACCGACGCCGCCACGTGCACCGGAACATCGCCCGCGGCCTCGCGGGCCAGCGCGACACTGCGGCGGAACAGCTCCTCCGCCTCGGCTCGGCTGCGGCCGTGCCGGGCGAAACCCTCGAAGGACGCCTGGTACCCGGCGGTGATGAGGACCCGCGCTCCCGCGTCGACGTAGGCCCGGTGGGCGGCGGTGATCTCCGCGGGTGCGTCCGCCAGCAGCCGAGCGGACCACAGCGCGTCCGAGAGGCCGCAGCCCTGCGCCTCGAGCTGGTTGGACAATCCGCCGTCCAGGACGACCGTCCCCCGCTGCAGGGCGTCGGCGAGCGGCAGCGCGGGACGGGTCACGGCAGCCTGCTCATCACTTGGGACGAGACCAGCTCCAGATGATCGAGGTCGGACAGGTCCATGGTCTGCAGGTACAGCCGCGACGCCCCGGCCTCGCGGTAGCGGCCGATCCGGTCGACGACCTCTTCCGGCGTACCGGCCAGACCGTTCTCGCGCAGTTCGGCGACGTCCCTCCCGATGGCCGCGGCACGGCGCGCGACCTCCGGTTCGTCCTTGCCGACACAGATGATCAAGGCATTGGAGTACACCAACTCCTCCGGGTCGCGCCCCGCCTCCGCGGCCGCCTCCCGCACCCGGGCGAACCGGCGCGCGCTCTCCCGCGCGGACACGAAGGGGAGGTTGAACTCGTCCGCGTACCGCGCCGCGAGGCGGGGTGTGCGCTTCTCGCCGAGCCCGCCCATCAGCAACGGCACGCGGCCCTGGACCGGCTTGGGAAGCGCCGGGGAATCGCTGATCCGGTAGTACCTGCCGGCGTAGTGGAACCTCTCCCCCACCGGCGTCGCCCAGAGTCCGGTGACGATCGCGAGCTGCTCCTCCAGCCGCGCGAGTTTCCGCTCGGGGAACGGAATGCCGTACGCGCGGTGCTCCTCCTCGAACCAGCCCGCCCCGAGACCCAGTTCGACGCGCCCTCCGGACATCTGGTCGACCTGGGCCACCTGGACGGCGAGCGGCCCGGGCAGCCGGAAGGTGGCGGCGCTCATCAGCGTGCCCAACCGGATGCGGCTGGTCTCGCGGGCGAGGCCGGCCAGAGTGGTCCAGGCGTCGGTCGGGCCGGGCAGGCCGTCCGCGCCCCCCATGGCCAGATAGTGGTCGGAGCGGAAGAACGCGTCGAACCCGAGGTCCTCGGACGCCTTGGCGACGGCGAGGAGCGTGTCGTAGTCGGCGCCCTGCTGGGGCTCGGTGAAGATGCGCAGATCCATGCCTCCATCCTGCACGGTGCTCCCGCGCCGCTCAGGCGGCCGGGCCCCGTTCCGGCAGCGCCAGGCAACGCAGCACGGCGGCGACGCGGTCGGCGGACTCGTCAGCGGCATCGATCGCCTCGATGCCCTGCCAGTACGCCCCCGGCTGCTCCGCCGAGGCCGACGCCCTCACGAGAGCCGCGACGGTCTCGCCCAGCAGCACCGACAGGTGCCCGAGGGCGGTGTGCAGGTCTGCCACCCGGGTCAGCCGCACCGCGCGGAACCCCCCGCCCGCTCGTCCCGGACGGCACGACGGCGCGCACCCCTGCATGCCGGCCTCGCTCAGCCGAGCGGCCTCCACGCGCAGCGCCGGCGGGCCGGCCGCTGCCACGTGGGAACCGAGCGCCTCCACCAGAGCCTGCACCTGCCGGGCCTCGGCCACGAGGTCGGCGGCGGACGACGCCCGCAGGAGCGCGGACCGACTGTCCTGGATGAGTCTGCACGCTTCCACAGGCCCCCGCCTCCCTCAGCCGCCCCCTCCGGGCGGCAGGGAACGGCGCGGTGCGCTCTCCGGAGCCCCGGAACCGACCAGTGAACACGGTGGGCGACTCTCTCACTCCACAGCGTCACCGTTTTCGGGTGCGGGGAAACGCTGCTCGTTCCTGTCGATCTTCGCTTCGAGGGCCGCGAGGGGATCCACACCGAGCACTTCGCAGAACTGCAGGAGATAGGCCAGGACATCGGCGACCTCGTCCTCCACGCGCGCGGCCGCCCCGGGGTCCGACATCACCCGCGAAGACTCCTCGGGAGTCAACCACTGGAAGATCTCGACGAGTTCACCAGCCTCGACGGTCAGGGCCGCGGCCAGGTTCTTCGGCGTGTGGTACTGCCCCCACGCGCGGACCTCTGCGAAGCGCGCGAGCCGGTCCTGAAGCGCACGCACCGTACGCTCCGGACGGCGCTCATGACCGTGCGACCTGTTCGGGAATGCGTTCACGCCCCAGGTCTACCAGGGAGACGTCCGGGAGTGAGGAGTCCACCGGCCCGTGCACGGCGCCCAGGAGCCGGATATGGCCCCGACGGCACATCCGTGCGGCCAGCTCCAGCAGCCGTGCGGACTGCCGCCGGTCCAGGAATCCGTCCAGGTCGTCGGCGAGCACCGCGAGCGCCTGACGCGCCGGCAACAGCTCCTCCACCGGGTCGACCCGCAGCACTCCGGGGCCGGTCAACAGCACCAGGGCCAGCCCGAGGTACCGCAACTCGCCGTCCCCCAGCAACTCCACGGGCAGCGGCCGCTCACCGCTCCCCCGCTCCAGCACCGCCCGGACCCGGCCCGGATCGCACGCGACCGCAGCCAGGCCCTCCACCGGCCCGGAACATCCCGCGCGGACGGCCTCGACCAGGGCGGCGTGCCGGGTGGTGCACTCGGTCCGCGTACGCCGGAGCACGGCCGCGAGGTTGGCGCAGTCCGGGCGGAGCATGCCGTCGGAGACATCCACCGGTGCGCGCATCGCCTCAGGGCGCGGCGCGCAGCGGAACACCGACCGCAGGGCGACGACGACCTGTTCGACGGCGGCCAGCACCTCCCGCTGCGCCGCCGTGGTACCGGCGATACGCAGCGGCAGGAGGGCCGTCGCCAGGCGGTCGTCGGGCAGCGGCGCCCGGGTGACCCGGCTCGTCCCGGCCGTGTGCCACTCCGCCTGGACCTGCCGGCGTCCCGGGTCGCGCTGGGCGGTCGACATGAGCGTCCGCCCGTCCGCGGCGGACAGGCGCTCCCCGGCGACACGCAGGTCGGGTTCGACCTGCACGGCCAGGTCCAGCCGCACCGGCCCGGACGGCCCGTCGACGGTGCAGCCGAGCCGGAAGCCACGCCTGCGCTGGGCGTCCGGAACCGCGTCGTGCGGCACGTACACGTCCGGCCCGCCCGCGCTCTCCGCGCCGAACACCTCGGGGAGCGTGTCGCCGTTGCCCAGCCGGGCGAGCGCACCGAACGCCTCCAGCACGGCGGACTTGCCGGAGCCGCTGGGTCCGGTGAGCAGCGTGAACGGCGTCAGGCGCAGCACGCGTCCCCGGTGGGAGCGGAAGGAGGAAAGCCGCAGTTCGGTGACGAACGCCGTGTTGGAGGACTCCATGCGCCCGACGCTACGGGGCGTCCCGGCCGACGAACCGTTCCGCCTGCTGCGCCTTCCCCCTATCGGAGGACGGACACCGTCACTGCTGCGGCGGCTGCGGCCCGGACTGCTGCTGCCCGTGGGCCTGGTGCTGTCCGTGGGCCTGGTGCTGTCCGTGGGCCTGGTGCTGCCCGTGGGCCTGGTGCTGCCCGTACGCCGGGGGCGCCTGCTGCGGCGGGTACGGCTGGGCGGTCCCCGGCTGCTGGTACGCCTGCACGTGCTGCGGCGGGTACGGCTGCTGCGGGTACGGCCCGGGCTGAGGCGCCTGCGCCTGCTGCGGCACCGCGGACTGCCCGGGCAGCGGGAGCCCCGGCCAGGCGTAGCGCGTCACCCCCTGCTCGTCCCGCACCTGCTGCAGACCCGCGGCCCGCAGCCGCTGCTCCGCCTTGCTGTTGCGGGAGCGGGTCACCAGGATGCCGGCGCCCAGCACCCCGCAGAGCACGACCGCGAGGAGACCGAACACGGCGAAGCCCTCGGGCGATCCGTCTCCCTTGACCAGTGCTCCGAGCAGGCACCCGACGCCGGCCCCGGCCATGGCCAGCAGCATGCGCTTCTCGGCGCCCTTGCCGGTGATGTCGTAGGTGATGCGGTCCTTCAGCAGATCGACGGCAGGCTGCGCCTCGGGCAGCGCCTTGAGGGTGCCCTGCTGCAGCCCCGGGACGGCGCCCCCGGCTCCTGGCTGGGGGTACTGGCGGGTGTTCGCCGCCGCGCGCTGCACGGCCTCCGGGCGCGGATCGCGCACGAGCAGCACCGACAGCTGCGAATTGCGGTGCCCGTGCTGCTTCGCCCCCGCGTACGCGAAGCCGAACTGCTCGGCGACGAACGCCAGCGCGGCCCCCTTCTTCACGGATGCCATGGGGCTGGACACCATGACCGCGTCGCCGACCGCCATTTCCTGCAGCATCTTCCGGATGCGCCGGTCACTCATCGACTGTCCCCTCCCGTTTCCGTTGCGCTGTCGCGCAGTGGCCGCGCCAGCATAGTGCTGCCGCCCGCACCCCGTCGGGGCGGAGGCGGCCGGGGCGGAACGCGGGGCCCGGCGGGCGGACGGCTCGATCGATTGGACACCGGTCGAGCGGGAGGCGAGGCTGGTCGGCGCACCCCTACCCCCGCGGTTTCCCCGCAGTCAGGAGCCCCCTCGTGCGCGCCACCGTGATCAACGGCCCGAACGACATCCGTATCCAGGAGGTCCCCGACCCCCGCGTGCAGCGACCGACCGACGCCGTCGTGCGCGTGGTCAACTCCTGCATATGCGGCAGCGACCTGTGGGCGTACCGGGGCGTGGCCCCGCGGGAGGAGGGCCAGCGCATCGGCCACGAGTTCGTGGGCATCGTGGAGGAGACCGGCCCGGAGGTCACCGGCTTCGCGCCCGGGGACTTCGTCGCCGCGCCCTTCGTCTGGTCCGACGGTGTCTGCGAGTTCTGCCGTGACGGGCTCCACACCTCGTGCCCGCACGGCGGCTTCTGGGGCGAGGTCGGTTCCGACGGCGGCCAGGGTGAGGCCGTCAGGGTGCCGTACGCGGACGGCACCCTGGTGCCGCTGCCGAAGGACGCCGCGGGCGACGACGCCCTGCTGCCCGGACTGCTGGCCCTCACCGACGTGATGAGCACCGGCCACCACGCGGCCGTCGCCGCCCGGGTCCGTCCGGGCACCACGGTCGCGGTGGTCGGGGACGGCGCGGTCGGGCTGTGCGGCGTGCTGGCCGCGCACCGCCTGGGCGCGGAGCGCATCATCGCCATGGGCCGCCACAAGGACCGCACCGACCTGGCACGGTCGTTCGGGGCCACCGACGTCGTGGCGGAACGCGGCGACGCGGCGGTCGCCGCGGTCGAGGAACTGACCTCCGGCGGACGGGCCCACGCGGTCCTGGAGGCGGTGGGCACCCAGGAGTCGATGCGCACCGCGATCTCCCTCGCCCGCGACGGCGGCGCGGTCGGCTTCGTCGGCGTCCCGCACGGCGGCAGCGCGGGTGTCGACATCGGACGGATGTTCGGCCGCAACGTCGCCCTCGCCGGCGGGGTCGCCCCCGCACGGGCGTACATGCCGGAACTGCTGAACGACGTGCTGGCAGGCACGCTCGACCCGGGTCCGGTCTTCGACCGGACGGTGGGCCTGGACGAGGTGCCGGACGGCTACCGCGCCATGGACGACCGGTCGGCTCTCAAGGTCCGGATCGCGCTCTGAGCCGACGGGTGGCGGGACGGGGCAGCCCGTCCCGCCACCCCGGAAACGGGCATGGCCGGAACGAAGCACCTGATTCGAGCCACCCTCGGCCCAACGGGACGAGAGGGTGTTTACCGTGACGCCCGATCAATAACCTGGGGGCGCCGTTCGCCGACGCCCGAGGGGGCATGATGACGACAGCCGAGCAGGTGCCCGACATACTGTCGCCGGAGTTCGCGGCCGACCCGTACCCGGCCTACCGCGCCATGCGGGAGCACGCCCCGCTGATCTGGCACGAGGCGACGCAGAGCTACTTGATCTCCCGCTACGTGGACGTCGAGCGGGTCTTCAAGGACCGGGAGTCGGCGTTCACCACCGAGAACTACAACTGGCAGGTCGAGCCGGTGCACGGCCGGACCATCCTGCAGCTCGGGGGCCGGGAGCACGCCGTACGGCGTGCGCTCGTTGCACCGGCCTTCCGCGGCAGGAGCCTCGAGGAGCAGTTCCTCCCCGTCATCGAGCGCAACTCCCGGGAGCTCATCGACGCCTTCCGCGACTCCGGTTCGGTCGATCTGGTCGGCGCCTACGCCACCCGCTTCCCGGTCAACGTGATCGCCGACATGCTCGGCCTGGACAAGGCGGACCACGACCGCTTCCACGGCTGGTACACCACGGTCATCGACTTCCTCGGCAACCTCTCCGGCGACCCCGAGGTGGGGGCGGCGGGAGAACGCACCCGCGTCGAGTTCGCGGAGTACATGTTCCCGATCATCCGTGAGCGGCGGGAGAACCCGGGGGACGATCTGCTGTCCGTGCTGTGCGCCGCGGAGGTCGACGGCGTGCGGATGAGCGACGAGGACATCAAGGCGTTCTGCAGCCTGCTGCTCGCGGCGGGCGGGGAGACCACCGACAAGGCGCTGGCGAGCATTTTCGCCAACCTGCTTCAGCACCCGGAACAGTTGGAGGCGGTCCGGGCGGACCGCGGCCTGATCCCGCGGGCCTTCGCAGAGACCCTGCGCCTCACGCCCCCGGTGCACATGATCATGCGGCAGTCCGCGACGGAGGTGACGCTGAGCGGCGGCACCATACCCGCGGGCGCCACCGTCACCTGCCTCATCGGGGCGGCCAACCGCGACGGGGACCGCTACCACGAACCGGACCGGTTCGACATCTTCCGCGAGGACCTCACCACCACCACGGCCTTCTCGGCCGCGGCCGACCACCTGGCCTTCGCTCTCGGGCGGCACTTCTGCGTCGGTGCGCTGCTGGCCAAGGCGGAGGTCGAGACGGGCGTCGGTCAACTCCTCGACGCGATGCCGGACCTCCGCCTGGAGGAGGGCTTCACTCCCACCGAACGGGGCGTGTTCACCCGCGCTCCGTCCGCTCTGCCGGTCCGGTTCACACCCGTCACTGCGCGAGGGGTGTGAACCGGACCGGGAGGGAGTGCAGTCCCCGCATCCAGACCGAGGGCCGCCATGTCAGCTCCTCGGGACGCACGTCGAGCACCACGTCCGGGAGGAGTTCCAGCAGGGTCTCCACCGCGGTCCGCGCGATGACGTCCGCCAGCAGGGGGGCCGGGTAGGGGCAGCGGTGCTCGCCGTTGCTGAACGAGAGGTGGGCGGAGTTCTCGGCCCCCACGTGGCCCTCCGGCCAGATCTGTGGATCGGTGTTGGCCGCCGCAAGCCCGAGCACGAGGCAGTCCCCGGCACGGATCAGGCGCCCACCGAGCTGTGTGTCACGGACCGCCCACCGGCCGATGAAGTTCTGCGTGGGCGTGTCCAGCCACAGCACCTCGTTCAGGGCCTGCCCGACGCTCACGCGTCCGCCGGAGACGTTCAGCGCGAACCGGTCGTCGGTCAGCAGCAGCCGCAGGGTGTTGCAGATCCAGTTCGCGGTGGGCTGCTGCGCCGCGGCGATCACGGTGATCAGGTCCTGCACGACCTCCTCGTCGCCGAGACCGGCGGGGTGCAGCAGCATCCGCGAGGTGACATCCGGCCCGGGCTGCCGCCGCTTGTCCGCGACCAGTTGCTGGATCCGCTCCCCCACCCGCGTGTACGCGGCGACCGGGTCGTCGTCCGGTCCTGCGTCCAGCGAGACACGCAGATCGCGCACCAGTTCCTCGGTATCGGCGGCGCCCGCCGGCACACCGCACATCTGCACTGCGGCGCGCATCGGCACCGCGTAGGCGTAGGCACTCATGAGTTCCGCCCGGCCGCTGCCGGAGAAGCCCCCGATGAGGCGTTCGGCGATCTGCCGGCAGTCGTGGCCGAGTTCGAACTGGTCCACGGACTCCAGGGCTTCGGTGATCACCCCGGCACGGCGCTGGTGCTCCGCGCCTTCGGTGAACAGCACCGAGGGCTGGTAGCCGACGAACGGCAGCAGCGGCCAGTCGGGCGGAATGCTGTCCCACTGGTTCCATCTCCGCGAGTCCCGTGCGAACAGCTCGTCGTGGCTGGTGACGTACCCGACCTCGGGGTAGCCGAGCACCAGCCAGGCGGGGATGTCGCCCTCGAGCAGCACCGGAGCGATGGGGCCGTGTTCACGGCGGAGGGCGCGGTACAGGTCCGCGGGCTTCTGCTGGTACTCCAGTCCGGAGAGCCGCACCGGGCCGCCGTGAGCGGGGCAGCTCGGCGGCGGTACGGCGCCCGCGGAGGGTGCGCCGCCCGCACCGCGGAGAGCGTCGGTCTGCTCGGCGGTGGAACCGGTCAGGTCCGTCATGTTGTCGCCTCCCGGGCCTCGGCCAGGTCGTACAGGTGGTTGACGAGGGTGAGCAGGACGTTCTTGCCGGAGGACCGCACCCGAGCGTCGCAGTCGATCAGGACGACGTGTTCCGGCAGCGAGAGAGCCTGGCGGATCTCCGCCAGCGAGAAGGTGGAGGTGTCGTCGTCGAAACGGTTGACGGCCACCACGAACGGCGTCCTGTGGTGTTCGAGCCTGTCGATGGCATACCAGGACTCGCTCATGCGGCGGGTGTCGACGAGGACCACGGCGCCGAGAGTGCCCGTGAAGAGGCGGTCCCACAGGAACCAGAACCGCTCTTGGCCGGGGGCGCCGAAGAGGTAGAGCACCATGCGTTCGTTGAGGGAGATGCGTCCGAAGTCGAAGGCGACCGTGGTCGTGGTCTTGGCGGCGACCCCGTTCGTGCTGTCGACGCCGACGCCCGCCTGGGTCATCACCTCCTCGGTGTTGAGGGGGCGGATCTCGCTGACCGCGCGCACGAGTGTGGTCTTGCCGACGCCGAATCCGCCCACCACGACGATCTTCAGGCCGGTCTCCGCCGCGTCGGCCAGGGGCACGCGATCGGGGCTCCCTGCGGCCGTCGTCGGGGGGACCTGCTGCGCCGGTATGGTCGCCACGGAGTCGGCCGTGGGCTCAGAGCCTGCGGAGTCCATGGAGCACCTCCTTCAGAAGCTCGGTGTCGGGGACGGGTGCGGCGGACCGTACGGGCGGTGGCCGGCGGGCCGAGATCCGGCCGGTGGCCAGCAGATCGCCGAGGAGGATCCGCACGACGGTCACGGGGAGCCGGAGCTCGGCTGCGATCTCCACCACCGCCGTGGGGTGGCGGCACAGTTCCAGGATGCGGATGTGCTCCGACTGCAGGTCGGGCGTCGGAGCGCACTCCCCCACGATGAGCGTCACCAGGTCGAAGACGTCGTCGCCCGCACGGCTGCGCCCGCCCGTGACGGTGTACAGCCGGTCCGGTTCCCCGACGTCGACGGGGTGCCTCGTCACGAGACGGTGCCTTCCGCGGCGAGCATGCGCGGCTCGGCTCGCAGGTGCTCGCCGATCTGCTCGACGAGTTCGCCCATCTGGTGGCCGACCACGCCGGGATCGGCCCCGTCGTCGGCGAGGACGGCCAGGTGGGCGCCGTCGCCCGCCTCCACGATGAAGAGCAGTCCGCCGTGGAACTCGGTCATGGAATGCCGCACACCGCCGCTGCCGTTGCCGAACTCCACCGAGGCCCCCTGGGCCAGCGCCTGGATTCCGGAGCAGA
Organism: Streptomyces callyspongiae; assembly: GCF_047200695.1. Lineage (NCBI taxonomy): Bacteria > Bacillati > Actinomycetota > Actinomycetes > Kitasatosporales > Streptomycetaceae > Streptomyces > Streptomyces callyspongiae. The sequence continues at coordinate 109,172 of NZ_JBJZOM010000002.1, forward strand.
TGGCTGCCAGTTGGTCCGCCTGGTCGAGGCCCAGGTGCCTGCTCCAGCAGAGCTTGAGGCCGTCGCGTGAGAGGACCAGGGCGCTCCGGGTGCCGGGCGTGCGCTCCAGCAGTTTCTCCAGGAGCCAGGTGAGGCTGTTGTCGGTCGTCGGCATGGTGTGTGGGGGCGGGACGTCCTTGCGGGAACCGGTCACCGGCCCGTGCCTCCTTCTCGCGTTCCGTGGTGTGTCGAGCGGTCGGGGCGCCGAGCCCCGGTCGGGGTGGCGGCGCCGGCCGGGGTGGCGGCGCCGGCCGGCCTACTCCGTGTACTCGTCCGTGCCGTCGCCCGTCGAGCGCCGTGCGCGGTGGAAGGCTCCGAAGCGTGCGCCGGTCTCGTCCGGCGAGCGCTCGGCGCGCACGGCGGACGGCGCGGAGCGGACGTGCATCAACTGCTCCTGTTCGGCGGCCGCCATGGTGCGGCCGGGGCGTCTGACGGGCAGTCCGCCGGGGGTGGACAACTCGTCCGTCTGCTGGGGCACCGGAACGGAAGGGACGGGCGGCGCCGCGGCCGGGGGGCTGTCCGGCACGGGTGCCCGGAGTCCGGTCGGCTCGGCCGGTGCGAGGGTGCCGTCCGTGGCGTGCCACTGGCTCTGCTCGGGCACCTCGGGACGGCGCTGCGCGAGCAGCTGCGGCGGGAAGAGGACCACGACTCCGGTGCCGCCGCGGGAGGAGGGGCGGAAGTTGACACTCATCCGGTACTTCGCGGCGATCCTGCCGACGACGGCGAGGCCGAGCCGGGTCCCCTGAAGTTCGGCGAGGTCGGTGACCCTGCCGGAGACGGCCTCCTCCGCGCGCCGCATCGCGGCGTCGGCCATCTTGAGGCCGCTGTCCTCGATCGTCACCACGATGCCTGCGCTGCGTTCCTCGACGTAGACGTGGACCTCGTCGATGGGGGGTGAGAAGTTGGCGGCGTTGTCCATGAGTTCGGCGAGGAGGTGCATGACGCTCTCCGCCGCGAAGCCGGCGACGGCGGCCCGGCTGGAGCAGTGCACGCGGACCCGCTGGTAGGCCGCGATGCGCCCCATGGCGCCGCGCAGGATGCTCTCCATCCTGATCGGCTTGTTCCAGGAGCGGGACGTGCGTCCGCCCATCAGCAGCGCCAGCCGGTCGGTCATCAGACCGAGCTGCGAGGTGTTGTGGTCGAGACGGAGGAGGTCGCCGAACACCTCCTCCCCGTGGCGGTCCTGCATCTCCCGGAGGTCGGCGAGCATGCTGACCGCCTTGGCCTGCACCCGGCTCAGGGCTTTGGCGCTGGCGCCCTGGGCCGCTGCTGCTCGGCGCTCACTGGTGGCGAACTCCCTCACCAGGGTGTCCAGAAGGGCACGCAGCCTGCCGTCCTGCGGCCGTTCGAGACCGACCATGACGGTGTCGGCGGACGCCCCGCCGCGCAGTCCCGCGAAAGCGGCCGGGAGGGTGGCGGAGGTCAGCCGCTCCAGGTCCGCCGCGGCCTGTTCCAGGTGGACGCGGGCCGTGGTGGCGGCGGCCGCCGCCGAGGTGGCCCGCTGTTCGGCGGTGGACATCTCGCCGACGAACGCCTGGAACAGACGCCGCAGTTGCGGGTCCGAGGGCTGCGACACGGCGGCCAGGATCTCCTCGGCCCCGGCGCCGTCGCCGAGGCGGTCCCGCACGACCGGGAGGGTGACCTGCAGCAGCTGCCCGGTTTCCGAGGCCAGTTGCGTGAGGTGCCGCTGGGCGGTGCGTGCTTCCCGTCTGGCCGTGTCGGCGGCGGCCTGCGAGTTCCGCGCCAGCAGCGCACCGCCGATCACGGCCGCTGCCAGACACGGCCAGAAGATCGCCACGACCGCGAGGACCCAGCCTGTGGCCGGGGGCGGGGCGACAGCGGTGGCCGCCGCTCCCACGACGGCCGCAACCAGCAGCAGGAGCAGCGGCCCGGCGGGTGAGTGGTGGGTCCGGGCGGCGTTCCGGCGCGATCGGGGCGTGGCAGGCACTGACATTCCGCGGTCCCTCGGTCGTGAGTGCATGGCAGGTGTGGCCGGCCTGGTGACGCCCTGGGACGTCGGCCGTACCGGACGCTAGTCACGGAGACGGAGCGGGACCGGGAGGAGCGGCGGCGGGGTCCCCTCAACGAGGGACTTGCACCGGAAACCGCCCGCACGGGAGGCATTTCCGTGTTAGGCATCTGCCCTCGGGCGCGCGAGGGCCCGGGGAGGGCGGTTGGAAGCCGCCGTCCCCGGGCCCGGTGTGTGCGGTGCGGCGTGGGTGCCGCCGGGTGTCAGCCGAGCGTGGTGAGCGCCTGGTTGAGGGTCTTCGACGGGCGCATGACGGCGTCGGCCTTGGCCGTCTCGGGCTGGTAGTAGCCGCCGATGTCGGCCGGGGAGCCCTGCACCGCGACGAGTTCGTCGACGATGGTCTGCTCCTGCTCGGTCAGCGTCCGCGCGAGCCCGGCGAATGCCTCGGCCAGTTGCGTGTCCTCGGTCTGCTTCGCCAGCTCCTGGGCCCAGTAGAGGGCCAGGTAGAAGTGGCTGCCGCGGTTGTCGATGCCGCCGAGGCGCCGGCTGGGGGACTTGTTCTCCTCGAGGAAGGTGCCGGTGGCGCGGTCGAGGGTGTCGGCGAGGACCTGGGCGCGTGCGTTGCCCGTGGTCCTGGCGAGGTGCTCGAAGCTCACCGACAGGGCGAGGAACTCACCGAGGCTGTCCCAGCGGAGGTAGTTCTCCTTGACGAGCTGCTGGACGTGCTTGGGCGCGGAGCCGCCCGCGCCGGTCTCGAACAGGCCGCCGCCGTTGATGAGCGGCACGATCGAGAGCATCTTGGCACTGGTGCCCAGCTCGAGGATCGGGAACAGGTCGGTCAGGTAGTCGCGCAGCACGTTGCCGGTGACGGAAATGGTGTTCTCGCCGCGGCGGATGCGCTCCAGGGAGAATGCCATGGCCTCGGCCGGGGCCATGATCTCGATCCGCAGGCCCTCGGTGTCGTGCTCGGACAGGTAGGCCCTGACCTTCTCGATGAGGCGTGCGTCGTGGGCGCGGCTTCCGTCCAGCCAGAAGACGGCCGGGTCGCCCGTCTCGCGGGCCCGGGCCACGGCGAGCTTCACCCAGTCGCGGATCGGCTCGTCCTTGGTCTGGCACATGCGGAAGATGTCGCCCGCGCTGACCGTCTGCTCGAGCACGGCCGTGCCGGCGGCGTCCACGACGCGCACGGTGCCGGTCGTCGGGACCTCGAAGGTCTTGTCGTGGCTGCCGTACTCCTCGGCCTTCTGCGCCATCAGGCCCACGTTGGGCACCGAGCCCATGGTCGAGGGGTCGAAGGCGCCGTTCGCCCGGCAGTCGTCGATCACGACCTGGTAGATGTCGGCGTAGCTGCTGTCCGGGATCACCGCCAGGGCGTCCTGCTCCTGGTCGTCCGCGTTCCACATGTGTCCGGAGGTACGGATCATCGCCGGCATGGAGGCGTCGATGATGACGTCGCTGGGCACGTGGAGGTTGGAGATGCCGCGGTGGGAGTCGACCATCGCCAGGTCGGGCCCCTCGGCGAGCTCGGCGTCGAAGGACGCCTTGATCTTCTCGCCGTCGGGCAGCGACTCCAGACCCTTGTAGATGCCACCGAGGCCGTCGTTGGGCGTGAGGCCCGCGGCGGCGAGGGCCTGGCCGTACTCGGCGAAGGTCTTCGGGAAGAAGGCCCGCACCGCGTGGCCGAAGATGATCGGGTCGGAGACCTTCATCATGGTGGCCTTCAGGTGCACGGAGAACAGCACGCCCTCCGACTTGGCGCGGGCGACCTGCGCGGCGAGGAACTCGCGGAGCGCGGCGACCCGCATCACGGAGGCGTCGACGACCTCGCCCGCCTGCACCGGGACCGACTCGCGCAGGACGGTGGTGCTGCCGTCGTCGCCGTGCAGCTCGATGCGCAGCGAGCCGGCCTCCTCCACGACCGCGGACTTCTCGGTGGAGCGGAAGTCGTCACCGGTCATGTGGGCGACGTTGGTCCGGGACTCGGGGGTCCAGGCACCCATGCGGTGCGGGTTGGCCCTGGCGTAGTTCTTCACGGACGCCGGAGCACGGCGGTCGGAGTTGCCCTCGCGCAGGACGGGGTTCACGGCGCTGCCCTTGACCTTGTCGTAGCGGGCACGCACCTCCCGCTCCTCGTCGGTCTTCGGCTCGTCCGGGTAGTCCGGCAGCGCGTAGCCCTGCTCCTGCAGCTCCGCCACGGCGGCCTTGAGCTGCGGGATCGAGGCCGAGATGTTGGGCAGCTTGATGATGTTGGCCTGCGGGGTCTTCGCAAGTTCGCCGAGCTCGGCGAGGGCGTCCTCGATGCGCTGACCCTCTTCGAGGCGCTCCGGGAACTGGGCGATGATCCGGCCCGCCAGCGAGATGTCCCGGGTCTCCACACGGACCCCGGCGGTCGAGGCGTAGGCCTCGATCACGGGCAGGAACGAGTACGTCGCCAGGGCCGGGGCCTCGTCGGTGTGCGTATAGATGATGGTCGAGTCAGTCACCGGGTGCTCTCCGCTCCACGTCTGCAACATTGCTCGACATCAAGATATCTCGTGCCCGGCCCGCCCCACGAAACACCCTGGACGCCGGCCCCGGGGAACCGCCCGGGAACCCGTCGAGGACCGCCACCCCGTTCGAGTGAGCAGTGGCACAGGGTTACTACGAGTGGACTCTCCGTAGAGAATAAAAGGCGCGCAAGCCGACAAATCGTGCGAACGTGGTGCCGATGCATCGCCCTCGGCCGCCGACCCCGCGGCCTGATGCCGACGAGCGGGAGCCCCCATGCCGCACACCACGGAGGACAACAGAGCCGACGGCGCGACCGCCGCGCCGGACGGCTTCGCGCGGGTGCGCGCGGTGGCCGACGCGGTGCTGTACGAGGGCTATCTCCTCTACCCCTACCGCCGCTCCTCCGCGAAGAACCGGGTGCGCTGGCAGTTCGGCCTGCTCGCCCCCCGCCCCTGGATCGAGGCGGACGGCCCCGTCGCACCGGCCGTGGCCGGATCGACCGAGTCCTGGTACCAGCAGACCGAGTGCCTGCTCCGGGCCCCGGCGGACGCCGTACTCCGCGTACGCGTCCGGTGCCTGCACCTCCAGCACCGCCGCGTCGAACAACGGGAGGCCGACGGCCGCTGGGTCTCCGCGGACTCGCTCGAGGTCGCCGGTGAGGTCCACCTGCCGTTCGACGAAGCCGTACCGCGCGAGAGCGAGCTGTCCGTTCCGCTGGCCGAACTGCTGCGCGCGAACCACAACTTCTCCCTCCACGCTCCGGGCGGCACGGAGACCGAGGAACTCCCCGGCGGCACCGCACGCCTCGTCCGCGAGCGCCACCGCCTCCTGGCGACGACGACCCTCTCGGCCGAACGGATCGACGGCAGCGCGGTCCGGCTGCGGGTCCGCACCGAGAACACCGACACCTCGGTGGGCCCGGGCACGCCCCGCGAGGAGGCGCTGCGGCACGCCCTCATCTCCACGCACACCTTCCTGGGCGGACGCGGCATCGCCTTCGCGTCCCTGACCGACCCGCCGGACTGGGCCGCCCCGCTCGCACCGGAATGCCGCAACATCCACACCTTCCCGGTGCTCGCGGGCGACCCCGGCACCGCGGACCTGCTGTTCTCCTCACCGATCATCCTCTCCGACCACCCGCAGGTGGCACCCGAGAGCCCCGGCGACCTGCACGACGCCGCGGAGATCGACGAAATCCTCTCGCTGCGGACCCTGCTGCTCACCGACGAGGAGAAGCGCGAGGCACGCGCCACCGACCGGAGAGCGGCCGACATCCTCGACCGCGTCGACGCGATGCCGCCGGAGGTCTTCGCCCGGCTCCACGGCACCATCCGCTCGCTGCGCCCGGCGACCGCTCCCACCGAGCCCCGCACCCCCGCCGAGGAGAAGGAGTCCGGATGGCGCTGACCCCCACCGGCCATCGGGCCCCCGCCCCCGTACAGGACCGTCACCCCCACCGGCTGCAAGGGAGGCCGAGGATATGACCACACAGGCACGCGAGGAAGCAGGCAGTTCCACGGAGAAGCAGGGCGTCGACGAGGTCGACATCCTCTGGATCTCCGAGGGCATGAGCTGCGACGGCGACACCGTCTCGATGACGGCTTCGGACCAGCCCTCCATCGAGGACGTGGCGCTGGGCCTCATCCCCGGCCTGCCGAAGGTCAACCTCCACAACAAGGTGCTGTCCCCGACCCTCGGGGGCGAGGAGTACCTCGCCCCCTTCCGCGCGGCCGCGCGCGGCGAGGCACCGCGCCCCTTCGTGCTCGTGATCGAGGGGTCGATCCCGAACCAGAACATCATCGACGGGGACGGCTACTGGACCTCGTTCGGCAACGACGAGGTGACCGGGGAACCGCTCCCGCTCAACTGGTGGCTCGACCACCTGTCCCCGCACGCCTGGGCCGTGGTCGCGGCCGGCACCTGCGCCACCTATGGCGGCATCCACGCGATGGCCGGCAACCCGACGGGCTCCATGGGCCTCGCCGACTACCTCGGCTGGGACTACCGCTCGCAGGCCGGACTGCCCATCGTCAACGTGCCCGGCTGCCCCATCCAGCCCGAGAACTTCATGGAGACGCTGACCTGGCTGCTCTACCACGCCGCCGGGGCCGCTCCGCCGCCTCCACTGGACGACATGCTCCGGCCGCAGTGGCTGTTCGGGAAGACGGTGCACGAGGGCTGCGACCGTGCCGCCTACTACGAGCAGGCCGACTTCGCCAAGGACTACAACTCCCCCAAGTGCCAGGTGAAGGTGGGCTGCTGGGGCCCTGTCGTCAACTGCAACGTCCCCAAGCGCGGCTGGATGGGCGGCATCGGCGGCTGCCCGAACGTGGGCGGAATCTGCATCGGCTGCACGATGCCGGGCTTCCCCGACGCCTTCATGCCGTTCATGGACGAGCCGCCCGGCGGCAGCCTGTCCTCGATGCTCATCCGGCCCTACGGCGCCTTCATCCGGCGGATGCGCGGCATCACCAACACCGTCGTCAACCAGGAACCGAAGTGGCGTCACCGCCGCGAGGAGCTGACCAGCGGCTACAACCCGCGCTGGCGCTCCTGACCCCGGCTCCGGCCCCGGCGGACCCACCGCCGGGGCAGCGCACCACCGCACAACCGGCACACCACCGCTCCGCGACGCAGAGAGTAAGGAACTGACATGACGGCAACCGAGCCCCGGGCGGGGACCGGAAAGCGCAAACCCGCGCAGATGGTGGACATGGCGTGGGACCCGATCACCCGGATCGTCGGCAACCTCGGCATCTACACGAAGATCGACTTCGCGAACCGCGAGGTGGCCGAGTGCCACAGCACCTCGTCGCTGTTCCGCGGGTACTCGGTGTTCATGAAGGGGAAGGACCCGCGGGACGCCGGCTTCATCACCAGCCGCATCTGCGGCATCTGCGGCGACAACCACACCACCTGCTCCAACTACGCGCAGCAGATGGCGTACGGCGTGAAGCCTCCCCCGCTGGCCGAGCAGATCACGAACCTCGGCGAGGCAGCCGAGTACATGTTCGACCACACGATCTTCCAGGACAACCTGGTGTTCGTCGACTACTGCGAGGCCATGGTCAAGGACACCAACCCCGGCGTCCTGGCCAAGGCGGAACAGACCCCCGCACCGAACGCCGAGATCCACGGCTACCGCACGATCGCCGACCTCATGCGCGCCTTCAACCCCTTCGAGGGCGAGGTGTACAAGCAGGCGCTGAAGGTCAGCCGCGTCACCCGGGAAATGTTCTGCATCATGGAGGGGCGCCACGTCCACCCCTCGACGCTGTATCCCGGCGGCGTGGGCACCATGCCGGAGCCCAACACCTTCACCGACTACCTCACCCGCCTCGTCTCGGTGCTCGACTTCATCAAGCAGTCCGTGGCGATGAACGACGACATCTTCGACTTCTTCTACGAGGCCCTGCCCGGCTACGAGGAGGTCGGCCGCCGCCGCATCCTGCTCGGCTGCTGGGGCTCGTGGCAGAACCCGGACGTCGTCGACTACCGGTACGAGACGATGAACCAGTGGGGCAAGGCGATGTACGTCACCCCGGGCATCGTCGTCGACGGCGAACTGCGCACCAACAACCTCGTCGACATCAACCTCGGGATGCGCATCCTGCTCGGCAGCTCCTTCTACGAGGACTGGACGAACGAGCAACCGTTCGTCACCCACGACCCGCTCGGCAACCCCGTCGACATGCGCCACCCCTGGAACCAGACCACGGTGCCCGTACCGCAGAAGCGCAGCTTCGACGGCAACTACAGCTGGGTCATGAGCCCCCGCTGGTACGACGACCGCAGCGGCGAGCACCTCGCGCTGGACACCGGCGGCGGCCCGCTGGCCCGCCTCTGGTCGACGGCCCTCAACGGCCTGGTGGACACGCCGTACATCAAGGCCACCGGCCGGAGCGTGAAGATCTCGCTGCCCAAGAGCGCGAACCTGCCGGAGCAGACGCTGGAGTGGAAGATCCCGAAGTGGAGCAACACTCTGGAGCGCAACCGCGCCAGGCCGTACTTCATCGCCTACGCGGCCGCCATGGCCTTCCAGTTCCTGGAGGAGGCCCAGGGCCTGGTCCGGAGCGGCGACACCAAGGTCTTCAACGACTTCGAGGTGCCGGACGAGGCCATCGGCTGCGGCTTCCACGAGGCGGTCCGCGGCGTCCTCTCCCACCACCTGGTGATCCGCGACAAGAAGATCGCGAACTACCACCCCTACCCGCCGACTCCGTGGAACGGCAGCCCCCGCGACAGCTACGGCACACCCGGTCCCTACGAGGACGCGGTGCAGGGGCAGCCGATCTTCGAGGAGAACGGCCCGGACGACTTCAGGGGCGTCGACATCATGCGCACCGTGCGCAGCTTCGACCCGTGCCTGCCGTGCGGGGTCCACATGTACCTCGGCAAGGGCAACGAGGTGAAGCGGGTCCACTCCCCGACGTTCGGAGGCGGACATGGCTGAGCCGGACCGGCTCGACGACGCCGCCGTCGGGCAGCGTCTGGCCCGGACCGACGAACTGCTGGAACGCGTCGAAGGAGTCCCGGGCCCGACGTCCGACGCCGCGATCGAAGCGGTGCAGACCCTCACCGAGCTGTACGGCGAGGCGCTGGCCCGCGTCCTGGACCTGGTGGACGCGGGCACCGCCGGCCGGTTCGCCGACGACGAGCTCCTCGCACACCTGCTGGTGCTGCACGACCTGCACCCCGACCCGGTGGAGCGCCGCGTGGCACGGGTCGTGGAAGGGCTGCGTCCGGCCGTCACCGAACGCGGCGGCGACGTCGAACTCCTCGGCATCGAGGACGGCGTGGCGCACGTACGGCTGACGGCCAAGGGATGCGGCTCGTCCACGGACTCCCTCCACGAGGCGGTCAGGGACGCGGTGCTGGCGGTGGCCCCGGAACTCTCCGAGGTCAGACCGGCGGCCGAGGAGCGCGATCCGGCGTTCGTACCGCTGACGACGCTCACCACCCGCCCTTCCGTGGGCGCCGGAGGACCGGCATGACCGCGGGCGCACTGCAGCGGGTGGTCCGCCGCGCCGGAGAGCGGCGGGCACGGGCCTCGGAGCGCTGCGACCTGTGCAGCGTGCCCGTCCTCCAGGAGCACCGGCACCTGCTCGACACCGAGCGGGACGAGGTGCTCTGCGCCTGCCGTCCCTGCTCGCTGCTCTTCGTCAAGGAGGCAGCGAGCAGGGGCCACTTCCGGCTGATGCCCGAACGCCGGGTGCGCGTGGAGCCGGTCCCGACGAAGGCACTCGGCGTGCCCGTCGGCCTGGCGTACTTCGTCCCGCGCAGGGCGGGCGGCGTGACCGCCCACTATCCGAGCCCGGCCGGTCCCGCGCGCTGGGAGATCGAGGCGCGGGAGTGGCAGGACGTCGTGGCGGGCCTGCCGCAGCTGGGCACGCTGGAACCGGAGGTCGAGGCCCTGCTGGTGAACACCGCGCGGGGACGCGAGGAGCACTGGATCGTCCCGCTCGACGACTGCTACCGGATGGTCGCCGTCGTCCGGCGGGAGTGGAGGGGGCTGTCGGGGGGAAGTCGGGTCTGGCCGGAGATCGACCGGTTCTTCGCCGAGCTGCGCGAGACCGGCTGACCCGGGGCGCCCGTGGGCCGGACCGCGGCCCGCACCGACACCGAAGGAGCAGGAGATGGGCCGGATACGAGTAGGCAGGAGCGACGTCGAGCCGGACACCCCGTCGCACGTCGCAGGGATCCACCAGGGCAACGAAGGCCCCTACGAGGAGCAGCCGGGGCACCACGCCTCGGGCAAGGCGGACGCGCGTCGCTCGACCGGCATCGGCGGGACGAAGCACGACGCGATCGCGGAGACCATGCCGAACCTGCCGCCCGGCTGAGACCGCGGCGGTACGGCACCGGCACCACCACGAGAAGAAGGAGCGTCCCGGATGGCCAAGCGAGTACTGCTGGCCCAGGCCCTGCTGGCAGGTGGGATCGTCGTCACCATCGTCCTGCGGGAACTGCCCGGCCTGGCCCGCGAAATCAAGATCTGGCGCATGGCGGGGAACTCGTCCGGCGTTCGCGCCGCGGCGTGACGCGCCCGCCCCCGCCCGGCGTCCGCCCGTGAAGGGTGGGCGCCGGGCGTGCGTCAGCCGGGGCTCGTGGCGTACGGCCCGTACAGGTCGAGGAGGCGGGTGCGGGTGTGGTGCAGGCGGTGCCCGATGATCTCGATCACCCGGCAGGCCAGCGCCCAGCCGAGCTCGGCGTTCTCCTCGCACAGCGCACGCACCCGGACGGCCTCGAACTCCAGGGCACGGACCGGCCCGCGGGCCCTGGCGCCCATGTGCCAGGTGTACGGCGGGGTCAGCCACGACCAGCCGACCAGGTCACCGGTCCGCAACGTCTCGACCGTCGCCGGACGGCGGCCGGGGACCCGGACGTCCAGGGTGACGGTACCGGTGCTGACCACCCAGAACCGTTCGGCCCGCTGCCCTTCCCTGAACAGGCTCTCGCCCGCGGGGAAGCTCACTTCCGTGCCGAGCGCGAGCAACTGGTTGCGGCCCTCCTCCGGCAGTACGTCGAGAAGGCTCGTCGACGTCATGATCATGATGGTGCCCCTTCCGGACCGCCCCCTCGCCTCGGGATACCTCCAGAATGCGCCCGCTGCTGCGCCGTGACCATGCCTTCCGCCGTGCGACGGCACCGGCATGCCGGGCGAGCGCCGCCGCTGCGAGCAGCCCGAGCAGCACGCAGACGCCCGTCCAGCCGGCCCGGCCCCACACCCGCACACCCAGCCAGGACCCCGCGCTGCCGCCCAGGTACGCGCAGGTCATGTACGCGGTGTTGAGTCTGCTGCGGGCCGTGGACGAAACGGCGTACACCCGGGCCTGGTTGGCCACCATGCCGGACTGCATCGAGACATCGAGGAGCAGCGTGCCGAGCGTGAGCGCCGTGAGACCCACCGTGCCGCCGAGACTGCCGGCAGCGAGCACGGCAGCCGAGAGCAGAACCCCGAGCAGGCAGACCAGGTTCACCGGGTCGGAGCCGTGGCGGTCGACCGCACGCCCCGCCACCGGAGTGCACAGCATGGTCGCCCCTCCCACCAGGGCGAGCACCCCCACGGCCTGAGCCCCCAGCCCGTACACCGGGCCGTCCAGGAGCAGGGCCAGGCACGTCCACACCGCGGAGAAGCCCGCGAAGACCGCGGCCTGGTAGAAGCTGGACCGGCGCAGTTCCGGTTCGGCGCGCAGCAGGCGCAGCGGCGCCGTCAGCAGCACGGCGTACCGCTCCCGCGTGCCCGGGGACGTGCGCGGCAGTGTGGCGGCGAGGGCGGCCGCGAGGAGCAGCACCGCGAGCGCCGCCACCAGGTAGGGGGCACGCCAGCCGAACCGCTCGCCGAGAGTCCCGCTGAAGGTGCGGGCCAGCAGCATCCCGCCGGTCGAGCCGCTGAGCAGGGTGCCGAGCACCGCGCCGCGGCGGTCGGGGGCGACCATGCCCGCGGCGAGAGGACCGACGATCTGGGCGCCGACCGTGGCAAGACCGACGAGCCCGGACGCGGCGACGAGCGGCGGGAGGCCGGGCGCGCAGCCGGCGAGGAGCAGGCACCCGCCGGTGAGCGCCAGCAGGATCACGAGGAACCGGCGATGCGGGATGCGGTCCCCGAGCGGGACCAGCAGCACCATGCCGGCGGTGTAGCCGATCTGCGTGGCGGTCACCACGTGAGCGGCGTCGTCCCCCGGCACGTTCAGCCCGCCGGCGATCAAAGGGCCCACGGCCTGCGGGAAGTAGATGTTGCCCACCGCGACGGCACAGGTGACCGACAGCAGCAGGAGCATGCGGCGGCTCGGCGCGGACGGTGCGCCGCCGCCGGCGCTCCCGCGGTCACGGTGGTCCGGCGCGTCCCGGGCGAAGCATGAGGTCATGACCGGCAGTGCACCGGAAGGGCGGGCACCCACCAAGAGATGTAGCCTGCCGCTCAATGATCAGCTTCGTGCTGGGCGTCGAGGACCTGGCCGACACCCGGTTCGCCGTCTCGCCGATGCACGAGACGCTCCTGAGCCTGCGCGTACTGCGGGACCCGGGGCTCTCACCGCTGCACCTCCCCTGGCGCCGGGACGTGATCGGCTCGCTCGGCACTCTCGACACGGAACTCCTCACCTCCCTGGTGGCACGGCGCCGGACGATCGCCGACTTCCTCACCCCGCAGCCGACGGCCTTCGCACCGGACTTCTCCGAACAACTCGCCACGGTGCGCCGGACGTCCCCCGAGCGCATCCGTCACGACCTGCTGCTCGCACACGCGCCCGATCCCCTGCCGCGGGTGCTCGACGAGGCTCTCGGCGACGGCCACGACACCCGGCTCCGCAACACGCTCTGCGCGCTGCTCGCGCAGTACTGGCACGTGGCGATCGAGCCCCTGTGGGCCCGGATGCGGCTGGTACTCGAAGCCGACATGACCTATCGCGCGCGGCAGCTCGCCGTGGGAGGAGCACGACTGCTGTTCGCGGACATGCACCCCGACCTGCGATGGGACAACGGCGAACTGCGGATCTCCAGGATGATCAGCAGACACCGGGTCGAGGCCGCGGGCCGGGGCCTACTGCTCCTGCCGTCCGTGTTCGCCCACAAACCGGCGCCGCCCGCCGGCCCGGACGCGCCGCCACGGCTGGTGTACCCCGCCCGCGGCGTGGCGACGCTGTGGGGGCCGCCCCCGGCGGCAGCCGACACCCCGCTGGTGCGGCTCCTCGGCGCACGCCGCGCCGGGCTGCTGCGACTGCTCGCGGAACCGCTGCCCACCGTGGAGATCGCCCGGCGGCTGCGGGTCACCCCGAGCGCCGTGTCGCAACACCTGCGGGTGCTGCACGCGTCGGGCCTGGTCACGCGGGCGCGCGACGGGCGGGTGGTGCTCTACCGGCGCAGCGCCCTGGGCGACCGGCTCGTGGCGGGCGGCTGACGCCGCGTCCGACGCGCGCCCCGGCTCACCCCTTCTCCGTGCGCCGGTAGGTGGAGATGCTCACCCCCGCGGGACTGGTCCCCGTGGACTCCAGCGCGAAGGTGCGTATCGCACCGTCCGTGGGGAAGAGCGACTTGCCGCCGCCGAGCAGCACGGGCATGACGATCAGGTCGAGTGCGTCCACGAGGTCCGCGGCCAGCAGGGAACGCGCGAGCGTGGGGCTGCCCATGACGAGCAGATCGCCGCCGTCCTTCTCCCGCAGCGCGCGGATGCGGTCCAGCGCCTCGCCGCCGGGGAGCAGGGAGGAGTGCTCCCACGTCAGGTCCTCCTCGCGCAGCGTCGAGGAGACGACGTACTTGCGGACGGCGTTCATGCGGTCCGCGAACGGGTCGCCCGCGCGGTCCGGCCACGCGTCGGCCATGCCGCGCCAGGTGCGCCTGCCGAAGAGCAGCGCGTCCGCCCGCCGCAGCGCGGCGTCCCAGGCACCACCCACCACCTCCGGGTCGAAGAAGGGGCCGGTCCAGCCGCCGTGCGCGAAGCCGCCGTCGGTGTCCTCGTCGGGGCCGCCGGGCGCCTGCACGACGCCGTCGAGGCTGACGAAGGCAATGCTGACGATGCGCATGGGAACGCTCCTCGGGTCCGTGTTCCGCGGTTCGGCAATGCAGACGGGTGCGGCCGCCGGAACTCATCGTCCCCGGGAGCGGCCCTTCCCGCCCGTCAGCCGGAGCGGAGCGGCCCGTCCGCGGCCCAGCGGTGCAGAACGGGCCCCAGGAAGTCCACATGCGGCCCCTCCAGACCTGCCAGGCCGGCGGGACCCGCGACGAACGCGACACGATCCAGCTCCGGTGCCCGCCCCAGGGATTCCTCCGCCTCGCAGACGGCGGCGAAGCGCTCCCGCAGTACGGCCGCGGGCCGAGCGGGCGCGAGGAAGAGGACACCCACGCTGCCGTTCCCGCCACGCGTCGCGCCCCACAGGGTCAGCTCGCCGGGCGGCGTGTCGACACCTGCCTCCTCGGCCAGTTCACGGGCGGCGTGCCGGCGGAGTGCGAGGGCGTCCAGGACGGAGCCCTCCTCCGGTGGTTCGGCGGTTCCGGCGGGCGGCTGCCAGCGTCCCGGGGCCGCCGTCCACGACGCCATCCGCCCCAGCAGGAGACGGCCGTCGTCGGTGGGCTGGAGGACGCCCGTGAACAGCGACGGAAGCCGGGCCGTCGCACCGGGCACCCGGCGCAGCGCGTAGTGGCGGTAGGTGGTCCGGACCCAGGAGAGCACCAGCGTGTCCCCGCTGCGCCGCTCCAGACCGGCGCACGCGGCCACCGGACCGTCGAAGAGCCGGGGGTTGGCGCGGGCCGCCTCGTCCCACACCCGGTCCCTGGCGGCGCGTTCGGCCGGAGGCAGGTGCGGCTCGGGGACCTCGGTCAGGCGCAGATGCCGGACGTCGAGGACCTCGGCGGGGGCCGGGGGATTCTCGGTGGCGCACACACCCTCATGCTCACACGCCTCCCCACCCGATCCTTCCCACGCCGAGGGCCGGTGCGTCATGCCTCCGGGTGCGTGCCGCGCCCGGCCTCGTGTCCGGCGAGCGGCGTGGGCGAGAGCGCCGTCGGCTCCTCGTCGGGCTCGAGGAGGGTGTCGGCCGGGCCGACGATGAGCGGGTCGCAGGTGCCCACCGCCTCCGGGTCCTTCGCCGGGTAGTCGCAGCGGCTGAGCAGGTGCCGCATCGCCTCCAGCCGGCCGCGCTTCTTGTCGTTGCTCTTCACGACGGTCCACGGCGCGTGGTGGGTGTCCGTGGCCCGGAACATGTCGACCTTCGCCTCGGTGTAGGCGTCCCACAGGTCGAGGGAGGCGAGGTCCGTGGGCGAGAGCTTCCAGCGGCGCACCGGATCGACCTGCCGGATCGCGAAACGCGTGCGCTGCTCGCTGCGGGAGATGGAGAACCAGAACTTGACCAGCAGGATGCCGTCCTCGGTGAGCATCCGCTCGAAGAGCGGCGCCTGACGGAGGAACCGGCTGTACTCCTCCGGCGAGCAGAATCCCAGGACCCGCTCGACACCGGCCCGGTTGTACCAGGAACGGTCGAAGAAGACGATCTCGCCCGCGGTCGGCAGGTGGGCGACGTAGCGCTGGAAGTACCACTGCCCCCGTTCCCGCTCGGTGGGCTTCTCCAGGGCGACGACGCGGGCGCCGCGGG
Organism: Streptomyces callyspongiae; assembly: GCF_047200695.1. NCBI lineage: Bacteria > Bacillati > Actinomycetota > Actinomycetes > Kitasatosporales > Streptomycetaceae > Streptomyces > Streptomyces callyspongiae. Next base: position 124,757 of record NZ_JBJZOM010000002.1, read on the forward strand.
GGTTGAGGCGTTCGGTGAAGCGCTGGATGGTGCCGCCCTTCCCCGCCGCGTCGCGGCCCTCGCAGAGGACGATCACCCGCTGGCCGGTCTCCTTGACCCAGCTCTGCATCTTCAGGAGTTCGATCTGCAGCTTGCGCTTCTCCCGCTCGTAGGGCTTGCGGCGCAGCTTCTGCTCGTACGGGTAGTTCTCGCGCCAGGTGGCGGGCCGCTTGCCCTCGGCGTCCAGCACGAGCGGCTGCTCGGGGCGTTCGTCGTCGACCCGCAGCCCGCGCAGGAGTTTCTCCTCCACCGCCTCGGGGATCTCCGTGCCCGCTCGGCCGCCGTCCGCGGTCCGCGCCTTCGCCATGACCCGACCCGGTCCTCTCCTGTGTCGCTGGGCTGCCGTACCGCTGTGCTCCGTTCCGTCGGGCGGCACCTGCCGCTGCCGTCCCCCGTCTTCCAGTATCCCGGCCGGGCCGCGGCACGCACGCGAGACGGAGCCGGTTCCGCCCGGGCGGGACGACGTGGTGCGGGAGGCGGGCGCAGCGGCGGCCTGCGGTGGATCACAATGGTCGGCGGAGCACCATGATCGTCACCCTCGGGAAGGGGAAACCCGTGATCTTCATCGTCGTGAAGTGGCCCGTCCGCCCCGAGTACAGCGACAGCTGGCTGGAGCACGTCGCGGAGTTCACCGAGGCGACCCGGGCCGAGCCGGGCAATCTGTTCTTCGAATGGAGCCGCAGCGTCGACGACCCGGACGCGTACGTGCTCGTGGAGGCGTTCGCGGACGCCGACGCGGGCGCGGCGCACGTGCAGTCCGAGCACTTCCGAACCGCCATGTCCTGGATGCCGGACTACGTGAGCGGCACGCCGCGGATCGTGAACACCGAGATCCCCGGAGCGACGGGGTGGTCGGAGATGGCCGAGGTGCAGCCGCGCTGACGGCGCAACGCAGTGGCCGGCGGCACCGCTTCCGGTGCCGCCGGCCACTGCGCGTGGAAAGGGTCCGGCGTTCGCGCCGCCGGAAGCACTTCCGTCAGGGACGGGGTGAGGGCTGCTTGGTTTCGCTCGGGGCCGCTTCCTCCGTCCGGGTGAGCCGGGCGTTCCGGCGGTGCCGGACGGCGGGGAGCACGAACAGGCGCAGCACCGCGTACGAGGCGCATCCCGCCGCCGCGAGGACGATGACGATGCCCGGCAGGCCCCACAGGGACAGCGCCGAGGCGAGCAGCAGAGTCGCGAGGGTCCAGGTCAGCACGTCGTCACGGGCCCGGGTGGCGAGCTTGGCCCCGACGTAGATGCCGGGGACGGCGCCCAGCAGGATCGTGCCCACCAGGGCTATCTGCGTGTCGCCGAAGAGCAGGTGGCCGAGGGCGGCCGACGCGACGAGCGGGATCGCCTGCACCAGGTCGGTGCCGACCAGCTCGGAGGCCCGCAGCCGCGGGTGGGTGAGCATCAGCATCACGAGGATCAGCGAGCCCGAGCCGACGGAGGTGACGCCGACCACGAGTCCGCCGATCAGGCCGACGAGCAGCGTCGGCAGGGGGCGGAGCCGCGTCGGCTCGTCGGAGGAGAGGGCTCCACGACGGCGCACGAGCATGCTGCGGGCGACCATGCCGACGAGCGCCAGTATCAGCGCGCCGCCGATGGCCAGCTCCAGTCTGTGCTGCACCTCGTCGCCGTCGCCGAAGAGGCTGATCAGCCAGGCCCCGGCGAACCCGGCGGGAACGGCCGTGGGCAGCAGCCATCTCACCAGGTCCCAGCGCACCGTTCCCGCCCGGTGGTGCACGAAGGCACCCACGGGCTTCATCGCGAGCGAGGCCGAGAGGTCGCTGCCGACCGCCGCGGTGGGGCTCACCCCGAAGACGAGCACCATGAGCGGCGTCATCAACGCTCCGCCACCCATACCGGTGAGCCCGACCGAGATGCCCACCAAGGCCCCGGCGATGATCATCAACCATGAGAGATCCACGGCGGCATCGTGGCATGCCCCGCGCCGGACAGCTACGCCGGTCCCACCGGAGCACCCCGGAAGCCACGGTGGGTGACGCCGTCACGACAGTGCGGATCGGCAAGAGCGGGGAGTCCGACTGTGCGTGACGGAGCACGCACGCCGGGCACGGAGGGTGAGGTGTGCGTACCGGAGGTCACTCCGCGCCGGGCGGTCGTTCTCCGCGCAGCCGGGCGCGGTAGCGGTCCGCCGAACGGCGCACGGCGGCCGCGCCGTCCCGCACGACGACACGGCCCCACCAGCCGCCGTAGACGCGGTCGAAGGCGTAGCGCTCGACGCGGCGGGCGATGTCCTGAACGGTCCGCTCGTCGAGCGGGATCAGGTTGGGGTAGCTCCACATGAAGCTGACCCAGTCGCGGTCCGGCACCACAGTGATGGTGTCGCCCGTGAGCAGGGCACCGCGGCCGTCGGCCCCGTCGGGCCAGTGCAGCACGGACGCGCCGTCGAAGTGGCCCCCGATACGGGCGAGCGTCAGGCCGGGCACCGGCTCCACGACGTCGTCGTACAGCTCGATCCGCGGCGAGGGGCGCCGGATCCAGGCGCGGTCCGCCCGCGGCAGGAGCACCCGCGCGTCGAACGCGTCCGCGACGTCGACGTGCGCGGCGTAGAAGTGCGGGTGCGACATGCACACCACGGAGATCCCGCCGAGTTCGGCGAGGGCCCGGCGGGCGGCGTCGTCGAGGAGGGGGACGCAGTCCCACAGCACGTTGCCGTGCGGCGTCCGCACGAGCAGCGCCCGCTGCCCGATGGCGACGGCCGGTTCCACGCCGACACCGAGCAGGCCGGGCTCCTCCTCGCGCAGCACGGTGGTGTGGCCGCGGGCGAGGTCCCCGGCCGTCGTCCACCGCTGGCCGCCCCACCCGACGTACTGGCGCTCGTCCTCGCAGACGGCGCAACGGTCCGGTGGACGCGGCGTCTCGGCGTGCTGGACTCCGCAGGTCTCACAGATCCATGCCGGCACACGGGCCTCCCGCTCGCCTCGGGAACGGTGCCCCTCCGCGGGCGGCGGAGGGACCCCCACACGGCGAGTGTACGAACGGACGGCACCCGTGTACGTTCGCCCGCGACCGCCGCGGCGCGGCACGTGCCGGTCGACGGAGCCGTCGGCGCGGACGGCCGCCCCTCCCCCACCGTCCTCGAGGAGCCATGCCCGCCACTCCCCAGGGCCCGCCGGTGAAGGCGCGGGCGGCGGTCGCCGCCCTGTTCTTCACCAACGGCTTCGTGTTCTCCAACGTCGTCCCCCGCTACCCCGAGATCAAGGCCGATCTGGCGCTCTCCAACGCCGCCCTGGGAACGGCGATCGCCGCCATGCCGCTCGGCGCGCTGCTGGTCGGCCTGGCCGCCGGCCCGCTGATCGCTCGGTTCGGTTCCGCGTGGACGGCGGTGGTCAGTCAGGTGCTCATGGGTGTCGACGTCGTCCTCGTCGGCACGGCCCCCTCGTACACCCTGCTGTGGGCCGCGGTGTTCACGGCGGGCAGCCTGGACGCCGTGACGGACGTCGCCATGAACGCACACGGCATGCGGGTGCAGCGGCGCTACGGCCGGTCGATCCTCAACTCCTTCCACGGGGTGTGGTCCATCGGCGCGGTCCTCGGCGGCCTGGCCGGGGCTGCCGCGGCGGGAGCGGGGGTGCCCCTGCCCGTGCACCTGTGCGGCGCGGGCGTGTTCGCGGCGGTCTCCGCGACGGCCGGCCGCCGGTTCCTGCTGCCGGGCCCGGAGGACGCCGAACGGGACCCGGCGTCCTCCGGAGGGGCGCCGGGAGACGCGTCGGAGGCCGGACGGGTACGGTTCCGCCGGCCCGTGGTGACCGCGTTCGCGGTCCTGGGGCTCCTGACGGCTGCGGCGGCCGTCGTCGAGGACTCCCCCGCGTCGTGGGGCGCGACGTACCTGCAGAACGAGCTGGGAACGGGTGCGTTCGTCGGCGGCTTCGCGTTCATCGCCCTGCAGGGCACGCAGACCGTGGGACGTCTGCTGGGCGACCGCGTGGTGCACCGGACCGGGGAACGTACGACCGCGCGTCTCGGCGGACTCCTGGTCGCCTTCGGCATGGGGACGGCCCTGACGTGGCCGACCGTCCCGACGACGGTCGCCGGTTTCGCGTTGGCGGGCTTCGGCATCGCCACACTGATCCCGGCCGCGTTCCGGGCCGCCGACGAGGTGCCCGGCCTGCCCCCGGGCACGGGCATCACGGTGGCGGCGTTCCTGCTGCGGCTCGGGTTCCTCGCCTCGCCTCCGGTGATCGGAATCGTCGCCGACGCGACCTCGATCAGGACGGGCCTGGTACTCGTCCCCGCAGCCGGTGCGGTGATCCTGCTGACCTCGGGGATCCTCGGCGGCGCACGCGGGAGTTCCCCCGCCGCCGAGTCCCACGGTGACGCTGCGGACGGCGCACCGTCCGGCGGAACGGCGCGACCCGCCTCGCGGCCCGTTGCCGCACGGGACGAGAGCTGACCTGTCATCCCCGGAGGGAGGGACCGCGCCGTCGGGGTGCGGTCCCTCCCTTCCCGGCCGCCGTTCCGGGCTGCCTGCCGCACGCCAGGGCTTCCTGCCGTTGCAGGGCGGGGGCCCGCCGGTGCCGTTGCACTCCGAACGACGTCTCAGGCCTCGGATCCTGCTGAGGTTTCGTAGTCTCTCTGTGGTTTCAAGGCGGGCCCGCTGACGCGGAGCCGCACGCGGCCGGGTCGCGGCCCGGCCGCCCGGGCCGGCCATGGGTGACCACACGCCGAAGCCCTCCCCGGAGGGTCACGCGGCACGCGTGTTCGGTGAGTCGCTCGTGGCAGCGGAACCCGGTGTCGGCAGGCGAGAGCGCCCATATGCTGGCCACGTGCCGCCCGTCGAGATCACACTGAGACGTGCCGGTCTGGATGAGGAGGTGAGAGGGATGAGCGTTGCCATCGATCACATTGGGCCGTGGACCGTCGCCGACGTCCTGGAGCTGCCTGAAGACCGCACTATGCGCTACGAGCTGCTGGGGGAGTCCCTCGTCCTGTCCCCTGCCCCCGGCATTCGCCACCAGCGGGCCTCGCTCCGACTCGCCATGATCCTGCACACGGCGGCCCAGGTTGCCAAGGCGCCGGTCGAGGTGCTGGAAGCAATCAACGTCATCCTGCCGTCGGGCCTGGTGGTCCCCGACCTGGTGGTGATCGACGCCGACGCGACCGCCGAAGACGGTGTCAGCGTCGACGCCGAGGGCGTGCAGCTTGTGGTCGAGCTGGTCTCTCCCGGCAACCGCATCGTGGACCGCAAGGTCAAGCCGATGCTCTACGCCGAGGCCGCCATCCCGCACTTCTGGCGACTCGAGTTCGACCCGGCCCCGATGCTCGCCGTTTACGAACTCGAAGACGGACGGTCCGTAGAGCGGACAACCGCTCTCCCGGGCGCGACCACCCACCTGGACGCCCCACTCCCCGTTGCAATCGACCCGGCGGGTCTCTCCCGGCAGTAGACGCCATCTGACGGCAACCGGACCCGCCAACGACGGGCGCCAGCGGGCCTCCACGGACACACAGATCGGCGCTGACCTGCAAAAACGCAGGTGATAAGCCCTCGCCCAGCACACGTACTATGTGCTGGCAGGGGCCACGCCGGTCCTGGTTCATAACTGCAATCTCTCCGCGCGAGCCAGCGAAATTCATGCCGCTGAGCCGGATGAATTTATTCGCAAGAACGTGAGCACTGTGGCTGTAGTTCGGGCGGATACCCTCACGGTCCGATCAACGTCGTTGCGGGATCTGGCGATGGCCTGACGCCCGCGCAGATGTCCGCTATCGGCAAGGGTGAGATGGCCGCCGACAATATTCCAGGCACCCACGCAGAGCAGAACGCCCTACTCTTCATCAATGAAATGGACTGGACTCCCACGGCGGGAGGCACCTCTCGCAATGTATGTCTGGGTGTGTGTGCGCCGCTCATCCGAGGCACCGGCGGTAAGATGATGGGTCAGGTGTATCGCGGAAACGGTAAGACGACAACTCGCCAGAGGAGTTTTGAGTGGTAGTCGATGAGGCAGTTGCGGCCACCATCCGAGGGCAGTCGTACCCTCAGGTTGCAACCTTCGTGGCGAGCTGTGCGGAGCGGATGGTGCAGGTCTTTACGGGGTTGTGCGGCGACGACCACGCGCGGAGTAGTGACGTCGATTTCGTCGTCCACGCCGTAGGGGACCTTTGGAAACCTGGAATTCCGGGTGGTTCATTCCAGAGCTACGTGGACACCCTGGAAGGCTTTCAGGAGTTGGAACCATCCGACGAGGAGATCGTTGGGGCAGCGGGAATCTACGCCATTTACTCGGTTCTTGTTTTGCGTTATGCAAGCCTCTATCGGTCCAGCGCCGATTCCGAGGATGCGCTCAAATGTGCACACGCCTGCCTGACTGCGATGGGGCAATTGGATCAGAACATCCCAGGAGCGGAATTCTTCGCACAGGAGGCTGGATCTCAGCGACGTGCAATTTCGGAACCTCCTCTAGAGGATTTGAACTTGGGTCACCTTTCGCAACTCAGGGAGTCTGACCGCACTGTTGGTCGGGAGCGCCTAGTGGCGATTCAGAGCCGATTGGCAGGCTGAGCTAGGGAAGAATTCAGGAGCCCCGTCGAGACACATCTCGACGGGGCTCCTGAGGCGTTTGACGGCAGTAGATGACGGCAACGTCAGCGGACCGAGGCGGCGCAGGGCGGCTTGCTCGCGCTGTTGCTGAGTGCGGCGCTGAGGGTGTCGATGGCGTCGCGCTGGAGGCGGATGCGTACGTGGGCGTAAACGATGGCGGTGACGCCGATGTGGGCGTGGCCGAGAAGTTCGCCCTTGCGGAGTCCGGTGTGGGAGGGCGAGTTCGAACATGAAGTTCCCCAAGGGAACTTCACCCACAAGCTCACCACCGAGCGCGTCCACCTGATCACGAGCCTGCCGCCCGGCGCCGCTACCGGCACCAGCTCGCCGACTGGATCAGAGGACACTGGGAGACTGACCTTGGCGAGGAGTTCGCGGCCCATGTGCAGTAGCACCCCCCAACGCCGCAGAGAGCTGACCCCGCCAGGACTCCATCCCTGGCGGGGTTCAAGAGCGAAATCAGCTACGGGTTATTGACTTCCTGTTTCGAGTCAAACAATGATCGCCGAGTAGGATTCCAGAATGGAACCTGCGACGATTCCATTGCCCCCATGAGGCAATCCACGCCATGTTTCGACGCGAATTCAAGCTCTTCTTTGAAGACTGGAATTGCCATCAGGAAATCAACGTGTCGGCCGTCAGCGAGCTCAACTGGCGCAGGCATGCCATCAAGTGGCGCAAGGAGAATAAATCCGCTGAGATCAGATCCTTCTATAAGGCCTTGCGGGGCGCTATAGGCGTGACCAGCAGCCAGGCTCCTGCCAGCCAACTGTGCGTAGATCCCAAGCCTTGCAAGCGGACTGGCGATCTCGTCGCATTCAGGAGCCAATCCGACGAAGAACTCCTGACGATGCTCCATACCGAATCCGGGCAGTGAATAATCACTTGCCCCTACAGTGGCATACACATTTACACCCTGAGTGCAATCGCTAGCCTGCCATTTAAGTACGCCGATTATATACTTGCCCTTCTGGAAGAAAGCTTCCCTATCTGGAGTGCCCCAATCCTCGGCATAGTAGGACCGAACATCGACGCGACTGATCATGGTTTACCTCCGAACGGCCACCATACACCAGACGGCCACGCACTCGGCCACCACTGGCCAGGTCCTTCACCCAGTGGCTTATCCTGTTTGCTTGCATTGCACGGCTTACAAGCTCCTGTTGTATTGCCTGGATCATTTACTCGCCGGGAGCGAATGTCTCGACTACTAAGCCACCCGCCTCGGTCCCAGTCAGCCTTTTGGGGATCGATGTGCTCGAATTCAGTTGAGAGAGACGCGCCGCAGTATGGACAGGTTGGAGACTGCTCAATGAATGCATCACGAACTGACTTCGTTGGACGCTTATACGCCTTTCTCGCATAGGGAGGCGTCAAGTCCTCCGGACAGTTGTGCACCAGGACCGGCGTCTGCCCCGCCAGCACATATTGATCAGAAACTCAAGTGGTTCTCGTCCAAGGCCCTGAGTTGGCTCAGATTAGCCTCGAAGTTTCATGAGCGTCCTCGTCAGCTGTGCTGACGAGGATGTTTTGTGTTCCGGTCCTGTTTCGGCGGTAGTGCATGCAGGCGGCCCGGCTGTCCAGGGCTTGATCAAGTTCCCTGAGCGTCAGGGTTGTTGATGATGCCCAGGAGTGGGAGGGCTCGTTCTGGCTGGTCGCGGATTGCCCGGGTGGTCTTGGCGATGTTGGCGGCTCCAAGGGTTTTGAGCAGGCCGATGGCGAGGTTGCGGAAGGTGGCCATGGCGCGGGGTGCGGTGCCGGCGTGGAGGGTGGAGGCGTCCTCGGCGTAGGTCGCGTCTCTGATGTGGTGGAGGGCTTCGATGTTCCAGTGGCCGCGGACGGCGGCGGCGAGTTCGGCCGGGGTGGCCTGGTGGGCGTCGAGGCTGGTGACGGCGTAGATCGTCTCGCGGGTTTCGCGTCGGCCGGCCTGTCGGCGGCGTCGGTGGACGCGGAGGGCGAGGCGGGCGTGGGGGAAGGCGATTCCGCCGAGTTCGTCGGCGAAGCCGCAGGCCTTGATCGAGCGGGACTCACGGCGGCCGTGTCCGGTCCAGGAGGCGGTGTGCTGGACGGCGACGTCGGGCCAGGGCAGGGCGGCGAGTTGCCGGTAGGCGGTCGGCTGGTTGCGCTTGATCATGGCGATGTAGTGGGCGTTCTTGGTCTCGACCAGCCAGTTGACGTTCGCCTGGACCGAGTGCAGGGCGTCGAAGGTGACGAGAGCTCCGGCCAGGTCCAGGGCTTGGAGCAGGGGGCGGAAGTGCGCGGTCTCGTTCGTCTTCGCTCCGACCTCGGCCTGGGCGAGGGTGAGGGTCCGGTGGTGGGTGACGGCGGAGAGCAGGTGCCGGCGGCCGGCGGACAGGCGGCCGGATCCTCTCAGCGACTTGCCGTCGACGGCGATCACTTGCCGTTGCTCCGGAGCCGGTCCCAGCGCTGTTGTGGCCGGCGAGGTAGGCGCCGACGGCCGGGTCCAGGGCGTCACCGTCGACGGCCGCCAGCACACGACCGATCGTGGTCCGCGAGGGAGAACGACGCCACCGCAGCGAATGCCGGCGGACTCCGACGGCCGTCAACACGGTGTCCGAGGCCCGTGCCGCCCACTCGGCGATCTCCTCCACGCTCCTCGCTCCCGAGACGGCGGCGCAGGAACAGACGAGGAGGATCGCGGTCAGCGAGTACCAGCGACCCCGCCGCCCACGCGGGTCGGGCACCAGATCCAGGAACGTCCCCAGGTCAGCGACTTGACCGGCATCCAGCGGGCCCAGCTTCACCAGCACCGGCGGGATGAGAGAAGATACAGCGGCAGGCACGGGCCACCTCATGATCGTTGAGCTTCGACACCCCAATGATCACGAAGCCCGTGCCTGCTCTGCTATGCACCCCAACCGGTCACGGCCCGACCAACCGCCCGACCCCGGAACTCGCCCAAGCCCTGCGGCCAACCCGGACGACCGATCAGCACCACCCAACTGACCCAGCGGCTCAACAACCTCGGAATCCGCCCCAACCAGGCCCGCAGCACCGCACTGTTCCAACTCGCCACTGAAATCCCTGCCGCGATCCTCGCCCGCACCCTGGGCATCCACACCGACGTCGCCGTTGCCTGGCAGCGCCTCTCCGCCGGCGACTGGGCCAACTACGCCGCCGAAGTCAGCCGCCGTTCTCGAAAGGCCCCCACGCCGTGACCTTCCAGGACCATCTCCGAGCCCTCGCCACGCAAGCAGTTGCCTCGATCTCGACTGCCGAGGCGGAGGGCATCTAAGTCGTCTCGTTCTTCATCGACAACGAGAGGGACGACCCACGACAGCCCACCCTGACCATCGGATACAACACTGAGGCTCAGTTCCGACGCAGCATCGGGGAAGCCTCCGACGAGGCGGAGGCTCGCTGGAACTACGCCTTCTGGCTCCAGAACGAGCTGACGGTCATCGGCGACCTCACCCGGGACCCAGACGGAGCCGCTGCACGCCGTCGGTGGATCAACGAACTCGGACTTTGGTACGACGAGCCCGCCAATCCCGAGGACTGGGTAACAACCGTCGGGTCGACCGCCGCGCGGATCGAAGCCAACTTCAACCAGGCCTGCGTCCAACTCGCCCGTGGTCTCCACGACGACGGCGTCATCGCAACCATCCTCGGCAGGCCAGTACCTGTAGTCCTCCATGAGCTGGAGTACTACGAGGCAATCGCCCGCCGCACCGAGGCCGCCAACCCACCCGGACTCGCCGACGACTTCACGGCATGGGTCCGCTCAGGGTGAGGCATTCCGAGAGTTCCAATACCTGACTGCACCATTACACGTCCGGCTCCGCCTCCAGCGCGACGCCATCGACACACTCAGCCTGGATCCACCGTGTGATCGCCGTCTGTGATTCGGGGAGCGGAAGGAAGAAGTGCCTTGTGACCTGCGATGATGGGAGTTCCTACGCTTCCAGCACGCACGATCAGCAAGGCACTTCGTAAGTGAAATCTTCCCACAGGGCCGCCGCGACGATCGCGGCGGCCGATGACTCGAATGTGATCGCGTACGGCGGCCTGGCTGCCGGGGTACGGCTGGCCGAGCGGTGCGGTCTGCCCGGGCTGGTCCGTGAGAAGGTCCGCCTGCCCGGGGCTGCGAACGGTGCGGGCACGGCGCCGGATGCGAAGGTGATGTCGCTGGTGGCGGGCATGCTCGCCGGGGCGGACAGCATCGAGGACGTGGACGTGCTGCGGCACGGGGCGATGTCCCGCGCGTTTTCCGGGATACGCGCCGCGTCCACGCTGGGGGCGTTCCTGCGCGCCTTCACCTGGGGACACTTGCGTCAACTGGAATCGGCTGCCCGGGCGTTCACCGGGAACCTGGTGCGGCACTGCCACCTGCTGCCCGGCGCGGACCAGGTGGTGTTCCTGGACATCGATTCCAAGATCAAACCCGTCCACGGATACGCCAAGCAGGGTGCCGCCTTCGGCTACACCCGGCAGCGCGGGCTGCACTTCCAGATCGTGACCGCCTCCACACCGATCGCCGCGCCGATCGTCGTGGCCTCGCGGCTGCGCAAGGGTTCGGCCGGCTTCGGCAAGGGCGCCGCGCACCTGATCGCCGAGGCCGTGGGAGCGGTGCGGGCGGCAGGCGCGAGGGGCCAGATCATCGTGCGCGGCGACTCCGCATTCTGTTCCCACAAGACGGTGGCCGCCTGCCGCCGCCTGGGGGTGCGCTTCTCCTTCACGATCGCCCAGCGCACCAAGGTTCGCACCACCATCGCCGCCCTCGACGAGAGCGCATGGACGGCGATCAAGTACACCGGCGCGGTCTTCGACGAGGATCAGCAGCTCTGGGTCTCCAATGCCGAGGTCGCCGAAACGAAGTACACGGCCTTCACCGGCAAACGGAAGGAGTACCACGCCACAGCCCGGCTCCTGGTCCGCCGCGTCAAGCGGCTCAACCAGGCCCACATCCCCCTGGAGCAGGGCGAGTTGTTCGCCGCTCACCGGTTCCACGCCGTGTTCACCGACACCGCGCTCGGCCTCGTCGAAGCCGAGACGACCCACCGCCGGCATGCGATCGTCGAGCAGGTCTTCGCCGACCTCGAGGACTCCGCCCTGGCACATCTGCCGTCGGGGAAGTTCACCGCGAACGCGGCCTGGCTCACTCTCGCCACCCTGGCGCACAACCTCACCCGCGCGCTCGGCGCTCTGGCCTCCGTCTTCCATGCCAGGGCCCGCACCGGCACCGTCCGCCGCCACCTGATCACCGTTCCCGCCCGCATCGCCGCAGGTGCACGCACCCTGACCTGGCACTTCCCGAAACGATGGCCCTGGCTGGGAGCACTGGAGAACCTCTGGACGGCCGTCGGCCACCGCCTGCGCACCTGACCAACCGGACCGACTGCCCGCCCACACCCCGAAAGACCTCGGAGAACCCGCCACCGGAACGGCCATCCGGCCCCCACCCCTGCCCGGAAACCGGAAAACCACCCGACAACCCCACAGCAAACCCCATCAGGATTCACGCGGTGGATCCAGGCTCAGCACTACGCTCGGCAGCCAGGCGAGCAGCCATACGGTCCGGGACGAAGGCGATGAACCACCACCCTGCGCCCTCCCCGTCCGCTGACGTTGCCGTCAACTACTGCCGTCAAGCACAACGGGAGCCCCCTTCAGGGGGCTCCCGCTTTGCTATGGCAGATTGCAGCCGGTGCCATGGCGCAGATTCAACTGCACGCTACTCCCGGTTTCCTCTCGCGGCTTCAACGCGAGAGGCGAGCAATTGAACCCACAAGTTTTCTACGTTCCGTGGGTAGCTCGCATTCCGAGCACCTGGTGCTGTTTCGATCAGATGCAGCAAGGTCCATGAAAGGCCGTAACAGTTGTCGGGGCCGAAGCACGTCGACAGCGCCTGCGCCTCTTCATCTGAGACCGGTGCAGTGATGTTTTCGAGAAGTCGCTGAGCCTCAGCGATTTCCTCTTCGGAAGCATCCTCCGAGGGGAGCGGTCCCACACCGACCAGCTCCTCGATCTCGCGCCGAACTGGCACTCTGCACCTTCCTTTCTAGAGTTTGCCGATGCTCCGGTAGTAGGCGAGCAGATCCTGGATTCCCTTGTTGTAGTATCCGGGATCACCATACTGCTGTTGCCCTATTCGGCGCATATCCCAAATATCTCTGGCGAGCACCGTCCGGAATGGAAGCCCAGACTCCGCAGCCTTGGTAGCCTTGCCGCGAGCACCATAGGTGCGAGTGAGGGCATGGTCTGCATGCTTCATCACGATCGCACCGCCGTCGTTTCTGGGCAGGTGCCCAAGCGCATCCTGAGGCATGTGATGGGGCGTAAGTCCGTCGCCAGGCACACCGGGATCCATATCGCCAAAGCGTCCAGCCTGGTTCTCGACGACGACCTTGCAGTTTGCATTATGAACGAGGACCGGCGTGGCCCCCGCCAGCACATAGTACGTGTGCTGGCCCTGCACCGTGAGGTTGTAGACGCGCTGTGTGCGGTGTGCGGTGTCGACCGCGGTGACCTGGACCCAGGTATCGGACGAGGTCTGCAGCCACATCCCGGCCTCGATCTCCGCGGCCTCGACCCAGCGGCCGAAGTCCGGGACCCAGTACGGGTGCTCGCCCGTCGAAGTGATCGTGCTGGCGACGGACGTGCCGTCCTTGCCCTTGCGCTCGACCGTCAGCGTGACCATCTGCCGCGGACTCTTGTGGTCACGGGTGTCGGTGACCTCACGAGCCTGCAGGAACCCGGTTTCCGGATCGCCCGCCGCGACGTACTGCCCCTCACGGAGATCCTGGATCTCCACCGTGGAACCGTCGACCAGCAGCACCCGGGTCCCCGGGACGAAGCTGTTCGGCTTCGCCTTGCAGGTCTTCTTTCCTCCCTTCAGTTTGGATTTGGCCTTCCGTACTCCCCCCTTCGCCTTGTCCGCGACCTTGGTGCCGGCCTTCTTGACCTTCGTGCCCGCCTTCTTGGCGGCCTTCTTGGTCGCGGAGACCGCCTTGCGGCCGGTCTTGGACGCCGTCTTGCCCGCGCCCTTGACCGCATCGACAGCCTTGGCACCCTTCTTCGCCCACTTCGCCGCAGTGGCCGCGTTCCCGGCCCCCGGAATGGCGGCCGCCATGGACAACGCGGCATTCGCGTAGTCGCCCTCGGCCGCGTACCAGACACCGTTGGCGACATCCGCCGCCTCGCCGACGACCGGAACCATGCCCGCGACATCCAGCGCGGTGTGGCCGATGTCCGACCACGACATGCCGAACAGGTGACCGTCCAGCTCCACGAAGGTCAGCGGATTACCGCCCGCGAACGCGTACCGGTTGCCCGTGTACGGATCCGTGGTCAGGTCCATGTCGGCGAGCGCCCCACCGAACATGTCGCGCGTGAGGAAGCGGTTCAGACCCGGGTCGTAGTTCCGGAAGCCCATGTCATAGGTCCCGGAACCGTCGTCGTAACGCTGGGCGTTGAACCGGTACTCGTTGTACGGCTCCTTGTCGGGGTCCCCGGCGTCCGGCTTGTCGGCACCGGTGAACTGCTTCTCGTCGTCCGAGCCGTACGCGGTGTAGCCATAGGTGGCACGCGTCGTGCCGTCCGGCTCGGTGATCGCCTCGACGTCACCCTTGGGGTGGTAGAGGTAGTGCGAGTACTCCTTCGTATCGTCCGAATTGTGCTTGATCTGGGTGAGCTTCTGACCCCACGGCGCGTACTGGTACGCCTTGGTCACCTTGCCGGCGACCTCCTCGGCCAGCACCTTGTTCTCCATGCCCAGGTAGGTGTAGACCGTGGTCTTCCCGTTGGTCCCGGACGTGGTCTCCTGCGCCGTGCGGTCGAAGGCGTCGTACTCGTACGAGGTCGTCCGCGCCGACGCTCCGGTGCCCGCCGTGTGCTCCGCGATGCGGTCGAAACCGTCGTAGGAGTACTTCGACTGCACCGTGCCGTTGGTCGACACGGTGTCCAGACGACCGAGCGGGTCGTAGTTGTACGTCGACGCGATCCCCGACGTGGTCGTCTTCAGCAGACGGTTGCGGTCGTACACCGAGGTGGTGTTCGTCCCGTCGACCGTCTGGTCGACGATGTTGGAGTTGCCGTCGTACAGGTACGTCTCGGAGGCCGTGGCGTCACCGGTCCTGGAGACCTCGGCGATACGGTCCTGCGGGTCGTAGGTGAACGTCGACACCGTGTTCAGGTACGCCGACGAGTCGTCGGCGTTCATCACCTTGGCCGTGTCCTTGGAGCGGTTCCCGTTCGGGTCGTACTCCAGGTCGTGCCGCGCCACGACGGTGCCCGCCGAGGTCTTCTCGACCTGCGACTCCGCGGCGCCGTTGAGGAAGTAGGTGTAGTCGACGGTGTTGCCGTTCGGCTTCACCTGCTTCAGCGGCTGCCCGCGATCGGTGTAGGTGAACGTGGAGATCTGCTGGTTGCCGGCCGTGGGCGAGTCCGCGTTGGTGATCTTCTTGATCATGTCGCGGACGTCGTAGTCGAACGACGACCAGGTCAGATCGTGCGTGGTCGAGTCGATGTTGCCGTTGACGTCGTAGCTGAGCGACGTCGTGTGCTCGACGGTGGAACCGTTCTTCTCCTCGACCGTCGTCAGCTGGTCCAGCTGGTCGTAGGCCATGGAGTAGGTGTCGATCGCGGCACCCGGCGAAAGGTCCTCGACGTGCTTCAGCAGGCCGTTGGCGTTGTAGGCGTAGGTGAAGTCCTTCTTCTCGTTGTCGGTGTCGCCCGAGTTGTCGCGGACGAGCTTGATGCCGTCGGCCACGACCGTGCCGTCGGCGTCGTCGGTCAGGGTGACCTTCTGCGTCCCGGTCTCCGTGAACGCGTACGAGCCCAGCGAGACCCACTGGCCCGCGTCGGCCGTCTGGTCGACGGTCCTGGTCGCGGAGCCGGTGGAGTGGGTGACCGTGAACGGGGCGTTCGTGGCAGCGCCCGTCACGTCGCCGTGCCGGGCAAAGACCTCGTACGTGCCGTCCTGCGGAATGTTGAGCTGCCAGGTGAAGGTGTCCGCACCCGTGCCCGCGGCGTTCGTGCGGACGTCGTAACCCCACTCGCCGACGGCCTGGGAGGGGTCCCAGCCGCCCTGCGTCGCGGTGTTGTTGACGTCCGTGGAGTCCACGACCACCACGTGCTTGCCGACCGGGATTCCGTCGTCGGAACGGGCCTTCTGGTTGCCCGACGGGTAGAAGTCCCAGGTCATGGTGCGCTGCGACGACCCACCTGCCGAGGTCAGCGTGTTCTTCGTCTGCTGACCCAGGTCGTTGTAGTCGTACGCGGTGGTGATCTCGAAGGGGTCCTTCGAGGACTTCACCCAGCCGTTGTCGTAGTACTCGTACGACGTGACGTTGCGGACGCTCTGCCCCCGCGACGGCGGAGCCGAGACGCTCTCCAGCTGCCCGACCGCGTCGTAGGTGTACAGCGTCCTGTCCGGCGTGAAGTAGTCCGGGTCGTCGGCGTCGAAGGCGCTGAGCTCCTCCTTGACCCGGTTCAACTCGTCGTAGACGGTCTCCTTCGTGTAGTCGGTCGCGTCACCGGTGGTCTCCACCCCGCGCGGGGTGACGACCTTCGTCCGGTTGCCGACCTCGTCGTACACGTACTGCGTGGTGCGGTACGTGACCGATCCGCCGTCGTCGGAGTACGGCACCTTGACCTGCGTGGTCATGCCACGGTGGTCGAAGGAGTACTCCGTGGTGTTGTTCTCGGCGTCCGTGGTGGAGTCGGTACGGCCGTCGAGGTCGTAGTGCACCGAGGTGGAAACGCCGGAGGCGTCCGTGGTGCTCACCACGCGGTGGTTCAGGTCGTACGCGTACTTCGTGGTGAAGTCCGACGTGTCGGCCGTCGCGTTCTTCTTCGGGTCGACCACCGTGACGAGGTTGCCGACGCTGTCGTACTCGCTCGAGGTCGTGTTGCCCTCGGCGTCGACCATCGACACCGGCTGGTAGATCTCGTCGTAGGAGTACGTGGTGGTGTAGTCGTCCTCGGTCGCCGTCAGGTTGCCCTGCGGGCGCGTCACCGTGAGGACGTTGCCGACCTTGTCGTACGTCGTGGTGGTGCGCCGCTCGGGGTCGCCCTGGACGTCGACCGGGTCGATCTGGTCGGTGAGCTGGTCCGCCGCGTCGTAGACGGAGGTGGTCACCGCACCGTTCGGTGCGTAGGCCGCCAGGATGTTGTTGTTGGCGTCGTACTCGGGCGCGGCCGTGGTGATGAAGACACCGGCGTCCCCGTCCTTCGGCTCCTTCCTCTCCAGCGGCCTGCCGAAGTAGTCGTAGGTCTGGGTGACCTCGGCGTCCTTGGCGTTGACGACGCTCAGGGTGTTGCCGCGCTCGTCGTAGACGAACGTGGTCGCGTTGTCGAGCGCGTCGGTGACCGTGCGCGGGTAGCCGGACGGGCCGTAGTCCGCGTAGGTCGTGGTGTTGCCGTTGGCGTCGGTGTCCTCGACCGGCTGCCCGTAGGCGTCGTACGTCGTGGTCGACGTGTAGTCGTCGGCCGTGGCCGTCGCGACACCTTCGGGGTCGGTGGTCGAGGTCGGGTTGCCGAACGCGTCGTAGCCGAACTGCCAGATGTTGCCGAGCGGCGACGTCTTCCGGAACAGGTTCGCGGAGTAGCCGTCGGCGCGGGTCTGGTACTCGAAGGCCGTCGCACCGCTCGGGTACGAGGCCGGGTCGCAGTACTCGGTCGGGTTGAACGACGACCACGCCTTGGTGGTCTCCGGGTCCCACTGGCGGAGCGGGTATCCGGTCCGCTGGTCGTAGCAGTACGCCGCCTTGGCGCCGTTGGCCTGCTCGAGGTACGTGACGTTGTTGTCCGCGTCCCAGGACACCTTGGTGGTCTGCGACTTGGCGTCAGTGGTCTCGACGGGCCGCGCGAAGTCGTCCGTGACGTGCTGCGTGGTGTGCGACTCGGCGTCCGTCACCGTGGTGTCGGTGAACTTCGGGTTCGCACCGTCCTCCGCGTACGCGAAGTCGGTGGTGCCGTCCCGGCGGTCGGTGAGCGTCTTGGTCCACCAGTGGTAGGCGGGGTCGTCACCGGCCTGCGGGGCGTAGTACGACAGCTGGGTGGCGTTGCCACGCGGGTCGGTGGCCTCCACCAGCTTGACGTTCTTGTTGCCCTGCGTGGCGTCGTAGGTGAACGCGAAGTTCTTCGGCTGCGCCGAGTCCTCGCCGTCCACCATGCTGCCCATGAGGCCCTTGGTGGTGTAGTAGAACGAGATCCGGCGACCCGAGATGTCCGTGACGGACTTGACGTGGTCGTAGATCTTCGGGTTGGTCAGGTTGCTGCCCGCGACCTTGGCGCCGGTGTCGTCGATGTACTCGTAGGACGCGTCGCCCTTGCGGTAGTAGTCGACGACCAGCGACTGCCGGCCCGTCGGGTCCGTGATGTAGCGGAGGAACTTGACCGGCTTGTTGCGGGACTTGCGCTCCTCGTAGGTGTACGTCTGCGTGTTGCCGTCGTTGTCGACGATCGACGTCAGATAGCCGTCGCAGCCGAAGAGGAAGCGGGTGCCGTCCGGACGCAGCAGCGTCCAGGCGTCCGGGGTGTTGTCCTTGTCCGGGGTGCACTCGGTCCCGGCCTTGAACTCCAGCCGGAAGTGGACGCCCGCGGGGGCCTTCCACTCGTTGTCCGTGTCGTCCCAGCGGAAGACGTGCGTGGTGCCGTCACCGTCGGGCAGCCGGACCTCGGTGGGATTCGGGTTGGGGTGGAAGTCCAGCGGTGCCCCGAGACGGAGCGGCCCGGCCGCCTGCGCGGACCAGCCGGCCCCGAGCACGGTGTCGCTGGTGTCCAGGGAGTTGTACGCCACCCGGAAGAAGGTGTTCAGGCCCCTGCCCGAGTTGTTGACGGGGTTGTAGGACCAGACGCTGTTGCCGGAGGCGACGTTGTTCATCACCGTGGATCCGGCGCCGGTGTTGTTGCCGGAGTAGGAGTAGAACTTCTCCAGCCCCAGGGTGTTGGAGGTGGGGTCCTCCACCGCCACGTTCTGCTGGAGCGGCGCTATGGAGGGCTGGTCGTCCGAGAGCCAGGAGCCGTCGGAGACCTTGCGGACGTCCCAGCCGAGCACGTAGTCCGTGCGCTTGTTGCCGGAGTCGGAGTTGATCGGGGTGGCCACCTGGGCCTGGATCGTCGCCGACTGCCCGGGATTGAGCGCCGGGATCGCCGTCTCCAGCTGGTTGCCACCGGTGGTGACGTCCGTGCCGTCGGGCAGCTGCCAGGTGTAGGACAGCTCCCGCTCGCCGGCGGCCCACGCGGAGGACGTGGTGTTGGTGACCGTGAAGTCCACCTGGTAGGTGGAGTTCGGGGTCATCCGGGCGGGGGTCTGCGGAGCGTAGTAGGTGTCCTCGGTGGTGGAGTCGACGTAGATCACCCGCAGCAGCGGGCCGATCTGGTAGTCGTCGGCCTCCGAGGCGAGGAACAGCGTGCGCTCCTGCGGTCCGCCCGCGGACTCGTCCTCGAGCTTGACCATCGCACCGTGGTTGGAGCCCGGGTTGCTGATCCAGCCCTGCGTCAGCGAGGTGGCGTCCCACCAGTGGCGGCCCACGTCGTGGACCGAGGGGACGATGTCGGAGACGGTTCCGGAGAAGTCACCGCCCGCGGAGTTCCACGGCGTGCCGCTGGACGCGTCGTTCCACGTGGCGGAGGACTCGTCGAAGTCCTTGTTCAGGCCGTGGAGTTCGTAGATCGCACCGTCGCTGTCGGTCGCGGTCTCCGCGCCCCACATGAACATCCGGGACTCCAGCACGGTGGCCGAGGCCGGGATGGCTGCGGTGTCGAAGTCGAGCAGCGCCCTGGTTCTGCCGTAGGTGCCGGAGTTGTTGCCGACCTCCAGCCAATTCTGCGGCCCGTAGGTGTCCAGGGTGTCGTGGTTGGCGTTGGGCTGTGCGGACGACAGGGTGGTGTCCTGCACGCCCGAGGTGCCCTGGAGCAGGCGCATGGTGCGGCCCGCCTTCGGGACGCCCACGATCCTGGTCGGCGATCCCAGCAGGTCGCCGCCCTTCGTCTTCACCGCGATCTGGTAGTAGTACGACCGGCCGATTTCGGACGGTGAGGAGTCCGGCGTCGGTGACGCGGTGGTGTCCGTGTACGACGTGGCCGACTTGTCGATCGGCGCCACCAGGGTGGCCGCGGACGGCGTGAACGCCTGCTGCGTGGAGCGGTGCAGCTGGTATTCCACGATGTCCAGACCCGAGTCGCCGGTGCCGTTGGAGTAGGCCTGCCAGTTCAGCTCGGGACCGGTCGAGTGGATGACGGTCGGCGAGTCGAGCGTCGTGCCGACCTTGCCGTAGGTCACGGTCAGCCGCGGAATGGTGGAGGTCTCACCGCCGTAGTAGCCGTCGCCGGATTCGTACCGGGGACCGCCGAGCGGGCCGTCGACGTCGTTCTTCGCCTTCAGCACGAAGCCGTGGTTCGCGGCACTGCCGTCGACCCACTGCTGGACGGTGTCGGTGACGGGGAACTTGTTCCACGTGCTGTACTCGCCGGTGTTGCGGACGATCTTCGCCGGGTTGACCCAGCGCACCGCGTCCGCGATGACCGCCGTGGAGTCGGAGGCAGGTCCGTCCTCCAGGACGGCCTTGCCCGCCGTGCCCTTGGCGAAGCTGATCTGCTTCCCGCCGTTGAGCGACTTCCACACCCCGCCGGTGCCGGCCGTCTGGTCCACCGTGTAGGTGTTCGTGCTGGTCCGCGCGGTCAGCGTGTACGGGGCGGCCGTGGAACGGTCCGAGGCCGGCACGTAGTGCGCGTCCACCCGGTAGGTCGCCCGCTCCGGGATGCGGGGCTGCCAGGTGTAGGTGTCCCCGCCGACGGAGTCCTTGTTGTAGTGGTAGTCGTTGCCGATCGCGTACTGCGTCAGCGACGACCCGGAGGCCGGCCAGGTGCCGGAGGCGGCCGTCGTTCCGGAGTCGCCGTCGTCCACCTGGACGCTGGTGCCGGAGAGTTCTCCGACCAGACCGCTGGTGTTGGACCAGGTGGCGGTCGACTCGTCCCAGGCGCCGGTCGCGCGGTGCACCTCGATGGGCACGTTGTTGGCGCCCGTGGTGTGGATGTTGTCGAAGTACATCTTCAGGCGCGCCGCGTCGATCTTCGTCCCGGACGGGATCTCGTCCAGCGGGAACTTGATGAGCGAGCGTGCGGCGCCGGAGGTGGTGCGTCCCACGGACAGCTTCCACGAGCTGCCGTAGTTGGTGCCCGAGGCCTCCTTGAGGACCATCGCGTCCTGGGACTCCGACGGCGACGGTGCGATGGTGATGGTCGGGTCGATGACCACGGGGTACTGCCGGTCCTCGGAAGCCAGCCAGTCCGCGTCCGGGGTCACGGTGACCTTCCAGGACTTCCCGTCCCGGGTCAGCTTCTGGGTCACCGCGCGGCTGTGGGTGCGCCCGAAGACCGACTTCCCGCCGGTCTTCGCGGCGTCCGTCATGAACGGCGCCGGGATGATCATCTCGGGGGTGTGGGGCAGCTCGCCGAAGAGCGCGATCGAGCCGTCCTTGCGCGCCTTCGGCACCAGTCCGTCGGTGTCGAGGCGGAAGGTGAACCGCAGCGACCGGTCGGGACGGCGTGCCAGGGTGATGTTCTCCTTCACCCGGCCGCGGCCCACACGGTAGACGAGGTCGGCGCCGTGCGCGGCGTCCTTGTAGCGGACCGTGGACCCCTTGACGTGCGGCGTGAGCCGCTCGCCGGCGCCATCGAGGCCGAGCGAGACGGAACGCCCGCTGGGTGCCTCGAACCGCAGCAGCCGGTCGGTGTCGGAACCGAACCAGCTCCGGCCGTGGTTGGTGGTGTTGCCGAACCCGAAGCCCTTCGCCTTCGAAGCGCGCACGGAGGTGTCGATCGGCTTCCAGGAGCCGTCACCCGCGTTCCGGTAGGAGGTCGGCAGTGCGGACAGTTCCGCCTGCACCTGACCGTCCGACATCTTCCAGAACCGGGAGTTGGCGGTGCGGCGTCCCTCGAGTTCCTTCACCCGCTTCGCGGCGGACTCCGCACGGCCCTTCGGGAGCTTCTGACGCTCCGCCATCCCGAGCTCGTCGTGCGACGGCGGCTCGGCGAGCTCCGGTCCGTCGTCGCTGCTGAACCAATCCTTGACGGTGTCGACGACGCCCTTGCCGTCGTCGTCACCCGATGCAGGCGCTGCGTACGCGACCTGGGGCAGCGCGGTGGTGGTCACCGCGGATACCGCCAGGCAAGCGATCAGCCTGCCCAGTCTGGGTCTCACTGCAACCCTTTCCTGATGTCAATCGTCATGTCAGTGGCACCGGTTCGTGCGCGCCCGCTTGGTTGCAGGTCGCACGTATCGGCGCCGCGTTTTCTAATCAGTCGACTGACACCCGGTCAAGCACTCTCGCAAGTCCGACAGTTCAGGATTCGGGCGGCGGGTATGTCCGTTGTTTCCGCTCACTGGCCCACGGCGGACCACTTCCGGTATAAGGAGTACCCCCTGCGACCAGGCGTGCCCGGATTGTCACCGCTTCCACCGGTTCGTGCGGGCGAGTGACGCGCCGCGCCTCCCGGCACGGAACAGAACACGATTCGGAAACGGTCGTCGACACTCCTCGCACCGAATGCGGAGCCGCGACGCCATGGGGACGGCAGTGGCGCGGCCGGGAGGTCCGGCAACGGAATGTCGTCGCCCGTGGCGGTGCCTCAACGAGCCCGCTCCTCCAGGTCGAGGAGAAGGTCGTCGATCACCGACTCCTCCTCGACGCGGACGCCGTACTCGGCCAGAGCGGCGCTCAGCATCGGGTCCCACGGTGTCGGAACCGGCGTGCCCGTGAGCCCCTGCGGCTCGCGCGCCCGGGCCACGGCAGCCCCGTAGTCGACCGCTGAGTAGCGCCAGGGCTGCCAGGGCACACCGCGCCGCAAGGTGGTGGCAATGTGCATGCCGCCCCAGTCGAAGTCACCGTGGTACAGGACGTCGGCTCCCTGCGCGGACAAGGCGCGCAGCAGGGTGAGCGCGGCCGCGGAGGGCTGCCCCTGGAGGCACACCAGGGGAGGACAGGCCGGGCCGAGGGAGTCGGCAGCGGCGGACAGGACGGCGGGGTTCTCGCAGACGTGGACGGCTCCCGCGGGCGCGGTGATCGCACCGACGTCGTGGCGAGTGAGTGCGCGCAGCGTCACCACCGCAGGCTCGCCCTCGTCGGCCATCCAGTCGAGGGCCGGTGTGCCGCGCAGGTTGAGGGTCAGCACGGTGGACGACACGTCGTCCCGCAGCAGGCCGCCGGCAGCCCAGGCCGCGCGCCGCCACTCGGCTCCGGCGCCCTCGGGGAAGTCCGTGAGGGCCCGGATTCCCGAGAGGACGAGGGTGGCCAGCGGCGTTCCTTCGTCCAGCGCGTGAGCGCCGGCGAGGTACCGCGCTGCGAACGCCGACCGCGGCATCGGGGGAACCAAGGGCAGCAGGCGCAGAGCCTGCACGGTGGCGGTCACCAGCGGCCCGGCAGCTTCCGGTGTCCGTGCGAGGCGCCGCACCAGGCCGTCCCTGCGCATCCGCTCGGCCCAGTCGCCCAGTTCGGCCCCCAGCGCAGAAAGCGGCTCCAGGGCCTCCTCCCATGCCTGCGCCTCCCGTTCCCGTATCTCGGCCCGGGGGACGACGGGCCCGGCGAGGGCGTGCAGGGCGGCCTGCAGCCCGTGGGGGCTGACGCCCGAGTGGCGCAGCACCGCGTCCACCGCCTCGAGACGGACCGTCAGGGACGTGCCGGCACCCGGAGCCCGTCCCAGAAGGCGCTCGGCAGCCCGGCGCTGGCAGGCGTCGGGCTGCGCCAGGGTGACCGTTCCGGTCAGCCCGCGCCCCTGGGCGAGGCGGCGGCGGAGGCGGTCCAGGAGCCATGCCAGGCCGGGGTCCCCGAGCAGCCGTTGCAGGCGTTCGGTGTCGACCCCTGCCTCGGCCTGCGGCGTTCCGGGCTGTTCTGCCGCCTCGGTGGCGCTCGATGCCCCGCATTCCCCCGGCGGCCGGGCCGCGGACGGCCGTTCGGCCGACGAGGAGGGCGACGAAGGCGGCGACGAGGGGTTCAGTTCCACGCCGGTTCCTGTCCCGTGACGCCGGGACCGGCGGTGCGTACCGTTCCGGCGGTGGGTGCGGGCGCGTCCTCTTCGGCCCTGTCACGGCCGTCGGGCTGGGCGGGGATCTCCCGTGCCTCCACGGCGGAGCCCGGCTCGCTTCCGCGTCGCCGCTCGCTGCCGTTCCACTCCCATCGGGTGACCAGGACGGCGTCGATGTCGTCGACGCGGGACAGCTGTGCGATGGCGATTCCGGGGACCTGCGGGTAGCAGGCCCATTCGCGTTCGCTGGTCATGACGACGTCGAGGTCGAAGGCGTGCAGCAGGCCCAGGCACTTGGCGCGGGAGTCGTCGTCCACGCCGGCGAACGCCTCGTCGAGGGTGACCAGGCGCGGGGCGTGCGCGCCGGCCGCGCTCGCGTAGTGGGAGGACGCCGCGGCGAAGAGGGGCACGGAGGCGGCCAGGGCGCGTTCGCCGCCCGAAGCGGGCCCGGTGGCCGGTACCCATTTGCCGTGCTGGTGGCGTTCGACACCGAACTCGTGCCAGGAGCGGTAGTCGAGTGCGGCGGTGAGGTCCTCCAGCCAGCTGCCGGTGCTGTCGTCGGCCTGCCGACGTGCGATCTGTTCCTGCAGGAACGCCCCGACGGCGGTCCGGTCCTCCGGCGACCAGGCGTCGGCGGACTGGCGCAGCCGTTCCCGGGCCTGGGCGAGTCCCTGCGGGGCGTGGCGGGAGGCCCGCCACACCAGGCGCAGCGTCATCCCCGTGGAGGTCGGACGTTCCTCCAGTTCGGTGTTCATGGCCTGTACCTGGCGTTCCGCGGTACCGATCAGCTCCTGGAGGGTGCCGGCTACCTCGGTGATCAGGTGGGTTTCGAGGATCTCGCGCTCGTGGGCGGACAGGATGCGGGTGAGTTCGGCGACTTCGGTGGCCAGGGCGTCGGCGAGTTCGGGGACGGCCCGTTCCCGGCCCTGGTAGACGATGTCGACCCGCATGCCGTCCTCGCTGGGCCGGGCGGTCGCGGTGTGTCCGTGCCGGGACAGCGCGTCCTGCAGTCTGCCGAACTCCTCGCTCACACGCTTCTGCACCCGCTCCCAGGCTGCGTCCGAGTCGTCGACGTCGGAGAGCCGGGACTCCACGGCGCGGGCGAGGCCGACGGCGGGGGTGGCAGCCCAGGCGCCTGCGTCGGTGTCCGGCACGTCCATGTCGGGGAGGGCGACGGTGAGCAGTCCGGTCGCGGCGAAACGCTGCAGGCCGGCGACGGCGCGTTCCCGGTCGGCCGTCGCGTCGGCGACGTCCTCGCCCAGCTGCTGGATGCGTCCCTCGGCGTGGCCGGCCCGTCGGGTCGCGTCGTTGAACTCCTCCTGCACCCGGCGCTGTTCGTCCTGACAGGTGTGCAGTCCGGACGCTGTCTCGGCCAGTCGCCGCTCGAGGTCGGCGACGGCGGCTCCGACCGTGGAGCGGAGGGTGGCGTGGCGTTCGTCCGCCGCTGCCGCGAGCCGCGCGGCCTCGGCGGCCCGCTGGGCCAGTTCGGTGACAAGGTGTTCGGCACGGTCGTTCTCCGTGCGCTCCTCGTCCACGGCGTGCGCGGCATCCGTCCGCTCGCGCAGGGCAGGCCAGAGTCCGGCGAGCAGGGTCGTGTGGTCGGCGAGAGCCTGCCGCACGCCCCTCAGTCCGGGCCGGTCGGTGGGGAGATGCATGTCGCCCGCTGCTTCGGCCAGTTCACCCAGCGCGCGGTCGGCGTTCCGGGACACGCTGCTCAGCCGGGCGGTTCGCTCGTCGTGCCGTAGGCGTGCCCGCCGCACCGCGTCGGCGGCCGCCGTGACGCGGGCGTGGGCGTGGCGCAGGGCGTCGTCGCCCGGTACGGCGGCGAGTTCCGCGTCCAGCACCGCACGACGCTCGGAGAGGGTGCGCAGTTCCTCCGCCAGCTGGTGCCGTTCGGTCTCCAGGGACGCCAGCACGGTGCGCAGTTCGCGCATGCGGGCCCGGCGGGCCTGCTCCCGCGCGCCTTCGCCGACGTACTGCGCGGTGTCCTTGGCCCAACTGCCGGTCAGCGCGCCGATGCGGAAGCGCCCGTCCGCGGAGATCCAGGTGTCGGTGCCGCCGACAGGATGGACGGGCTCGCCGTCACCGGTGCCGCGCTCTTCGGCGAAGCCGATCGCGGCGAGCAGCCGGGCGACCGTGGGCTCTCCCACGGCCCGCGCGCCCTCGTCCGCGGGGTCGGCCGCGGGGCAGAGCACCTGGTCGAGTCCTGCCCGATGGGCCGGGTGCGGAGAGTCGGGCGAGGCGGCGGGGGCGAGGAGTACGTCGTGGCCGTCGGCGGCCAGCGCGGAGCCGTCCGGACGGACCCAGGCGTCGAGGAGTCCCGACGCCTCCAGCGCGGCTTCCAGCCCGGCCCGCTCGCTGTCGGTGACCTGGGGGCGGAAGTCGACGAGTCGCCACAGCGGGGCGCCGGCGGCCCCGTTGCGGGCTTCGGGTGAGCGGGTGTGCGGCGGTTCCGGGCTGCGACGGCTGCCGGTTTCGAGGGCGGTCAGTTCCTCTGCCGAGAGTTTCTGCCGGTCCGCCAGGCCGGCGTCCCGGTGTGTCAGCTCGGCGGACCGGTCGGCCAGCTCTGCGGTGCGGGTCCGATGCGTTTCGGCCGCGGCCACGCGTGCCGGGTGCGGGCCCTCCGCGCCGGTCGTCCATTCCTGCACGGCGTCGAGCAGGCCCGGAAGCCCGGGCAGCCGCAACTCCGCACAGCCGGACAGGTGGTCCCGCACGGCCGCGACGAGCGTCCGGCCCTCCTCGGCCACACCGTCCTCCGCCTCCGCGAGACGCTCACCGCTGTGCACGACCTCCTCGTCGGCCTCGTCGGCCCGCACCTGCGCGGAGCGCCGTTCCTCCTCGGCCCGTTCCGACCGCTCGGCGAGTTCCTCGACATGCGCCACGGCACGCTGCCGGCGCGCCGTCGCCTCGTCGGCCTCCCGCCGCAGGACCGCTGCGGGTGCTCCTTCCGTCCGGGGAGTGTCCAGCCGGGCGGCTGCGGCGCTGTCCGCCACCCGGCGCCGGAGGTCGTCCCACGCCTCCTGCGCGGCGGAAAGACGGTTGCCGGCGGTGGCGAGGCGGCCGGCGGCCCGGGCGTGCGCGTCCGCGGCCGTGCGCCGGTCGGCCTCGGCACGCGTACGTTCCCCGGCCGTGCGGGTGGCGTCCGCTGCGGCCTGTTCCAGTGCGCGGGCATCGCGCATCTCCGGGCCGCTGCGCAGCGCGGCGTCCTGCGCGGTGAGTCGCGCCGAGCGTTCGTCCAGGGCGGCCGCCTGCTCCAGCGCCTTCTCCCGGTCCGCGGCAGCCTGTTCGTGGTCGCCGTGTGCGGTGGCGAGTTCGCGCTGCAGGTGTGCGTACCGTGCGTGCTCGGTGCGCGGCAGGCGGGCCCGGCGGCGGGAGGCGATGCGGGCGTAGCGGCGGTAGTGGTCGAGGAATCCCGACGAGGCCTGTTCCGCCTCGCGTGCCGCCCGCAGCTCCTCCTTCTCCTCGTCGAGCGACCGGAACGCCTCGGCGGCGTCCGCGACGACGGCCTGGTCCATCGGCGGCAGGGCTTCGGTCAGCGCCTTCGACAGGGCCGCCTCGCTGGGCCGTTTGGACAGCTGCGGCTGGCGCAGCTGGATGAGGAGGTCGACGAGTGCGGCGTAGCGGCGTTCTCCGAGCCCGAACAGTGCCTCGTCGACCGCTCTGCGGTAGGTCTTCGCCGTGTCGTACACCATGCCGCGGGTACCGATCGCCTCGGCGAGACGGTCGCGGGACAGGGCGGTGCGGGTGGCGTCGACCAGGTGCAGGTCCGCGCCGACGCGCTGGTCGGTCACGGCGAACCAGTGCCGGGCGATGCCGCGGCCGGTGACCGCCTTCAGCCCGCACAGCAGCGTGCGGACGTGCGGCTCGCCGGTGGTGTCGTCGAGCCGGCCGAACTCGATCCAGGTGTAGCCGAGCCGCTCGGGGTGGGGGTGGGCGCCGCCGAGGAGGAGGTTCCACTCCATCCGCTTGCCGGGGTCGCCGTCGGGTTCGACGCGGCGCGCCGAGAGGTCGCCGTCCAGCAGGAAGGGGAGGGCGAGGGCGAGGACCTTCGACTTTCCGGTGCCGTTGTTGCCGCGCAGCAGCAGCCGGCCGTCCCGGAACCAGAACTCCTCGGCGTCGTAGTGGAACAGGTCGACGAGCCCGAGGCGCAGGGGCCGCCAGCGGCCGGGAGCGGGGGCGGGGAGGGTGGTCGGGACGCGGTTCACCGTGCGCCTTTCCGTGTCGTGTTCTGCTGGGCGGCGGCGCGGCGTGCGGCGGGTTGCGCCTCCCGGACGACCGCCTCGCCGACCGCGTACCGTGCGAGCGCCGGCCGGGGGACGACGCCCTGGTCGGTGCGTGCGACGAGCCCCAGGGCAGTGAGCTTCGTCAGTGCCTGCTCGACCAGTTCGGGTTCGGCTCCCGGTTCGCGCGCCGCTTTGGACCAGAAGCTGCCGTGTTCCGCGGCGAGTTCGCGTACCCGGGCGGCCAGTTCCGCGGGCTCGACGGGCCGTCCCGCCTGCGCCAGGTGCTCGGCGAGCAGCAGGGTGATGTGGCCGTGCGTGCCCTGTTCGGGCATGCGGACGTCGGTGAGGTCGTCCAGGGGATCGACCATGGCGATGCCTTCGGCGCGCACCTCGGCGACCAGGCCGGTGAGTTCACCGATCCGGGCGGTGAGGAAGCCGCGCTGGCGGGTGAGGTAGGCGAGTTCGTCGTCCGCCAGGTCGTCGTAGTACAGCACCGGTTCGTCGAGGAGGAGCCGGGTCAGCTTCCAGCGGATGGCGCGAAAGCGCAGTTCGTCGCTGTCCAGGGCGGTCTGCGCGGTCATCTCCGCGAGGCGCTCGTCGGTGTCGCGCGCCTCGATCAGGGACGGTCCGCGCAGGGTGGCGGGCATGCCGGCCAGCACCCGCCGCCGCACGTCGTACAGCACGTCGCCGGAGCCGCTGACGTAGGAGTCTTCGTCGCCAGCGACCCGCCGCAGCACGCCGAACCGCAGCAGGAGGCGTACCACGGCCGCGAGGTCGAGGCGTTCGTCGCGCCGCTCCAGGGTGAAGGTGATCCCGGCGGTGGTGAGTTCGGGGTCGGCGGCGGCCAGCACGACCTGTTCGGCGAGCCGTCCGAGCGCCACCTGGGACTCGCCGCGTTCCAGGGCGGCCAGGGTCAGGCACAGCAGGACGTAGCGGCGCCGGGTGAAGGGCAGGGCGGCCCGTCCGGTCTCGCGGGCCGGGTGCGTGCTGTCGGTGAGGACGCCCGGTGTCTTGCGCAGCCGCGCGGTGTCGGCGTCCGTGCGCAGGGACCAGCCGGCGTTGCGCTCGAACCACTCCCGCAGCTCGGAGGCGTGCCGCCGCACCAGACGGAACGCGTCGGCGTGCGGTCCGTCGGCGGTGAGCAGCGGTTCCTTCAGCAGGGCGCGTGCGGCGCGCCGGAGGTCGGCCTCGCGCTGGCCGTCGAGGACTTCGGTGAGCGGCCCGGTCATCGCGCCCCCTCGGTGTGCCGCACGGCGGGGGCGCTCTCCGGCTGCGGTCCGGGTCCGACGAGGCCGGCAGCGGCGATGTCGACCAGGTGGTCCGGTCCGCTGAACACGCCGTGCGGCGTGCGCACTTCGGCTGTGGTGCCGTCGTCGAGCGCGGTCAGCCGGATCTCCATCGAACCGTCCCCGCTGGTGGCCGTGGTGTGCGTCATGTCCGGGCGCCAGGTGGCGAGGGCATCACCGAGCAGGCGCAGGAACAGGTCGAAGGCGCGCGGGTCCAGTTCTCCCAGCCGGGACAGCCGGACCGGGCCGTCCGTGACGAGCCGGGCCCGCGCCTCGCGAGCCTGCTCGGCCTGCCGGGCGGCGATCTCGGCGAGTTCGCGTCTGGCGTCGCTGCGGTCGGTCACCCTGCGGGGTTTCCCGCGCCGTTCGTAGCTTCCGGTGCGGCGCAGCTGCGGGCTGATGCGGAGCGGCCGCGCCCGTGCCCAGGGTGTCGAGGCCGGTTCGGGCCGGGAGGACCGCTCGGCGAGGGTGTCGGCGTCGGCGGTGAGATGCCGGGACGGGTACAGGCCGAAGGCCACCCGCCACAGTCGGTGCCGCGTCTCGTCGTCCGGCGCCTCCGCGAACCAGCGTGCCAGCTCGCGGAAGTCGGCCGACCGGTCCGAGCGTCCGGCCCGCCGCTCGTTCAGCTGCCGTACGACGGCGAGAAGCTGCGGGATGGCGTTGAGGGCCCGGCCACGCAGCAGCCTGGCCTGCGACTCGCGGCCCTCGCCCGACACGAACCACTCCGCGAGCCCGGACCACCTCGCCGCCCATCGGGTCCGTGCCGCCTTCTCGGCCTGCGCGGCGTCCTCGGGAGCGGCGTCGGCGGCGTCCCGGACGGCGGCCAGATCCAGCAGCGGTCCGACCCGCCCCTGGGACTCCAGCTCGCCGATCAGTGCGGCGATGCGCCCGCCGAGGGTGATGAGATCCTGGATGAACCGCTCCAGGTACTGGATGAGCCGGTCCTTGTAGGCGAGGAAGGCTTCGACCTCCACGTCGTGCAGGTCGATGGTGCGCTGCAGCGAGCCCATGAACGCGCGGGCGTTGTCGGCGAGATCGGTGAAGCGCGAGGTGAGCACGGACAGGGCGACGTATGTCTTCGCCGGGTCGGGCTCCTCCTCCGCCGCGATCACGAGCAGTGCCCGCAACTGCGTGACGATGTCGTGCAGCGCGACCGCCTGCAGCTCGCCGCGGCGCCCCAGCACCTCGTCGTACGTGCCCAGCGCGGCCTCGGTGGCCTCGCCGGCGCGGGTGAGCTGGTAGATGAACCGCTTCCGGTAGAAGTCCTCCACCGCCGTCACCCGCGCGGTGTCCGGGTCGGCCCTCAGGTTCCCCCAGCCGACGAGGGCGTCCAGCGCCTTCACCACGGCCTCCGGGTCCGTCGGCCGCTCACCGGCCGCCATCGCGGCGTGCACGTCCTCCGGCCGCAGGTGCACCGCGAACCGCTCCTTGGCGGCGAGGAACGTCCGCATCACCGCGCGGTAGAGGGCGGCGTTGGGCGCGGTCAGGTGGGCGAAGGGGGCGTAGTCAGTGGCGTCTGTGCCGGCGGGCTGCGAAGGCGGCGAGGTCATTGCGGGGCATTATCCCGGACCGCTGCCCAGCCGTGTGCGTGGTGTCCGGATTCCGTTCACCTGCCTCCTCAGCAGCCGCCCTCGACTCCGGCTCCGATCCAGCCACCTTGCCCTGGAGCGTGAGACTTCGGGCGCACCCTCGCCAAGGACGCGACCGAGGCGGCCCGTGCCACGGCTGTCTCGAGCGTGCACTAATGTTGATCTCGCTGCGCGCACCTTCCCGGAGGGTACGTCAGCGGCGTTCAGTGGGCCGTTCCAGGCTGTGATGGACGAATGGTCTCCATCGCGTGTTGCACGCGGTGTGACTAGCGGATGCCCGGTAGGGCGGTCCCTGCCATTCCCTTCACACCAAGGAGTGGTGACACGTGAACCTCGTTGACTACAAGGCCGCACGTCGGATTCGGCTTCGTCGGATCCTGGTGGATGTCGCCGTGGGCGTCATCGCCAACCTCGTGGTGGCGTCGCTGACCGTTGCAGCGCGCCTGGTCATCTGACACGGGCGAGTGGCGGGCCCGGTGAGCCCGCCACCTCCCTGTCGGGCGTCTCCGTTCAGAACAGGGGAAGCTCCTCCACCATCTTCGACGGCTTGTTCCTCCGCCGACGCTTGCGCCGCCCCCGACTGGGACGTGGCAACGGCGGCGTGCGCATCTCCCGCGACAAGTTCTCCCACGTGGGGCGCAACCCATGTATCTGCACGTCGCCGACCCGGTCTTTCAGATAGGCACGGGTCTCCTCGTCCGTGGAGTGAATGACCGTCGCGCGACTCGCCCGAGTGAGCAGCACGTGGTAGGCGTGACGCACGAGCCGGGAGAATTCGTCGTCACCTACGCTTGCGGCCTTCACCTTGGGGTCGAACGACCCCGGTACCCGGACGCGTCTGACCTTCGACCCCGCATACTTGCGCTCCTCACCGCGCCGGAACACCCACCGGCCGTCACGGCGCACCATGTCCTCACCCATGATCACTCCGCACCAGTCCCACTCGAGCCCCTGGGCCGTGTACACGCAGCCGATCTGGCCGAGGCCGTTCTCATGGACGGACCAGACCTTCGAGGGAGGCACACCGTTCTCGCAGAACGCGTCGGTCTTGGCGTTCCAGGGGCGATGCCAGTCGCCGATGCGTACATCGGCCTCCAGCCTCTTCTCCCTGCCGAGGGGCTCCGTCCAGGGCCAGCAGTAGCCCGCCACCATCCGTGCTGAGGCTCCGGCGAGCGCTTCTGTACGGATGATCTCCTCGAGTTCTCCCGGGGTGTCGACGACCTCGACGTGCATGAGCCCGTCGGGAGTCCACTGCTCGGGCTCGTGGTCCGTCAGCCCGAGAACCGCTTTGACCCAGCGGATGTAGGCGTCGCTACCGCCACATCGAAACTGCTCCCGCAGCCGGTACTGCAGGAGATGCGCGCCTCGCCGCTCGGCCGCCGCCTGGATCAGCTCGACGGTGCCGACCTCCTTCGGCCGCACCGTCTGCTTCTCGTCGAGGAAGAACACCGCCAGACGGGAGGCGTCGAGGAGCTCGTCCACCTGGGGCTGTGTGCCTTGCTCCTCCGGGGGCCAGAACCGGTTGTACGAGCGGTCCCGCAGTCGATGCGCCTCGTCACAGATGAGGACGTCCAGGGGCGGATCCGGTGGCGTGACGTAGTTGTAGAAGTAGGTGAACGTCTCCTGGAACTCCTTGTCGCCGAAGCCGACGTGCTCCTGCATCGCTCCGTTGAAGGCACGACTGCCGCTGGCGTAGTTGACCGTCCTGCCCTGGCGCTCCAGGTCGGCCTTGAGCTGGAGCGCTACCGCGCTCTTGCCCGTACCGGCGCCACCGGTCACCAGAAAGATCACACGCCGCTCGTCCTGGACAAGGGCAGGGTTCCGAAGATCCGGAAGCGTCTTCGATGCCTTCGCCATGATCTCGTCGGCGACCAGCTTCTGCCGCCCTCGGAGCGTGAAGACGGTGTCTTCACCGTTCGACCAGATCATGGCGTCCAGCAAGCGGGTGTTGCGCAGGCCCATCCTGGAAAGAAGGATCTCTGCTTCGGTGGCACCGCCTTCGACGTCGAAGTGCGCTTGCAGGTCGGAGAAGAGCGCTTCACGTACATCGCCGGTGTACACGCGGGCGTAGGCACCGGTGGGCGCATCGACGTCGATCAGAGGGCGCACAGACGCTTGCGTGGCGTTGTGGAGGTAGGCGAAGCCGCCGCATTCGAAGCTGAGACCGTTCAGCGGCCCCCTATGGCCGGTGAAGGCTTGATGATGTCCGTGTAGTTGCAGCGTTGGATGCTTCTTGCGGCCCATCCCCGGCACATGCACCAGGTCAGCGGCGGCCGACTCCACTCGGGTCACTGTGGACCAGCGCTTCAGCTCTACGAGTTGCACGGAGATGTTGTGGGCCACGGGGTGACGCCCCACCAGGACGACGTCGATGAGGTGGGCACCGTCCTGGCGGCCGCTTTCGTCGATCGTCGCCCCGCACTCCACGATCATTTCCACGTTCCCCCGGTCGGCTGCAACCAGATCGGAGGCGAGACTCACCAGACTCTCCGCCCACGCGGCGCGTTCGGTCTCCGAGGCATCTCTGCCGCGGAAGTGTCGCCACCTGGCGGCGAGATGCGGCACCATCCGACGCCGGGAGTTCAGAGCGAGCAGGTCCTGCGCAGCCAACCTCAGCAGGAGCATGGACACGAGGAGGTTCCCCCAGAGCACGAGTGACTCGTGCGGGTGGGGGCATGTCCCTGGGGAAGCCCATCGGGCCGCAACCGGTGCGGATGATCCTACGGAGTCGCGATTCACCGACACCGGGGTGGGGCATCGCAGGGACGGAGCCCAGGGCAAGTCGGGTAGTTCAACAAGCCGATGCCCGGGCGTGGACCCACTGCGGAAGACACGATCTCCCTGTGGTCGGACTGCCTGGCTTCCCTCACCGCCTTGAGCCGACGACTGAACGTAGTCGGAGAGACTCGTCTAGGATTTGTCCGGTCCGCGCTTCGGTGGAAACGGCGCGTAACGCCGACTGCGGACGGGCAGTACAGACGGGGTGTCGAGAAGCGGGGCGGCGCATGCGGGAAGGCCGGTGGACCACGGTCACCGAGTCCGAGTTCGACCACGAACGCCGTGGCCTGGAGGCCATCCGGAAGAAGTTGCCGGACGCCGACCCCTGGCGGGCCTGGTCGAACTTCACCTTCACCTCCCACACGGGCCACGTCCGCGAGGTCGATCTCCTCGTCGTCGCTCCGGGCGGCGTGTGCATGATCGAACTCAAGGACTGGCATGGCTCGGTGACCAGTGAGAACGGCACCTGGATCCAGACCACGCCCAGTGGTCATCGCCGCCCGCACGGCAACCCGCTGCACCTCGTCAACAAGAAGGCGAAGGAGCTGGCCACCCTGCTCGGCCAGAACGGCAGGCGGGTGTGGGTGGGCGAAGCCGTCTGCTTCACCGACGGCGGGCTGCGCGTGCGCCTGCCCGCCCACGACCAGAACGGCGTCCACACCGTGGACGAGCTGGTCGCGATGCTGATGCAGCCGCCGCGTGACGAGCGGCGCCGCATCACGGCTGCCGGTTCCCGCGAGATCAAGTCCGCGCTCGACCGGATCGGTATCCGGCGGAGCGATGCCGAGTACAAGGTCGGCCCGTACCAGCTGGCCCGCAAAGCCTTCGACACCGGCCCGACCTGGGCCGATTACACGGCGGAACACAGCGAGTTGTCCGAGGTGGCGCGGGTGCGCGTCTACCTGAGTGAGCGCGGGTCGGACGCGTCGCTCCGCCGGTCGGTGGAGAGCGCGGCCCGCCGTGAGGCGGCCGTGCTGCAGCGGTTCAAGCACCCCGGCGTCGTTCAGCTCAAGCAGTACTTCCCCTCGGGGCACTCCGCGGGCCCTGCCCTGATCTTCGACTACGATCCGCGCACGCTGCGCCTCGACGAGTACCTGCTCCAGCACGGCAAGAGCCTCGACATCCTCGGCCGGATGGCGCTGGTCCGCCAGCTCGCCGAGACGATGCGCTCCGCGCACTCCGCACGGCTCCACCACCGAGCGTTGACCGCCCGCGCCGTGCACGTGATCCCCCGCGACCGGGGCCGACGCGGGCGGGCGATCGGGGAGGACGCCGCCTGGCTCAGCCCCCGTCTGGAGATCTCCGACTGGCAGATCGCCACCCAGCGCACCTCCGACACGGCGGGCACCGGCGGGGGCGCGACGCGCTTCGCGCCCACCGCGCTCTCGGCGACGCACCTCTCGGAAGACTCCGACGCCTACTTCGCACCGGAGCTGACCGCCCCCAAGCCCGACCCCGTCCACCTGGACGTGTACGGCCTCGGCGTCCTCACCTATCTCCTGGCCACGGGGCGGGCTCCGGCCGCGAGCCAGGCCGAACTGCTGGCGTGGCTGGAGGCGGGCAAGGGCCTGCGGCCCAGTTCGCTGGTCGACGACCTCTCCGGGGACATCGACGAGCTGGTGCAGGCGGCGACGGCGTACCGGCCCGATCAGCGGCTGTCCTCGGTGGACGAGTTCCTGGAGATGCTGGAAATCGTGGAGGACGGCCTGACCGCCCCGGCCTCAGCCCACGATCCGGAATCGGAGAAAGACTCCGACAAGGATCCGCTGGAGGCGGTGGCCGGCGATGTGCTCGACGGACGCTGGGAAGTACGCCGGCGCCTGGGCACCGGCTCCACCAGCCGGGCCTTCCTCGTCCGCGACCTCCAGGCCGAGGCGCGCAAGTCCCGCCCGCTCGCCGTTCTGAAGGTGGCTCTCTCGGACAGCCGAGGCCAGGTGCTGGTCCACGAGGCGGAGGTGATGAACCGGCTGCGTCCCGACTCTCGGGTGATCCGGCTCGTCGAGCCGGAACCGCTGCGCATCGGGTCCCGGACCGCGCTCGCCTTGGAGTATGTGGGCGACGAACGCGAGGACTCCGACCCGGCCACCCGGTCCGCCACGGGCACGCGCACCCGCCGCCGTGAGGAGACGGTCGCCCGTCAGCTGCGCGAAGACGGCCGGCTGAAGATGGACCAGCTGGAGGCGTACGGCGACTACCTGTTCGGTGCCGTGGACTTCCTGGAGGGCGAGAGCGTCTGGCACCGCGACATCAAGCCGGACAACATTGCGATCCGCATCCGCCCCAACCGCACCCGCGAGCTGGTCCTCATCGACTTCTCCCTGGCGGGCTACCCGGCCAAGGACTACGAGGCCGGGACCGACGGCTACCTCGACCCGTTCATCGGCACCCTGACCCGCACCGCGTACGACTCGCACGCCGAGCGGTACGCCGTCGCCGTCACCCTGCACCAGATGGCGTCGGGCGAGCTGCCGAAGTGGGGCGACGGCTCGGTGCCGCCCAGGATGACGGACCCCAAGAAGGTCCCGCACCCGACGATTCAGGCCGACGCCTTCGAGCCCCTCGTCCGGGACGGGCTGGACGCCTTCTTCCGCAAGGCCCTCCACCGGGATGCGGCGCAGCGCTTCCCCGACCTGAAGCCGATGCGGGACGCCTGGCGGAAGATCTTCCTCGACGCCTCGCAGAAGCCGCCGTCCAGTCACCGTTCCCGCCACCCCGAGCCGGCCCCGCAGCAACCGGCAACGGACGACCGTCAGGCGGCGATCGCGGACGCCGAGCCGCTCACGGCGGAGGAGCAGCGGGACCTCGTGGCGGCGAAGGCCACCCGCGAGACGCACCTGTCCGCCGCGGGCCTCTCCCCGGCCGCCGAGTCCTTCCTCTACGGCCTGGGGATCACGACGGTGGGCGGGCTGCTGGACTACAGCCGCACCAAGCTCCTCAACGCTCCGGGCCTGGGCACGAAGACCCGCACGGAGGTGCAGCGCCGCCAGCGGCAGTGGGGCCGGATGCTGCGTGAGGCTCCTCTCTCCCCGCTCACCCCGAAGGCCCGCGCGGAGGCGAAGGAGGAACTCGCCCAGCTCACCGCAACCGAGTCGGCGGTCGCCGGCGCCCTGGCCGTGGGCGAGGGAGCCGGGGACCTGCCCGAGTCCGCTCTGCGCTCGGTGAGCCTGGACCTGTTGGCCACGCTCTTCGTCCCGGAGCGGAACAACAACGGCTCCAACCAGAACAAGGTCGAGATGGTGCGGCTGTTGCTGCGCCTCCCGGACGAGCACGGCGAGCTGCCCGGCATCGGCGTGTGGCCCAAGCAGAAGGACGTGGCGGACACGCTCGGCCTGTCCGCCGGGCGCATCCCGCAGATGCTGAAGGAGGAGCGCCAGCGCTGGAAGAAGCATCCGGCGGTCCGGGTGCTGCGGGACGAGATCGTCGGTCTGCTGGAGGGTCTCGGCCGGGTCGCCCCTGCAGTGGAGATCGCCGACGCGTTGGCGGTGCGACGCGGTACGCAACTGCCGGGGCGTGAGCAGCGGCGCGCGCTGGCGCTGGCCGCCGTACGGGCGGTGGTGGAGGTGGAGCAGCTCCAGCCGGACGAGGCGCAGTTCCAGCACCAGGCGAACCGCAAGGCGACGGAGGACGTCCTGGCGGCGGGCCTGCTCGCGCTGGATGTCCGGGAGGGCGACGGCCCGGACACCCCGACGGCTCCGGGACTCCTCCAGTACGCCACCCGCCTGGGCAGGACCGCCGACCGGTTGAGCCGCCTGGAGACGCTGCCGACGGCCACGACCGTGCTCAGCGAACTGGGCGCGCTCACGCCACCGCCCGGCACGGTGGACTGGGACGAACGCCGCCTGGTCGAACTGGCCGCGGCGGCGTCGGAGAACGCGGCGGCCACGCCCCGGCTGGAGATCTACCCCCGCGACCTGCCCCTGGTGCGGGCCCTGCGCCTCACCCAGGCCGGGCTGGTCCGGCTCATCCCGGGCCAGCCGGAAGGACGGCAACCCGGCCTGACGAGCAAGGACGTACACGAGCGGGTCCGGGCCCGGTTCCCCGAGCTGGTCATCAGGGACCGCCGAGGCGTCAGCACGCACGACCTGCCGGTCGACGGACCGCTCACCAAGGCGCTGCGCGAGGCCGGTTTCGACCTGACGCTGTCCACGCACGAGGTCACGCGGACGCTGCGGTATCTCCCGACGCGGATGGACAGCGCGTCCACCTATCTGACGAGTGCCGACTGGCGCCAGTCGACGCAGGCCGGCGCGGCGACGCGCTACTCCGACGACCCGCTGGTGGCGAGTGGCGTCCGGGCCGACGAACGGCTGCTGGCCTCGGCACGGCGGGACGGCTACCGGGTCCTGACGGTGCACCACGGCCGCGCGGTCGAGGCGATACGGAGACTGGCGGGCCACCGCATCGGCGCACAGCCGGTCTCGGTGACCGCACTCTTCCTGGAGTCCTTGCACGCCCTGGTCCCACCGGGCACGAAACCGACGTGGGAGACGCTCCTCAAGGCGGACGTGGCGGAGCCGGGTTCGCGGGGTGCGCTCAAGTTCGCCGAGTACGCGCGGACAGCCTGGGGCACGGTGGAGCCGCAGGTACGGGACCTGCTCGCACCGGAGACCGGTGCGGGGCCGGTGCTGCTGACAGAGGTGGCCGTGTTCGCCCGGTACGACGGGATGGGCGTCCTGGACCGGCTGGCGGAGGCGGCCCGGCAGGGCGGACGCGGGCTGTGGCTGCTGGTGCCGCAGGCGGACCCCGCGCGCGAACCGAAGCTCGGGCACACGGCGGTGGCGTACCAGGCCGGCCTGGGCGAGTGGATCGACCTGCCGGACTCGTGGGTGAAGAAGGACTACCTGTCCGGGGCGACGGACGAGAGTGTCGTGAGTGGCGTGGGCGCAACATCGCTTCGCTAGCGCGTGATCGACTGGAGTCCCGGTCTCGTGCCGCAAGATCACATAGTTGGTGACAGCTTCCCCGAGCGGGTCCGGAGGGGCCGGCTGACGCGTACCTTCCCACCTGAGCTGGTGGACTTCGTCATCGAGGAGACCGGAGTTTGGGAGGTGCGCACTCGGGGGCTGCCGGTGTGTGGCGCTTCTCGGACTCCTTCACCCTGCCGATGGACCGGGTGCTGTCAGACGGCACCTACCTCAGTGCGGGTGGTCGAGTACACGGTGGTGACCGCGACCCTGGACGCCGAGGGCGTCAGCCAGGAGACCTCCGAACTGTTCACCCTGATCACCACACTGCTCGCCCCAGCCGCGGTGCCCGCCCGCGAGCTCGCGGAGCTCCACACGGCGCGCTAGCGAAACGATCTTCAAGCACATCAAGATCGAGCAGTGCGGTGGGCGCACCGCGACCCTGCGCTCCAACAGCCCCGCCATGGTCGAGCAGGAACTATGTGCCATGCTCTGCGTCTACCAGGCCCTCCACCACCTGGTCGCCGAAACCGCCCACCACGCGCATCTCCCGGTTTCACACATCAGCTTCAAGCAGATCCTCGCCGCCGCCCGACGCTCCGTCGGCGCGGACTTTTCCCTCTCGGCAACTGGCCGCCAAGGCCCGTGACGTCCAGACCGACCTGGTCCGCGAGGCCGTAAAGCCCCGCCCCGGACGCGCCGCACCCGAGCCGCCAAGCGCAGCGGCACTGGCTACCGCACCCTGCGGCCCCACGGGCCTGCCACCACCCCGCGTCACCCACACCGTCAAGCTCCAACTCTTCCCCCTGCACCGACAGCCGGGACCATCGAAAGGCCCAACGAACCTACCGATCACAACATCTGATAGAACGTCACCCGAATATCACCGGATGCCACCAGCTGCAAGATCAATCGACGCTGGGCGTGGGCGGGAACGGTACCGAGGGAGACGAGAAGTGATCGACCGCAAGGCCCTGTTAGGAGACCTGAAGCAGCAGGTCAAGGCGGCCGAGTCCGACCTCGCCAAGCAGGTGAAGGTGGTGCCGGAGGGCGAGAAGCTGCGCGCCGAGTACGACCGCGCACGGAAGCTGGGCCGCACGGCGGCCACGTGGAACTCCTGGCTGGACGACCGCATCACGCAGGTCGCGGTGGCGTGGGCGCTGGGCACCGTCTTTGTGCGGTTCTGCGAGGACAACGGGCTCATACCGGAGCCGTACCTGACGGCGCCGGAGGACGACCGGCGAGACCTGGCGCTGGCCCGGTTCGAGGAGTACGTCTCCCGGTCGGACGACCCGACCTACCGGGGCTGGCTGGAGCAGGCGTTCGACGAACTGGGAGCTGGGCAGGCGGGTCGGCTGCTGTTCGACCGCCGGCACAACCCGCTCTACCAGATCCCGCTGTCGCACGACGGCGCACGGGACCTGGTCGACTTCTGGCGCGGGCGGGACAAGGACGGCGTCCTCGTCCACGACTTCACGGACCCGCTAGAGGAGGACGGCGACGGCACGAAGGGCTGGGACACCCGGTTCCTGGGCGACCTGTACCAGGACCTGAGCGAGGCAGCCCGGAAGACGTACGCGCTGCTCCAGACCCCGGAGTTCGTGGAGGAGTTCATCCTCGACCGGGCCATGGACCCGGCGGTGCGGGAATTCGGGTACGAGGGCCTGAAGATGATCGACCCCACGTGCGGGTCCGGGCACTTTGTGCTGGGCGCCTTCCGGCGGTTGGTGCGGCTGTGGGCGGACGGTCGGCCGGGCAAGGACGTGCACGAGCGCGTGCGGGAGTCGCTTGACTCCGTGCACGGGGTGGACCTCAACCCCTTCGCGGTGGCCATCGCGCGGTTCCGCTTGCTGGTGGCGGCCATGGCCGCGAGCGGGGTGCGGACGCTGGGGCAGGCGGCAAGGTACGAGTGGCCGATCCACCTGGCGGTGGGCGACTCGCTCATCAAAAACCGGCACAAGCAGGGCAACCTCTTCGACGACCTGGACGAGGAGGGCGCGGACGAGCTGGCCGACTTCAAGTACGAGACGGAGGATGTGCATGAGCACCCGGATATTTTGCAGCCGGGGCGGTATCACGTGGTCGTGGGGAATCCGCCGTATATCACGGTGAAGGACCGGAAGCTCAATGAGCTCTATCGGGACCTGTACGACGCATGCGCAGGAACGTATGCACTGTCGGTGCCTTTTGCGCAGCGGTTCTTCGAACTGGCCATGACTGGTGATGCCGAGAGCGGGCGCGGATACGGCGTCGCAGGCCAGATTACGGCGAACTCATTCATGAAGCGAGAATTCGGGACCCGATTGATCAAGACGTATTTCGGACACGAGGTGGAACTTACGGAGGTAATCGACACCTCAGGGGCATACATACCGGGCCACGGAACACCGACGGTCATCCTCATCGGTAAACGTCGTGGCGGAACCCCGCGCGCATCGACAGTGCGCACCGTTCGAAGTGTGCAGGGCGAGCCGACCGCACCCGAAAACGGTGAAAATGGCTTGGTCTGGAAGGCCATCGTCGAGCAGATCGATCAGCCACGATCCATTAGCCAGTGGGTTGCCGTGGACGATCTCGACCGTCAGCGCTATTTCAGTAGAAAGCCTTGGATTCTCACCGATGGCGGCCTAGAGATGGTCGAAGCAATGTCAATTGTCAGCCAAGAGGCGCTGAAATCCCGCGTCTCCCGCATCGGCTTCTACGGCGATACGCATGCCGACGACGCACTTACCATGCCGCACCGAGCTCTCCGAGCACGGAACGCGGAGGATGAGTTCATCAAGCCTATCGGCGTTGGCGACGAAGTTCGCGACTTCGTCTTGGCCAGAGGAAATTGGGTAATTCACCCCTACGAAGCCTCCAAGCGTGTCGCCCCCTTGGCCTCTATGCCGAACATCGAAAGAATCCTCTGGCCCAACCGCACCGAGTTGGGCAATAGGTCAACATTCTCTGGCCGCACATATTTCGCCGACCAACGCTCTTGGTGGGAGTGGCATCAGCTCCCGAGGGATGCTGATGCACACGCATGGTCTCTCAACTTTGCGTTCGTGGCAACACACAATCACGTGGTATTGGACCGGACTCGAAGTGCATTCACACGCACGACGCCAGTGATAAAACTACGCAAGGACGCCCAGGAGGAGGGGCACCTACAACTGCTCGGTCTACTCAACAGCTCCACTGCTGGCATCTGGCTAAAGCTGGTCAGTTACCCGAAGGGCGGCGACCCAGTCGGAGGTGATGGCGCCCGAGTAAGCGTCCATCCCTGGTCGGATCGTTATGAGTTCACGGGAACCAAGTTTGAGGAGTTTCCGCTTCCCCCAGACTTCCCCACTGTTCTCGCAACCGCGTTGGATACCCTCGGTCAGCAACTCACCGCTGCCAGTCCGTCGGCCCTCGCCACAAAGACTGCGCCCATCGCAGGAGATCTCCGCGGGGCCAGCGCCACCTGGCACGCCACACGCTCCCGCATGATCGCCCTCCAGGAGGAGCTGGACTGGCAGGTCTACTCGCTCTACAACTTGCACCCCGAAGACCTGCGCGTTTCTGAGGACCCCGATTCGCCGGATCTCCCCGACCTCTCCCTCGGTGAACGGGCTTTCGAGATTGTGCTTGCCCGGCGAGTCGCCGCTGGCGACGCCAGTGACGAGTGGTTCAAGCGGCATGGGTCCACTCCCGTCACTGAGATCCCGGCCCACTGGCCCGCTGCCTACCGCGAGGTCGTGCAGAAGCGGATCGATGCGATCGAGTCGTCCCGCGCAATCGGCATGGTCGAGCGGCCCGAGTACAAGCGGCGCTGGGCCACCGAAGGATGGGACGCACTGCAGGAGAAGGCGCTGCGGAGCTGGCTACTCGACCGCATCGAAGACCGTTCTCACTGGTTCGATGAGAACGGTCAGCCAGCTCTCGTCACGCTCTCCCGGCTGATCGACAACCTCTCCCGCGACGAGGACTTCGTCTCCGTCGCCAAGATCTACACGCCCCGCAAGGACCTGCACACGGTCGTCTCCGAGCTGATGACGGTCGAGCACGTGCCCTTCCTCGCCGCTCTGCGCTACAAGCCCGCCGCACTCAAAAAGCGCGCGGACTGGGAGCACGTCTGGGATCTTCAGCGGAAGGAAGACGCCGCCCCGGACGAGCCGGCGAAGCGGAAGATCCGGGACACCATCCCCGTGCCGCCTAAGTACACCTCGGCGGACTTCCTGCGGCCCTCCTACTGGCGGGCGCGCGGCAAGCTGGACGTCCCCAAGGAACGCTTCATCTCCTACGCACGAGCCAACGTGGCCACTCCTGACCTGTACGGCTGGGCAGGCTGGGACCACCGGGAGCAGGCGATCGCACTCGACACGTACATCGCCACCCACGAGGGTCTGACCACCGAAGAGGTCACTCCGCTCCTGGCCGGGCTGCTGGAACTCCAGCCCTGGCTGGACCAGTGGCACAACGAACCCGATCCGCTCTTCGCCCCGACCCCCGCCAAGTTCTTCGAGGGCGACCGACAGATGGAGCAGGGCAAGCACGGCCTCACCGACGACGACCTGCGCGCCTGGCGCCCAGCCGCCGCGTCCCGAGGACGCCGTACCACAAAGAAGTAGTCCGACAGCATGGCCACGGCCCTGCGATCGGTACCGGTCGCAGGGCCGTGGCCATGCTGTCACTCGCCCAAGTGCTTGCTTCTGATGGCCGAAATGAAGGAGCCCCAGCCGACAGCCGGGAACACGAGCACCGATCCGTCCGGAACCTTGCTATCCCGTACGGGGATGACGGCGCCGAAGTCGTCAGAGACCTCGACGCACTGACCACCATCCGAGTTGCTGTAGCTACTCCGGCGCCAGGACACTGGGCTCAGGTCGATGGTTGGCATGGCACTTCCTCCAGCATGCGCAGAATGTATTTGCGCGACTCATCAGGTGGTAGGGCCAAGTCGCGTACTGCATCGTACATTTGCTGGAGTTGTTCGACCTCGTTCGCAGTCTCGATCAGTTCACCCCGACTGGCGCTCTCCACATAGGCCACGGTACGACCGTCTGACACTCGGAGGAACATCACGTCGGTGTGCGACAGGCTGTGTGGGCCCGCGCTATGGGGAAGCACCTGCAGAGCCACCATCGGACGCTCGGACATCTCGGCCAGGTGTGCTAGCTGCTCGCGCCAAGCCCCCGTATCCCGCAAGGGCGTACGCAATACGGTCTCAGAGAGGATCGAGCGGAAGTGCGGGGCCGCGTCGCCCTCCAGCAAGTCTCGACGGCTCAACCGGGCCTTGACCTGCTGATCCAGCTCTTTCCCCCTCAGTCTGCCTGCAGATAGAACCTCTCTCGCGTAGCCCGACGTCTGGAGGACTCCGGGAGGCACGCCTACCGCGAAATGCCAGAGGCTCACCGCCTCCGACTCCAGTGCCATGTAGCGCCGGTACCGCTCGCGGAACTGGGTGTGGTCCCCAGCGGCCACCTCCCACAGCGCGAGCAGCAGCCCAGGCGTCCCGTAGTACGTGTCGAGGGCCTGGGCGAC
Organism: Streptomyces callyspongiae; assembly: GCF_047200695.1. Taxonomy (NCBI): domain Bacteria; kingdom Bacillati; phylum Actinomycetota; class Actinomycetes; order Kitasatosporales; family Streptomycetaceae; genus Streptomyces; species Streptomyces callyspongiae. Next base: position 168,623 of record NZ_JBJZOM010000002.1, read on the forward strand.
CTCCGGGCTGCCGAGGGTCTCGCCCTTCTCCATCTTGCCGAACAACGACCAATCCCAGCCGAGTCGTTCGCCGAGGGCCCGCAGGCTGGTCCCGTTTCGCGCGCGCAAGGTCCGCAGCTCCTGCGCGAAGCGTTGGCGGGGCTCCTGGCTGCGGCCGGTGATGACGCGTCGTTGCGGCATGCGGCTTCCTTCGGGACGTGCACGTGACCGATGTGGAACGTGTGGAACCACCTCCGCGCGGCGGGGAAGCACCACCCCGTCCACACGCCGGTCGTCCACCGCCGGGTGCATTCTCGTGACACCCGTACTACGCAGCGTAGTTCACGCAGCGCAGTCGGGTCCTGGAATCGACGGAACAGCACCCATCGACCGCACGGACGAGGAGTCACATGAGCCCCACACCCCGCCCTCCCCACAACCCTAAGGTCGCCGAAGCTCTCGAAGCCCGTGACGCCCTCGCGGGTGCGCTCACCCGGGCCGGCATCCAGCTCCCCGCCATGGACATCCGTACTCCGTGGCTGGACGTGCGCGGGGACGACCATGAGGGCGAAGTCCGGTATGCCCTGGTCCACCTCGGCGTGTGTTCCGCGCCCGTGGCTCTTCTGCTGGCGGATGTGATCGCGAAGGGGCTCGCCGGGTGACGGAGGACGCCGACGGCGTTCCCGCCGTCGGCGAAACCGTCCACGACACCGCCCACGACCGGGTCGGTCGCGTCTTGGCGCACGACGGCCCGTACGTGCAGCTCCGCCCGCTCGCCGGTGGCCGCGAATGGGACGCCGCCCCGGAGACCATCCGCCCGCTCACGCAGTCCGAACTGCTCAGCGCCCTCGTGGCCGTGGCGAACGCCCGCAGCAGACAACCGAGGTGACACCCCTCCACGGCGTCGGCGGCCTGATCCCCTCCCCGTGATCACCGCCCTCACCTAGGATGGCGGAAACCGTCTCAGCGGCCCGACGGGCTTCCTGATCCGCCGCGCGAGCGCGCGCGGCGGGCGCCGGAGGACATGCCCCCACCCGCACGAGTCTTCTTCGTGCTGCCTGGGGGCATCTTCTTGCTGTTTCGTGAGTCCGCGTCGTCCGTGGCCGCCCGCATCCTGGAAGGGCGGCTGGCGCTGCATCTGACCGAGAACTTCCGTCACCTGCACGGCCGGAACGCCGGGCAAGCGGAGGTGCGGTCGTGGGCGAACAGCATCCCGGCTCTCATCAACGCCCTCATGGATGCGGGCCTCAGCGACGTCGAGGTGCTTCTCGAGTACAGCCTGCCCCTCACCAGCAAGCGCGCCGACGCCGTGCTCGCGGGCGTGCATCCCACGACGGGTGAGCCGTCGTACGTCATCGTGGAGCTGAAGCAGTGGAGCGCGACCCGCCCGGACGAGGACGACGGGCCGCTGCTGTGCCGGATCGACGCCTACCGCGACGCCGTGCTCAACCCGATCGAGCAGGTCCGGGGCTACTGCGAGTACCTGCTGTCGTTCAACGGCGCGCTGGAGCGGTTCCCGGATGCCCTCGCCGGCGTGGCGTTCCTGCACAACGCACAGGAGAACCTCGTCGCGAGTCTGCGCGGCGTCGACGAGGACCTCCACGGCCGGCTCTACAGCAGTGACCAGCGCGGTGCCTTCCTGGACTTCCTGCGCTCGCGGCTTGCCGCGAAGCCCGGCGCGGAGGCGGCAGACGCCCTGCTCAACGGCAGGATCCGGCCGTCGAAGCAACTGATGGCCGTCGCAGCAGACGAGATCCGCGACCGCGAGCAGTTCGTGCTCCTCGCCGAGCAGCGCGTCGCCTACGAGAAGGTCATGTCCGCCGTGCGCAAGGCCACGCGGTCCGACCACAAGCAGGTCATCGTGGTGAACGGCGGCCCCGGATCCGGCAAGAGCGTGATCGCCCTCTCCCTCCTGGGCGAGCTGTACCGGCGCGGCGAGTCTGCTCTGCACGCCACCGGCTCCGGATCCTTCACCAAGACCATGCGCAAGATCGCGGGCGCCCGGAAACCCGCCGTGCAGCGGCTGTTCAAGTACTTCAACAGCTTCATGGACGCCGAGCCGAACGCCCTCGACGTGCTGATCTGCGACGAGGCCCACCGGCTGCGCAAGACCTCCGCCAACCGCTACACCAAGGCCGAGCTGCGCACCGGCCGCCCGCAGGTGGCGGAGCTGATCGACGCCGCCCGCGTCCCCGTGTTCCTCCTCGACCAGCACCAGGTCGTGCGCCCCGGCGAGATGGGGACCAAAGAGGAGATCGAGCGGGCCGCGGCCGAGAAGAACCTCGAGTTCACGTCCGTGGATCTGGACGGTCAGTTCCGCTGCGGCGGCAGCGACGCCTACGAGAAGTGGGTGCTCGACCTGCTCGGCCTGGAGGGCGGCACCCCCAGCGCCTGGGAGCCGGATGGCAAGCTGGAGCTGCGGACCGCCGAGAGCCCGCAGGAGCTGGAGGATTTCCTGCTCGCCCGCCGGGCGGAGGGCTACGGCGCGCGCATGTCGGCCGGCTACTGCTGGAAGTGGACCACCAAGATCACGCCCGAGATGACCGAGCTGCCCACCGACGTCGTCATCGGGCAGTGGGCGCGGCCCTGGAACGTGTACGGCGACCGGTCCGTCCTCGGGGCCCCGCCCGCGCCGCTGTGGGCCACCAGCCCGGAGGGGTTCGGCCAGGTCGGCTGCGTGTACACCGCGCAGGGCTTCGAGTACGACTGGTCCGGCGTCATCATCGGCCCCGACCTCGTGTGGCGCACCGACCGGTGGGTCGTGGACCGTACGGCGTCCAAGGACCCGGTCTTCACCAAGGCGACGACGGACGACGAGATCGACCGGCTGATCCGCAACACCTACAAGGTGCTGCTCACCCGGGGGATGGTCGGCACGATCCTCTACTCGACGGACCAGGAGACGCGCGACAAGCTGCGCTCGCTCGTGCATCCGACGACCGAAGTGGCGGCGCCCGCACCCGTGTAGTCGTGCGTGTGCGAAAAGTGTTCTCCGCAGTTGACGGTACGTCATACGATCATATGACACAGCACAGCCGCACGTCGGAGAGTGATCGTTCATGGCCCAGCAGCCGCCCCTGCTCCGCGATGTCATCGACATCAAGGAGTCCATCTCCACCTCGGACTTCGTCCTCCAGCTCTCGGAGGCCACGAGTCCCGAGGGCGCGGAGCGGGCGCTGCAGGACTACGTGGTCACCGAACGTCTGCTGGAGAACTTCGACGAGGCGCTCGGGCTGATCCGGTCCGCGCTCGACGGGCACCGGTCCAAGGCGTCCTACCTGCACGGCTCGTTCGGTTCCGGTAAGTCGCACTTCATGGCCGTGCTGCACGCGCTGCTCAGCGGGGCTCCGGCGGCCCGTGCGCGGACGGACCTGGACCCGGTGCTCACCAAGCACGAGTGGCTCGGCACCGAGGGGAAGCACTTCCTCCTCGTGCCGTACCACATGCTCGGGGCGAAGTCCCTGGAGCAGCGGGTCCTCGGCGGGTACGTCAGCCACGTCAAGAAGCTGCACCCCGACGCCCCGACGCCGCAGGTGTACCGGACCGACGCCCTGTTCGACGACATCCGGTCGATGCGGGCCCGGATGGGCGACCCGGCCGTCATCGCGGGTCTCTCCTCGGGCGAGGGGGCGGCGACCGACGAGGAGGACGAGTGGGGCGAGGCGTTCGGCTGGACGCCTCAGCTGCTCGACACCGCGCTCGGTGCCGAGGAAGTCCACGAGGGCGGCGAGGCCCTCAATCTGGTCAGCCCGTCCCGGCCCGCCGAGCTGCGGGCGCGGCTTGTGCAGGACGCGAGCACGCACCTGCTGCCGGGCTTCGCGAAGAACGCCGCCGAGGACGAGCACGGGTTCGTGTCGCTGGACGCCGGCCTGTCCGTGATCGCCGAGCACGCCAAGTCGCTGGGCTACGACGGACTGATCCTCTTCATGGACGAGCTGATCCTGTGGCTCGCCACCCTCATCCACGACCAGAGGTTCGTGGCCAAGGAAGCCGGCAAGATCACCAACTTCGTGGAGGGCGGCGACGCCCGCCGGGCCGTGCCGATCATCTCCTTCATCGCCCGTCAGCGCGACCTGCGCGAGCTGGTCGGCGAGGAGGTGTCGGGGGCGGCCGAAGCCTCCATCCAGGACACGCTCAACCTGGCCTCCGGGCGGTTCGACAAGATCACGCTGGAGGACCGCAACCTCCCGCAGGTCGCGCACGCGCGCCTGCTCAAGCCGCGGGACGAAGAGGCCGCCGCTCGCATCGCCGCCGAGTTCGACAAGACGCGCAAGATCCGCCAGGAAGTGTGGGACACGCTGCTGGGCTCCGACCGCGGCGCCGACGGCGTCGGCGCGGACGAGGAGAGCTTCCGGCTGACGTACCCCTTCTCGCCGGCGTTCATGGACACCCTCGTGCACGTGTCCTCCGCGCTGCAGCGCAACCGGACCGGCATGAAGCTGATGGGGCAGCTCCTCGCCGACCACCGGGCCGAGCTGCGGCTGGGCGACCTGATCCCGGTCGGTGACCTGTACCCGCTGATCAGCGCGGGCGGCGACAAGCCCTTCACCGACAAACTGAAAGTGGTATTCGAGGCGGCCGACAAGCTGTACCGGACGAAACTGCGGCCGTACCTCATGCTCACCCACAACGTGTCGGAGGAGGACGTCGAGCAGTACGCCCACCGCCCCGACAGCATCTCCGACCCGGATCTGCGCGCCCGGCTCAAACAGTTCACCGGCGACAACCGGATCGTCGGGACGCTGCTGCTGTCGGCGCTCGCCCCGAGCGTGCCCGCCTTGTCCGACCTGACGATCCGCCGTTTGTCCGCGCTCAACTACGGCTCGGTGGTCGCTCCGATCCCCGGCCGCGAGTACGGCATCCTGAAGAACAAGGTGGACGAGTGGGCGGGCCGCTTCCCCGAGATCAAGCCGACCGGAACCGAGGGCAACCCCGGCGTCCGGCTCGAACTGTCCGGCGTCGACGTCGACTCGGTGATCGCCAACGCCAACGTCAACGACAATTCGGGAAACCGCGAGTCGCTCGCCAAGCGAATCCTCGTCGAGGAACTGGGCATCTCCCAGGACAAGCTGATCAACGAGCTGCACTGGGTGTGGCGGGGCACCGACCGCAGCGTCGAAGTGGTGTTCGGCAACGTCGCCGACGAGGACGGACTGCCCGACCACGACCTGATGCCCCAGCAGGACGGGCACTGGCGGATCGTGATCGACCTTCCCTTCGACGAGAGCGAGTGGGGGCCGCGCGAGGACGCCAACCGGATGCAGCGGCTGCGTGAGCGGCAGGGCGAGCCGTCCCGGAGCGTCGCCTGGCTGCCCACCCACCTCTCCAGCCAGCGGTACCTGGACTTCCGCCGCCTCGTCGTCATCGACAAGGTTCTCTCCGACAGTGAGCGCTTCGAAGGGCAGTACGCGAGCCACCTGAGTCCCGACAACCGGTCGCGGGCCAAGGGGCTTCTGGAGACGCAGCGGGAATCGCTGCTCAAGAACGTGAAGGCCGCCTTCAAGCAGGCCTACGGCCTCGCCGACAAGAAGGCCACCGACGTGGAGCTCGGCTTCACCGACCATCTGGAGTCGCTGCGCGAGGTCGACGGACTGACCCTGTCCTTCGGCCAGTCGCTCCGGGACGGCATCCGGCACGTCGCGGACAAGCTGCTGGCGAGCCAGTACCCGGACCATCCGGACTTCGACCCCGAGAAGAACGGCAGCGTCGTCAAGCCGGCCGACGCCAGGAAGGTCTTCACGCACGTCCAGGCCGCCGCCGAGGCACGCGACGGACGCGCCGAAGTGCCCGCCGGTGACCGGCCTCTGATGCGCCGGGTGGCCACGCCGCTGCGGCTGGGGCAGCAGAAGGAGGCCTACTTCGAGCTGTCGCAGTACTGGGCCGACCACTTCCGCCAGCTCGCCCGCGAGCAGCGGGTGACCGGCGACCTCAGCCTGATCACCCTCACCGACTGGACGGACGTGCCGACACCGCGCGGACTGCCGGGATTCCTCGCCCGGCTCGTCGTGGCCTCGTTCGCCGAGATGGACGACCGGGTGTGGGTGCGCGGGGGCACGCCGCTCGACCCGGCGCCCGCGCTGAACGAGGTCAAGGACCACGACGCGCTGCGCAGCCAGCCGCTGCCCTCGGAGGAGGTGTGGGAGACGGCCCGTCAGCGGTTCACGGCCCTCTTCGGCGAGCCGGCGCCCACGCTGCGCCGGGGCCGCATGGTCAACCAGCTCGCCCGGCAGATCGCCCAGCAGTCCAAGAACCATCACGAGGACGCCAAGGAGCTGGTGGCCCAGCTGGAGCGGCACGCCGGCTTCCTGCACCTCGACGAGACCGCCGAGGGCGGGCGCCTGGCCTTGGCGCGGCGAGCCTCCGCCCTGCTCCAGGGACTCACCCGCTCGGCCGGCCAGGGTGCCGCCTCCGCCCGGAAGACCGTCGAGGCTCTCGCCGCCTTCGAATTCGGTGACGTCGGAGCCGACCGGTTCGGGACCTCCGTGAAGCAGGCCCGGAAGGTGGCGCAGGCGCTGGACTCCACGTCCTGGACGACCCTGGACCTGGCCACCTCCGAGGGCCCCGAGGGCGAGGCGCTGCTGGAGTCCCTGCGCAACGCCGCGCAGAGCGACCAGCGCACCAACGACCTCAAGGAGACTCTCGCTCATGCCCAGCGCGAGGTGCTGGCGCTGGTCAAGCGCAACAAGGCGACGCCGGCTCCGCAGACCGCGCCCCCTGCCCCGCGTTCGGGCGACGTGCCCCTCGACACGCCGACCAGTCAGCCGCCCGTGCCCGAGCAGCAGACAGCCGGAAGCGGCGCGCCCGCGCCGGGGCGGGTGAAGCAGTCCGGAGGCGGCCGGACGACGGCCGGGCAGGCGGTGGCCGAGCTGCAGGCCGAGATCGCGGACCTGGTGGCCCAGCAGCCCGGGGCCACGGTCGAGATCACCTGGCGGGTCGTCGAAGGATGAGCGCGACGACGACCAGCGCGGTGGCGACACGGCTGACCCTCCCGACGATCACCCAGTTCCTGTCCGCCCAGAGCTCGCTCGCCGACGCCCTCGCAGGCAGGGACCGGCGACGGGCCGTGCTGCTGCGCTCCGCTCCTGAGTGGGACGGCCCCGCCGAACACGTCTGGGGCGACGGACGGTCGGTCCGGATCGCGGCTGCCCCTTCCCCACTCGCCGTGCACGAGCTGCTGCTCGCCCACCTGTCGGAGGCGGCGACGGGCCCCGACGTCCTAGTGGTCCTCACCGACCGCGAGCAGCACGAACTGGATCCGGCCCTCCTCGCTCGCGCCCACCGGCAGCGCGTCGACACGGTGGACAGGTGGAACGTCGTGCGGGACGCATTCGGGGCCGAGCAGGTCGAACTGCGGCTGCGGGACGAGAAGTGGGCCGCGGAGGCGCTGCTGGACGCGGCGCCTCCCCGGGGCGGCTGGCCCCGGCTGGGGGGCCACGTCCTGTCCCGCAGGACCGCGCTGTCCGCGCTGGCCCTGCGACGCCTGGGGCTGGGCAGCTACCGTGACGAAACACTGCCGCAGGACCACACCGCGTCCGCAGACCGGCTGGACACCCACACCCTGCTGAGCTGGTCCCTTCTCCCGGGAGGCCCGGAACGGTTCCTGGCACTGCGCGGTCCCGAACGTACCGGCCTGTCCGCGTTCCTCGGCGAGGCAGACCAGGCCGGGCTCGGCGGGCGTGCGTTGATGGCCCTAGTGCAGGCCGAGCACGGACCGGACGCGGTGGCCTTCGGTCTCGTCTGTGCCGCGCTGTGGTGCCATGCCGAACCGGATGCGGCCGTCTACCAGGCGCGCGGTCGCGCGGAACAGTGGTTCGGGGACCCTCCCCCGGCGCGGGGAGAACAGCTCGACGCCATGGCGGCGGCCTTCGGCCGGGCCGCGGAGGAATACGTCGGCATCCTGCTCGCCGAAGCCACCAGGAAAGGCGCCGGCCCGGAAGAAGCCCGCGAGGCGCGGCGGGCCGGCGACACAGTCCTGGAGCGTGCCTCCGTACTCGTCCGCCAGTTCGGCGCGGAAGCCGCCGCCCGGACCAGTCCCCTCCTCCCGGCCGGTCTGGAAGCCCGCTTCACCGAGGTCGGGACGGCCCTCGCCACCGGTGAGCCGGGACCGCTCGACGCGGCCGTGCGGTCGCTGAGCGAGCACCGGAGGGCAGACGTGCAGGACGTGCGGGCGCGGATCGAGCGGACCCGCATGGCAGGGCGACTCCTGCGGTGGCTGGCCACCGAACCGGCCGTCGAGACGCAAGGCGTCGGTGAGGCCATGGACCGCCACCTCCGGGAGACCGCCTGGGTGGATCGCGCGCTGGAGCACATCGAGGCCGGCGGAGATCCCGACGACCGGCTGCGAGCCGCCTACGACGCGCTGGCCGAGCGCGCGCGCGAGCGACGCCACGAGATCGACCGCTACTGCGCCCGCGAACTGGCGCACTGGACCGCGGACGGCAACGACCCCCGCAGTGGCCCGCTGACGGTGGAGACCTTCCTGGAGCGGGTGGTGAAGCCGGTGGTGCGTGGCACCACCGACCGGCGCGTGCTGCTGCTCGTCCTGGACGGCATGAGCGCGGCCATCGCCACCGAGCTGGGCGAGGAACTGCGCTCCTCCTGGGCCGAGTTCGACCCGGTGGGCGAGGACTCGCCGCGACGGCGCGCCATGGCGGCGGCGCTTCCCACCCTCACCTCCGTGTCCCGCACCTCGCTGTTCTCCGGAAAGCTGTCGCACGGCTCCCAGAAGGACGAGGCCAAGCACTTCCCCGCCCTGCCGCTCTGGCGTGGCGCACCCGCTGCGGTGTTCCACAAGGACGATCTGCGCTCCGACAGCGCGGGGGACGTCTTCGGTCCCGCGCTGACCGAAGCGCTCATGGACGGCCGCACGCATGTGGCAGTCGTCCTCAACGCGATCGACGACCGGCTCGCCAAGGAGCAGAAGCTGGGCGACGGCAGCTGGCGGGCGGAGCACGTTCCCGGCCTGCAGGAGCTGCTGCGTGTGGCAGCCTCCCAGGGCATGGCGGTGGTGCTGACGAGCGACCACGGGCATGTCGTGGACCGGCGCGGCCGGAAGGTGGAGACCGGCTCGGCCCTGTCCGCCCGCCACCGTTCCCCGGGCGGCGCGGTGGGTGCGGCGGAGGTCACGCTGCGGGGCGCCCGGGTCGTCGCGCCGGAGCCGGGCGGCTCCATCGTCGCGCTGTGGGATACCGACTCCCGGTACACGGCACGCAAGGCGGGCTACCACGGCGGGGCTTCCCTCGCTGAGTTCACCATCCCTGTCCTGGCTTTCCTGCCGTTCGGGGCGACGCCTCCCCCGGCCTGGCGGGAACTCGGGGACCAGCGACCGGCCTGGTGGGAGGGGGAGCCGGCGGCGGCCCCGGCCGGCACCGCCGCTCACCGCGAGACGGCATCCTCCCCTGCCCGTCAGGCACGGCGCAGGCCGACGGCTTCCCAGACGCACCTGGCCCGTACGCACGACGCGTTGTTCGACGTCTCCATGGCCCCGGCGCGGGAAGACCAGGACGCTCTGGTGACCCCCGAACTCGTGGGTCCCGACGACGCCCTGGTCGCGGCGCTGCTCGCCTCGGAGGCGTTCACGGGGCAGATGAGCCTTCTCGCACGCAAGCCGCCGTTGGACAAGGTGGAGAAGGCGATCCGTGCGCTCGTCGACGCCGGGGGCACCCTGCCGGTCACCGCACTCGCCCAGCGCGTCTCGTATCCCGCTACGCGCGCGGACGGCTTCGCCGCCATCCTGCGCCAACTACTCAACTACGACGGTGTGCAGGTGCTGGAGACGTTGCCGGACGGCCGCACCGTTCGCCTCCACCTCTCCCTGCTCCGCATGCAGTTCGGCCTTTGCTGACGTTCCGTTCGCCCTGCCGCCCACCGAGAGCCCGGAGACATGAGCGCCAACGACCGTGTGCTGATCAACCAGATGATCGAGGAGCGCCGCCACGCGCGCGGCGTACCTCTCTCCTTCGACGCCGAATTCGAGCGGTTCGCCAGCGAACATGCCCTGCACGGCTTCGGACTCTCCGACGAGGAGATCGAGGCCGGGGTGATCGGTGGGGCCGACGACGGCGGCATCGACGGAGCGTACGTCTTCCTCGGCGGCCGGCTGCTGCACGAGGACAGCGAGATCCTCCAGCCTCAGTCGGGCGCCGCGAACGTCGAACACGGCACCCGGTTAACCCTGTGGCTCATTCAGGCCAAGACCAGTGCCGGGTTCTCGGAGGTGGCCCTGGACAAGGCCGCGTCCACCTGCAAGAACCTGCTGGACATGGAGGTCGACGAAGCCACCGTCGATGTCCTGTACGCCGACGACCTCCTGGCCCGCTTCCGCCTGTTCCGCACGGCGTTGCAGCGGTTGCTCACCCGCCACCCCACCGTGCTGATCAAGTTCTCCTACGTCACGCGCGGCGAGGCGAGCGACGTACACCCCAAGGTCCAGGCGAAGGCCAAGCTCCTGGAAGCGCAGTTCGAAAACGCCTTCGCCATCTCCACCGGCGAGGTCGAGTTCCTCGGTCCCGGAGAGCTCTGGCGGCGGGCCAGCACTCTCCCCTCATACACCCTCGAACTTCCCTACCGGGAGAGCATCACCCACGGCACCAGCCACCTCGCGCTCGTCTCCCTGGGTGAGTACCTCGACTTCCTCAGCGACGAGAGCGGGGCGATCAAGTCCCACATCTTCGACTGGAACGTCCGCGACTACCAGGGAAACGTGGAGGTGAACCGGGAGATCACGGCGGCCCTCCGGGACCCGGACGCACCGGAGTTCTGGTGGCTCAACAACGGCATCACGATCGTGTGCTCGCAGGCGACCTCCGTCGGCAAGCGGCTCAGCCTGTCCGACGTGCAGGTCGTCAACGGCCTGCAGACCTCGTACACCCTCCACGAGACGCTCAAGGACCTCTACCTGAGTGATCCGACCGACCCCGTCTTCGACAGGCTGGTGCAGGTCCGGATCCTCGTCACCGTGGACCAGGCGGCCCGTGACTCCGTCATCCGCGCCACCAACCGGCAGACGAGCGTGCCCGTGGCCTCGCTGCGTGCCACGGACGACATCCAGCGGCAGATCGAGTCGTACTTCCTCGAACACGACTGGTTCTACGACCGGCGGAAGAACTTCTACCGGAACCAGGGCAAGACCGCCGACCGGATCGTCAGCATCCCGCTGCTGGCGCAGTCCGTGATGGCCATGGCCCTGGGGCAGCCCGACTACGCCCGCGCCCGTCCCTCGAGCCTGCTCAAGTCGGACTCGGACTACCGCCGCGTGTTCTCCGACAAGACGGAACTGCCCGTCTACCTGTGGCTGGCCCGTGCACAGCGCCGGGTGGACGAGTTCCTGCAGTCCACGTCGGACCCCGTCTCCCGTTCCCTGCACACCAACCTCCGTTTCCACCTCGCCATGCTGGGTGCCGTGGACCTCGTGGGCCGGGTGTTCAGCAAGCCGGAGAACCTGAACAACGCCGCCCGGGAGGACGCCTTCCCTAGCGACGCCCGCCTGCAGTCGCTGTGGGCGTCGCTCCAGGAGCATTTCGACACCTTCCAGCGGGAGAAGCGGGCCGGGCCGGACAAGACCGCGAAAAGCAGTGACTTCGTCGCCTCTCTGACGACCGGGTTGGGGTACGGAAGCCTCCGCCGCAGGTGACGTCACCGTCCGGCCGGCGAAGCGGCGCGGATGGGACAATGAGCCGGTGATCGATCCGCGCTCTTCTCCCGTCTCCGCCGCCCGGCGTCGCACCGCCCTCGACGCACTCCGGCGCGGTGCGGTGCCCGAAAGCGGCCTCGACCTCCTCGCCACCGGGCTCGACCGTTTCGAGACCGCGCTCGACGCGGAGATCGAGACGGTCGCCTCCGGCGGGTCCGTCTTCAAGGCCGTGCGCGGTGAGTACGGTTCCGGCAAGACGTTCTTCACCCGCTGGCTCGGGGAGCGCGCCAGGCAACGCAACTTCGCCGTCGCGGAGATCCAGATCTCGGAGACGGAGACGCCGCTCCACAAACTGGAAACCGTCTACCGCCGCCTCACCGAACGGCTCTCCACGACCAGCTTCCCGCCGAGCGCGCTCCGGCCCGTGGTGGACGCCTGGTTCTACGGGCTGGAGGAGGACGCCCTCGCCGAGGGAGCGGACGAAGAGGAGCTCGGCGGCGCGGTGGAGCAGCTGCTGACCGCCCGCCTGAGCGAGGTGTCCCGGCACGCCCCCTCGTTCGCCACCGCACTGCGCGGCTACCGTTCCGCGCTCGCCGGAGGCGACGAGCCGACCGCGGCGGCCGTCCTCGCCTGGCTCGGCGGCCAGCCCCATGTGGCGGCGGCGTCCCGCCGGGCTGCAGGCGTGCGCGGCAAGCTGGACCACTTCGGGGCCCTCGGTTTCCTGCAGGGGCTGCTCACCGTGCTGCGGGACTCCGGCCACCAAGGCCTGTTCGTCGTACTGGACGAGGTGGAGACGCTGCAGCGCGTGCGCTCCGACGCCCGCGACAAGGCGCTCAACGCCTTGCGTCAGCTGATCGACGAAGTCCACTCCGGGCGGTTTCCCGGTCTCTACCTCGTCATCACCGGAACGCCCGCGTTCTTCGACGGCCAGCAGGGTGTGCAGCGACTGCCGCCTCTCGCCCAGCGACTCGCCACCGACTTCACGACCGATGCGCGGTTCGACAACCCGCGGGCGGTTCAGCTGCGCCTGCCCGGTTTCACCCTGGAGTCGCTGACCAGCCTCGGTTCGCGCATCCGCGATCTCTACGCATCCGGCGCAGACTCACCGGACCGGATCAAGACGCTGGCGGACGACACCTATGTCGCGGACCTCGCCCGCGCCGTCGGAGGCGCTCTCGGCGGCAAAGCCGGCGTCGCGCCTCGGCTCTTCCTCAAGAAGCTCGTCGGCGACGTCCTGGACCGGGTGGACCAGTTTCCGGACTTCGACCCGCGACAGCACTACGCCTTCACAGTGCGCAGTAACGAACTCACCGACGTCGAACGGAACCTGGCAGGATCGTCGTCGGCCGACGACATCGAACTGGACCTGTGATGACGCCCGACGCAGATCCCGTCGACCGGCTCGACCCCGTCATCCTGCACCACGTGGTCAACACGCTGGGCTGGCCGGACCTGCGTCCCCTGCAAAAGGCCGCGATCGACCCGGTGATGGACGGAGAGGACGCCGTGCTGCTGGCACCCACCGCCGGCGGCAAGACGGAGGCAGCCTGCCTGCCGATCCTGTCCGCCATGGCCGCTCAGCAGTGGAGCGGCACCTCAGTGCTCTACCTGTGCCCCCTCAAAGCTCTCCTGAACAATCTGGTGACCCGCGTCGACGGCTACGCCCAGTGGCTGGGACGCCGCGCAGCCCTGTGGCACGGGGACACGGGACAGGCCCAGCGCCGGCGCATCCGTACCGACAGACCCGACATCCTGCTGACGACACCCGAGTCGCTGGAAGCAATGCTGATCGGCGTCAAGACGGACCACGCCCACCTGCTGGGCGGGATCCGTGCCGTCGTGATCGACGAGGTGCACGCGTTCGCCGGTGACGACCGGGGCTGGCACCTCCTGGCAGTGCTGGAGCGCCTGCAACGAGTCACGGGCCACGACATCCAGCGGATCGGGCTGTCCGCGACCGTCGGTAATCCGCAGGAACTCCTCACCTGGCTCCAGGGGTCGGGCGCCGGACGGCGCACCGGGCGCGTCGTCGCCCCGGACCTCGCTGACCCGCCGAGGCCGTCAGCCGCTGCCGATGGAGCTCCGCCACCGGGAGACATCGAGCTCGACTACGTGGGCTCCCTGACGAACGCCGCGAAGGTCCTCGCCGTCCTGCACAAGGGTGAGAAGCGACTGGTCTTCTGCGACTCCCGCCGACAGGTCGAGGAACTGGGCGCCGCGCTCCGGGCGCGCGACGTCACCGTGTTCCTGTCCCACGCCTCGCTCTCGGCCGACGAGCGTGCACGGTCCGAGCAGGCGTTCGCCGAGGCACGTGACTGCGTCATCGTTGCCACCTCCACCCTGGAACTCGGCATCGACGTCGGCGACCTGGACCGCGTCGTCCAGATCGACGCGCCCGATACCGTCGCCTCGTTCCTCCAGCGCGTCGGCCGCACCGGACGCCGTGCGGGAAGCACCCGCAACTGCCTGTTCCTCGCCACCCGCAAGGACACCCTGCTGCAGGCCGCCGGGCTCCTGCTCCTCTGGGGCCGCAGCTGGGTCGAGCCGGTCGTCCCACCGCCCGAGCCACGCCATCTCGTCGCCCAGCAGCTGCTCGCCGTCACACTCCAGGAGCACAAGCTGGGCGACCGGCTCTGGCCGGAGCAGTGGAACGGCCTACCGCCCTTCGACCGCTCAGCCGCACCGATCCTGCGTCACCTGCGGGAGCAGGGCTTCCTGGACGCCGACGGCGGAATGCTGTTCATCGGCCCGCAGGCCGAGCAGCGTTTCGGTCGCCGGCACTTCATCGAGCTGACGGCATCCTTCACGGCACCACCCCAATTCACCGTCCTGTCCGGGCGCCACGAGATCGGCCGGATGGATCCGTCGGTCCTCACGGAGGAGCGCCCCGGTCCACGGCGCCTGCTGCTGGCCGGCCGCAGCTGGCAGGTGACGTTCATCGACTGGGGGCGCAAGCGGGTCTTCGTCGAACCGGTCGACGGTGGCGGAGTAGCCAAGTGGTCGGGGGGCACGCTCACCGGGCTTTCCTACGCGTTGACCCGCGCCATGCGGGAGGTCCTTCTGGGCACCGACCCACCGGTCACCCTCACACGGCGAGCGGAGTCCTGCCTTCAGGACTGGCGTGACGAGGAGGCGCCCCGACTCGTCCACCCGGGCGGAACCCTTGTGATGCGGCAGGGCAACGATGTCCGCTGGTGGACATGGGCGGGGTACCGCGCCAATGCGACGCTGAGTGCGACTCTGGCCTCGATTGCCGACCCGGTCCAGCGCCCGAGCGACGTCTCCCTGCGCCTGCGTGAGGATCTGACCCAGGACATGTGGCGCAGCGCCCTTGCCTCCGCTCAGGACGGGGCGGCACTCGTCCTGCCCGAAGTCGATCAGCGGGCCGTGCGCGGCCTCAAGTTCTCTGCTGGCCTCCCCCCTCGCCTTGCCGTAGCCACGCTTTCGGCGCGACTCGCCGACTTCGACGGTGCGCGCACCGTCCTGTCAGAGCCGGTGCGCTTCTCCATCGAATCCTCGGCCTGAAGCCTGTGGGAAGGCCTCCACCGGGCACCCGTTCGGGAGAGGAAGAAACCTCGGAAGTATCGCCTCGATGGTGGGGGGAACGCGCCCTTGCGTACTTGCGTGCTCCGTCGGGTTCCTTCATACCTTCGTGAGGTCCACGACCGCACGAGGCACGGAGGGCCCATTGAAGTCCGTCAAAAAGGTACTTCTGGATCTGCTCGAGTCGTCCAACATTGCCGTGCGCTCCGGAGACGAGCTGGTCGGCAGCGTGAACGCTGCAATAGCCGCGGACGACAAGGAGAAGGCTGCGAAGGAAGAAGAACCCCTCCGCCGCAAGCCCTGCCTGACCACGATCCCCCGCACGGAACTGAGCCGCCAGCTGGCGGTCGTTCCTTGGGACGTCCTGCACACGCTCGGCCGGGCAACCACGCTGTCGGGGCGCGGCGCGGGGCGAGGACTGGCCGAGCACTGGGGGGCTCTCAAATACAACCAGGCTCTCGCAGGCGAAGCGGATCGCTTCCTCGGTCTCACGGACGAGGGACGGCGAATCGAGGAGCAGTACAAGAACCTGCAGTCCGGCGAACTGGGTATCGGCTTCGCGCTCACCCTCACCAAGCAGCTGCTGGGCCGGCGCTTCCCAGATCATTCCGTGACGATCGTCCCCGCGGACACCGCTCTGCGTGCAGGGTGGGCGCTCACCAGTAGGGACAAGGGCCCCACGGTGAAGTACCGCTACCGTCCGCAGTACTTCGCTGAAGTCTGGCGTCCAGGAGAGCCGTCGCTCGTCATCCCCGTCGCCAGCAAGGGTCACCACGGCAACGCCACCAACTCTTCCGGCCAATTGGCATCAAACTCGGCCCACGCCGAGGCCGTGCACGTCGGCGAATGGAACGAAACTCCGAGTCTGCTGTTCAGCACGGAGCTGTCGATGAACGGCGCCGTGACCGTCCATGCGCTCCAGGCTACGGGACGAGGCGGCTGGCTGAACAACCTCCCCGGAGAGCGGAAAGTGATTCTGGATTCGGTTCCCGTGCAGGAGAACGTCTTCCCAGGCATCCAGCCACCCCCTGTGGGGGACTCGATCCCGGAGTCGGTACCCGGCTGTCATGTGACGCCCAAGTACCACGCCTGGTTCCAGCAAGCCCTCGGCCACACCGCGGCGGCGGGGCTCATGGCTTTCGTCGGTTCGGGCGAGGCGACCGCCCGGTATCTGACCGAGCGGCAAGGCCGCAAGCGATTCGAGGGCTTCGGGCACGCCGCAAGCGGCAGCGTCCAGGACGTCAGTCACGAACTCCTTGGGACAACGTTTGCCGGCACGGACCACGTGTTCCGATTGAACGGCCCCCGCGTCGAGGCGTTCTCCGGTGTGGAAGCGAGCCTCTTCGGGCTTCTCTGCGAAAGGCAAGTCGACGAATACCGCAAGCGTGTACATGCTGCCCGCCGCACGCTCCCTCAGCTCACTTGGGACAAGAAGTGGGGCGGGCCTGTCTCCCTTCACCCCGACGGCTCCGTGCTCGCCATCCGGCTACTGCCGGGTCAGCGGCCGACACGACGCTGACGCCGTCCCGGAACCACGACAAGCACTGTCGTCATGCACGGCGCGGGAAGCATGCCGGGACGGTAACGGCGTCCACCTATCCGGCGAGGATCGGGCACCTCGGCCTCCACCACCGGGCCCGGTCTCGTACTCGTCGACGCCCTCGGCCCACGCTGGGACTACCGCCCCCGCGTCGGAGTCCCCGGCAAGACGGTCTGGCCGCTCGCCCCCGGATGACAGCTCCAGGCCAACCGAACGGTGCATATGGGCCTGGTGACCTCACGAAGCCGAACGCGCCTATCATGCGATGACAGACGATCTGGGGGGACGTACATGACATCTCATGCCGACGGTTTCTCGGCGAGTGCCGAGTCCATCGATGGAAGCGCGCATCTGCTGTTGGAGATGGCGGGATTGCTGTACCGGGGCAGGCCGGACGGCGAGTTGTCCGTCACGGCCCGCGTTCCGCGGTCGCATCAGGAGGTCTCGGACGAGATCTACTCGTTCGCGCGCTTCACCAACGACCAGTTCCTGGACACCGTTTCGCTGCTGGCCGCTTTGTCCACCAAGCTGAAGACCAACAGCGTGGCGTACGCAGAGACCGAAGCCGGCGTCCAAGGGTCGTTGAACGACATCCTGACCGACAGCCGCTTCGTGCGCCCCGAGGACAGGTGAGCCATGACCTACCGCGCTGACGTGGAGTTCCTCGAACTGTGCAATCCGGCGCTGATCGAGCAGAACGCCGACGAGTTCCGACGCCTCCACCAACTGCTGGATTCGACGGACGACTCCTTCCGCAAGGCGAAGCTGACGGACTGGGTCAGCGAGGCCAACGACCGCTACGAGAGAGAACTCCGCGACGCCGAGTACCTGGCCAGAGATCTGTCGGTGGCCTACCGGGATGCGTGGAAAGCACTCAACGACTACGCGGACGCCGTGGAGAAGGCCAAGGGGCGCTTCTCGGACGGCACGGCCTGCGAGAGCAAGCTCTCCGAAGTCATGTCCCGAGTCGCCACTCCGGTGACGGAGACTGCACAGCAGGCCGAGCCGATGAGGCAGTGGGAAGATCTGCGGAAGCGAACCGGCGTGCTCGACTGGATCGCCGAGATCGCCGTCGATGTGGACGAGATCAGAGACGAAGCCGAAAACTACTACAACCAGATCGAACAGGCCTACGCCGACGCCGCCCGCCTCGAGCGGGAGGCGCGGGAAGACTGCACAGCCGATCTACGGAAAGCGTACCGTTCGCTTCCGGATCTCCGCGGCGACCTCCCTCATCCGTCGACCCTTCTGGCCGGGATGCCTGGGTTCGAGAACGAAGTCCGGGAGGCCGCAGACGACCCCTACGTCACTCTTCCCGGAACGGGGCCGAAGGTCGACGGAATTCCGCGCGACGTCGGAGACGGTCGGGTGTCCCCGAAACTGCAGGAGATACGCTCCCGCCTCGAGGGAATGCCGGAGGCCAAGGGAAACAACTACTGGCTCCCCTCGAACTCGGACGAGGACCGCCGCGAGTGGATCCACGCCAACCGTGAACAGATCCGGGACGCTGCTCAGCACACCGGGCTTCCCGCCGACATGGTTGCGGGCATCGCTTGGCAGGAAGTACAGGGCGACCCGGGCTGGGCCGATGACATCGCCCACAACTACCGCCAGAACCAGCACGAAGCCTGGCCGGAAGTCCAGTGGGTGGCGGACAAGGTCGGACTCAGCGGCGCAGCCGACGAGACATCCATGGGGCCGATGGCCATCCAGCTCCGGCGCTCCGCGGAAGTGCTCGGCTACGACCCTCAGCACATGACGCCGGCCCAGTGGAGCGAGGTCGAGGAGGCCACACAGAATCCAGGGACCAACATCTACATCGCTTCGGAGTACCTTGCTCAGCTCAAGGCCGAGAGCGAGTTCGCCGACGTTCCGGCGGACGAGCTGACCCCGGCCCAGCGACAGGAGCTCGCAGCACGGTACAACGGAGGCCCGTACTGGGAGAGCGACGCCGCTCAAGCCTACGGTCGGGGCTTCGCGAACAACGCCGACGACGCCAGGCAGGCTCTGCGTGACTGACTCCAAGACCCATCCGCGCCCCCACACGTGGGCGCGGACGGCCAGCCAGGGAGGGTGTGGCCTTGCCCTGGTCACTCTTCATGCCGTGGGAGGCTTCTTCATCCTCAACGCCCTGATGGCGGCCTCGGAGGGGCCGTGGGACGTGAGCGTGACGGACACGGTCCGATTGATGGCCGGCTTGGGGCTGTTGACGGAAGTCCTTGCAGCCGCCGTCACAGCCGCGTTCGTCGCTCTCGCCGGTCTGCGGAAGTGGTGGTTCGTCATCCCTGCGCTCCTGGCGATGACCGCAGTTGCCCGGATGGTGTTCGCGCCCGGGACATGAGCACTCTGCCTGCTGAGGGTCGGTCGACGTTCGCGGCTCTCCTCACACACCACCCGCGCCGATCATCACACTGCGCTACGGAATCTCGTCACACCGTCACAAGCAGGTGTACGCTGCCGCCTGAACGGGTTGCCTCGCACCGAACGTGAGGCGGCCCCCGGAGGTGTTAGCGCACCAACCCGAGGGCCTACACCCCGAGGACTTACACAGGAGTCCCCGAAATGCTCCGGCATGCTATCGCGCCTGCGCGTGCGTTCGCGCAGATCCCGAACGCCATCCTCCGCCATCCACGCCTGTCGTCGGACGCGAAGACCCTCCTGAACTGACAGCTGTCCCTCCCACCCGGAGATCGGCAGTGCCTCAGCGACACCGCCCGCCGCGCCGGGATCGGCAAGTGCGCCTTCCAGAACGCCAAGCGCCAACTCCGGAACGAGGGCTATCTGCACGAGTGGCGGACGCAGGTTGGAGGCGGACGCTTCGTCACCGTCCAGCTCGTCTCCAACTCCCCACTGAACGCGAAGGAAGCGCTCGCCGTACGCGACGGTCTCCAGCCGGCGCCCGGCGGGGCGCACCTTGGCATGGGGACAGACGAGCCGCCGAGTGACCGGAAACCGGCCGCCGGTGAACCGACCGGCCAGGCCGTCGGCCGTCAACCAGAAGGGAACACCAGGAAGAACACTCACCACCCCTCCTCGTCCGCACCAGGGCGTGCAGCGGAGGTGACGGCAGAGCCGCTTCAGGACCAGGCGGGGTCGGGAACGACGAACGACGAAGCGCGGCCGTCCGAGGAGTCCACCCGCCTGCTGGACGCAGAGGCGTTCCTGCACTCACTCGGACGCGACGACGCGCGGCTCAGCCTGCCCCGGCACACTGCCCGTCGCCTGGCTCCCCTGGCCGTCGACTGGCTGGACACCGGGCAGCCCCGCGACCAGTTGCGGCACACCCTCACCCAGGGCCTCGCAGGCGCGCGTTCAACAATCGCCCTCCTCCGCTGGCGCCTGGCGAACGCCCTCCCCGACGCTCCTCCCCTGCCGCCGTCCGGCCCGCGCCCACAACCGCGGCTCTCCGGTATGCGCGAGTGCCGCACGCGCCACACACAGCCGCGCCTGTTCACCCCTGCCCCCGACAGCGGGGACGATCTCTGTCCCGACTGCCGCACCGCCGCTGCCGAGACCCCCGGAGATGCCCCGGAGCCGCTGAACGCCCCCGGCTTCGCGGCTTTCCTCTCCGCCCGCGAAGCCATAGGCGAACAGGGCCGGACCATGCAGCCGTCGACAAGCCCCCGCCCTTGACGCCGCGCCGCACAAGCAGCTCGCGAAGGGCAGCGACTCGAAGTCGGCCACGGCCGCTCCGAGCTTCTCCATGTGTGCGGCCCGGGCCACCGCCGTACGAGCCATGGCCACTCCCCGATGCAGCTCGGCCAGAGTGACGGCCGTGAGCTCTGGAGCACTGGGCAGCGCAGCGGGCTCCAGCACGCCCAGATCGATGTAGGTGCAGGTTCCGAGCAGACCGGGCGGATCGTGGTCACCCCCAGTTGCGCTCCCACGGGTCGGCGTCGCCGTCCCGGTCCGCCGCACCAACGTCGCCCACGTCCCGTCGCCGTTCCGCACGGTCGACGCGAGGCAGTCTGCGGTGCCGTGCGACCAACTCCTCGGCACTCAGCCCGCGCCTGTGCCGGAGGGGCGCAGCTCAGCGACCGCAGCACCGCTACGTGCGATTTGGTAAGTCTCGCCCGCCTCGACCGCGTGCACAACGGCCGCGGAGTTGTTGCGGAACTCGCGCTGCGTGATGATCTTCATGGAAGCAGTGTCGCTCCATGTGTGTCACTGTGCTACGCGTCCTCCTCTTGTCGCCGCCCCTGCAGAAGTGTTCGACAGATCGTGCTCAGGGATGGGTGGAGTCGAGCGCCGCGTGGAATCCGGAGCCGTCAGCGTCGGCGTTGATCACCCGGCTGTCCGGCCCCGGGGCCTCGCGCTGCTCGGCCTGGCGACGGCGACGGTCACCTCGCTCCCGACCGGAGCGCGGCCGGATCCCTGGAACGTGCGGGAGAAGAACGGTTCGTCCCAGACACGGTTGGCCATGGCCGCAAGGTGGATGCCGTGGCGGATGATTTCGGCCTCGCTGATGCCCCGCCGCCTTGCCGCCTCCTTGATGAGGGCGAGGTCCTGCTGGTCGGCGTACACAGTGGTCCGCTTCCTGGACATGCACCCAGCGTAACGTCGGCTCGGACCGTCGGAGCCGACCGGACAGCGACGCTGCGGTGAGCGCCGAGGGGCTCTCGACAGCCTCGAGTCCCCGATCCCTCACCCGAGGCCCGGTGCAGTCGGTGAGCACCTGCCTTCAGCACCTTCATGGAGCGGGGTGAAGCTCAGGCGCGTCCGGCGTGCTCGTCGGCGCGCCTCAGGCGACCGGGAACCAGTGCGCCAGGCGCTCGGCGATGCTCGACACGTCGACGTTGTCCTGCGCGACGTCCTCGACGAACGGGCCGGCAATGGAGGCGGGCGGCGGGGCGGTGCCGGCGCTGACGCCGTTGAACCGCAGGATGACGCGGGCCGCGAGCCAGGCGGTGCGCTTGTTGCCGTCGATCAGCGCGTGGTTGCGGGCGACGGAGTGCAGCAGGGCCGCCGCCTTCTCGTGCAGCGTCGGATACAGCTCGACTCCGAACATGTGGGTTCGGGGCCGCTCGATCGCGGAGACCAGGAGCCCCGTGTCACGCACGCCGTGCCCGGTGCCGTTGACCGTGCGGGCGATGGCCAGGACCTCGTCGATCCGGAGGTACCGCACGTCGGTCACGGTCACTTCAGGTAGTCCAGGATCTCCGCGTCGCTGTCCATCAGCTCGACCAGCACGTCGTCGACCGTCGACTCGGCTCGGTCCTGGGCCTCGCGGATGGCTTCGATGGCGAGTTCCTGCTTGCTGCGGCCCTCACGGCGAGCGCGCTCGGTGAGCTTCGCGTCGAGATCGTCGGGGAGCCGGAGTGTCATCGCCATACCCGCATGATACCGGCCTGGTATCCGGGGTAGGGCTGCGTCGCCCGGGGTGAGGAGCACGACGCCGCCGCCCGCGCGCTGCTGCCGGAGAACGGGGCAGCGCACGGGCGTCGACGGCCTGCGGGTCAGGCGGCCTGCGGCGCCGGCTTGAGGATGGCGACGGCCTCCATGTGGTGGGTCATCGGAAGCACGTCCCCGCCACCACAGCTGACGAGGGCCCCGCACGAACGATCGAGGCCACCTTCAGTCTCGTCCGCGTGCCTGCTGGAACAGTCGGGCAACAGAGGGCTTCATCGCATACCACGACGGTTTGCCTGGTGCATCCTCCCACCAATAGAACGGATAGTTCCGATTCGCCTTCTCGTGCTGCTTGGCGAGGCCCTTCAGTGACCCCGAGAGTGAGGGACGGCCGGAGAAGCGTCCCGCGCTCCTCTCGCAGATCTCGTCAGCATCAAGCCGCTGCCCCGGGTGGTCCATCAAGAGATCCAGGAAGAACCGCACTTTGGGAGTCACTGCGTTGTAGTACCACTCAGCGAGCTGAAGGTCACTCTCGGCGTCCCACTCCTGGATGTCTCTCCCACCTCCTGAGTGTGCGTTCCACATCGGATGGTCGTCACCGAGCACTCGTGGGGTCGAATAACTCGAGGGCGATGCTCCCGGTTCGTCGACCTGCCGAAGGGCCAGATTCAGCTGCTCGGCGACGTGCAGCGCCTGCGACTTGGAGAGCGTGAGCTCGGCTCCCGAGCCAAGGTTGAGTTTGATCATGGTCGTCTCCACTCCATACAGAAGATCCCAGAAGCCATCTGGAAGCCACTGATAGCTTTTCAGTACTCGTAGGCATCTGTCAAAAGCCATCAGTGGCTTCGGCATGGCTCCGCATGGCGAGCGCGTCCTAACCCCTCGACCACGCCCCTCTCCGATGCATGGTCCCGGGCACGGTCCGCACCGCTGGCACTCCGGCGGAGGCCCCGGGACGCCGTCCGCTGCTGCGGCCGACTCGGCCGCGGGGTGAACTCCAAAAGCCGACGGCCCTCAGCCTGCTCGGCGAGCAGCTTCATCTCGAGGGTCAGCTGCTCGGTGATCACGACCCCAGTCCGCCACGTCGAACGTGGTGCCGTGGACGAGGAGTTCCCACAGCAGGATCCGCGCCCTGCCGCCGAGGGTCGCCGCAGACTCCTCAAGGTGTCCCAGCGCCGGTAGCCCTTCGAGGGTCAAGAGTGTGAGGGACGCGCGCAGGGCGTTCCACAACTCGGAGGCCGCTTCGTGATCGTCCGCGCCGGGCCTCCGCCGTGTCCGTGCCGCGCGGGCCGTGTCGATCAGGGCGCGCTTGGCCGTCACGTGGAGTAATTGTCAAGACTTGTGGG
Organism: Streptomyces callyspongiae; assembly: GCF_047200695.1. NCBI lineage: Bacteria > Bacillati > Actinomycetota > Actinomycetes > Kitasatosporales > Streptomycetaceae > Streptomyces > Streptomyces callyspongiae. The sequence goes on from NZ_JBJZOM010000002.1 coordinate 192,012, forward strand.
TCGGTTGAAGTGGATCAGGCCGCGTGATCCTGGGGACGCTCGACAAGTTCGCCGTTCTTGAAGACGGCGCCGGCGCGGACGAGGGCGACCAGGTGGGCGCCGGTGATGGCTCGCCAGCGTTCCTGGGCGGACTCCACGAGCTTGAAGACCATGGCCAGGGCGGCTGCGGGGCTGCCGGCTCCGCGGGTGACCTTGGTGCGGAGTTTCACCGTGCTGAAGGTCGACTCGATGGGGTTCGTGGTCCGCAGGTGGACCCAGTGTTCGGCGGGGAAGTCGTAGAACGCCAGCAGCTCATCGACGTCGTCGGTGATCTTCTTCACCGCCTTGGGCCACTTCGCCCCGTAGGTGCTTGCGAACTCCTTCACCGCCTTCTCGGCATGCGTCCGGTCCTCGGCGTTGTAGATCTCCTGCAGGGCCTTCTTCGCGCCCGGCTGGGCGGACTTCGGGAGAGCGTTCGTGACGTTGCGGACCTTGTGAACCCAGCACCTTTGGTGCCTGGCCTGCGAGAACACCTCCGCGAGCGCTCGCCACAGGCCCATCGCGCCGTCCCCGACGACCAGCATCGGGTCACGCATACCGCGCCTGCGGCAGTCGCGCAGCAGGTCGGCCCACGACTCGGCCGACTCCCGCAACCCCTCAGCCAGGGCAATCAGCTCCTTGCGGCCGTCAGTGCGCACGCCCATCAGCACCAGCACACACGCGTGTGCCTGCCCGAGCCTCACCTTGGGGTGGACACCGTCGGCCCACACGTACACGTAGTCGCTGCCCGACAGGTCCCTGCCCTGAAACGCGGCGTGGTCGTCCTGCCACTGCCTGGTCAGCCGGGTCACCGTCGCCGCTGAGAGGCCTGCCGAGGTACCCAGGAACTGCTCAAGCGCGGGCACGAAGTCGCCCGAAGACAGTCCGTGCAGGTAGAGCAGGGGCAGCACCTCACTGATCTTCGGGGACTTCCTCGCCCACGGCGGCAGAATCCTCGAGGAGAACTTCTTGCGCTCGCCGGAGGCCTCGTCGACGCGGCGGTCGTTCACGCGTGGGGCGGTGACCTCGACCGGTCCCGCCGCAGTAGTGACGGTGCGGGGCCGGTGACGGCCGTTGCGCACGACCAGGCGGCGCCCGCTCTCGTCCCTTTCACCGGCGAGCTCGGCGATGTACTGAGGTTTTCTCAGCGAAATGATCTTCGCGAAGTGGTGGGTTGATCTTCCCGGGTGTGGCGTGATCGGACACCGAGTCACCCTGCCGCAGGCAGACGTAAAGCCCCTGGTAGGACGGTTCTCACCACAAGATCGTCCGACAACACCAGAGGCTTCACGTTGGTCACCTATGTTGCCATGCTCGACGTCCCCCGCCACGTGCTGGAGTACCTCTCGCGCCTGCTGGCAGGGCAGCGGCGCATCATCGGCACCCCGAAGGGTTCGCGCGCGGTGGGCACCTTTCGTCAGGCGGTCCTGGTGCTGCGCTGGTTCCGTGAGCGGGCCTGTGTGCACTGCCTGGCCCGGGACGCGGGCATCTCGCAGGCCACCGCCTACCGCTACCTGCACGAAGGCATCGACGTCCTGGCCACCCAGGCGCGTGATCTGCACCAGGCGTTGGAGCACTGCAAGGCGGAGGGGATGAGCCACGTGGTGCTGGACGGCATGCTGATCGGCACCGATCGCCTGGCCGGCACCGTACTGAGCGTCACGGGGCAGCTCATCGACGAGTGGTACTCGGGCAACATGCGCGCTTCGGCGGAAACGTGCAGTTCCTCAGCTCCCCCGACGGTTCACCGCTGTGGGTCGGCGACGTGGAGCCCGGATCCACCCATGACCTCGCCGCCGCGCGGATACACGCGCTGCCCGCCCTGTACGCAGCGGCCGCGGACGGCCTGCCGACTCTGGCCGACGCCGGTTACGAAGGCGCCGGCATCGGAGTACACGTCCCCGTCAAACGCCCGGCCGGCAAGAGTTCAGAAGCCCTGCACGCCGACACCCGCACCTACAACGCGCTCCTGCGCGGGCTCCGTGCGCTGGGTGAACGAGCCGCCGCCGAACTCAAGGAGCGGTGGCGGATGCTGAAGTACGTCACGCTCAGCCCCAGCCGCATCGGAGACATCGCCCGCGCAGCGCTCGTCCTCAACCAGCAATGGGCATGACCCTCGCTTTCACTGGTCGACCTCGGCCTCCAGAGCGGCGGCGAGCATCCGCCTCGCACCCTCACGGACGATGTCGTCGATCAGCGAACCGGACTCGGTCGTACCGTCCTCGTTGACTACGCTGAGCATGGGCGTGCCTTCCCAACCGACGGTGCAACGTCGGTCTACTCGGTGACCTATCGATCACTCGGGAAGGTACGCCCTTTCACGTCCAACCCGAGGCCGCTCCACAGGTCTTGAGCATTGCTCGTGAACCAACGGGTCCGCCCGTCGGTCGTCTACCAGAGAAGAAGACTGGAGAGAACACCACCCAACCAGCCAGCCCTGCCTCCGAGTCGGCGGCCGGGTCCCCGAAGCCAAGCCCGGCCCGCACCGAGGCACCAGCCCGCCACGCGGAACCCGCACCCGACACGCATGCTGCAGCCGAGGCTCTACTGCTCTCACTCGGCCGGGTCGACCCGCAGCTCGCCATGTCGGCACGTACGGCACGGCGTTGGGCGCCGCTCGCTGCGAAGTGGCTGGAGACGGGCCTGTCGAAGCTGCGTATCCGCCAGGCACTCACCGAGGGCTTGGACAGCGCCCGCAAGCCTCTCGGCGCCCTGCACTGGCGCCTCCAGCATGCCCTCCCCGAAGCGACGCCACCATCAGCACAGGCCACAGCGGCCGAAGCCCCGACGCCGGAGCCGCGCGTTGCGCGCATGCGTGAGTGCACGACGCGCCACGGCCAGCCGCGCCTCTTCACCCCGCCGCCGGGCGCCGACGAGACGCTGTGCCCCGACTGCCGGACCCATCGGGCGCCCTCGCCTCCGCTGACCGCGAGTTCCGGCTTTGCCGCATACGCAGCCGCCCGCCAGGCGCATTCCGCCACGCCACGCCCGCCCCAGCGCCCGCGCAGCATCCACCGACATCGCCGGACCACCTGAGCCTGAGCTCCTTCGTCGGTGCGACGGCGAGGGACGACGAGCGGCTGGAACACTGCGTTCTGCACCGGGGCTGAGAACGCCCGGCTCGTAAGCCCCATGACGGAATTGCTCTCCAGCAGGCGGCTACGCCTGGCCCGGGAAGACCATGCGCCAGATCGATCCGGCGACGAGTACGACCGGAAGCGCGTACCACCATGTGCGCAGCCATCGCGCCTTGTTGAAGGCGCGTACCAGCAGCGCGCCGAGGCCGGCGAACACGATGCTCACCCCCGCTGCGATGCGTGCCCTCGACACCGACTCGTGGTCCCAGAAGCCGTCCGGGGTGATCATGAAGGCGAGCAGGAGGAAGTAGGCGGCGACGATCAGGCACAGAGACGTGAGCGCTGCACCGACGATCACCCCTGCGACCCGGCCGCGCCGGTCTCTCCGCTCGGTGTGGAGCCGCGGTGTCGCCCTGTCGCTCACTTCAGCGCGGCCTTCGCCTGATCCGACCTGTTGTCGAAGCCACGACCGTACGCCTGGGCGTCGTCGGTCTCCCAGTACCAGACCCGGTTGCATATGGCAGCAGGCTCTTGCATCTGCACTGCCCTGCCACCGCAGGGCGGACGGAGAACCGCCACGGAATGGGGCGCCAGACAACTCGATATTGACATGCATACGCGATGTTGCATAATTTGACAAGCTGGCGTCGAAGCTGGCTAGCGAAGACGCCAGGACAGAGTGAATGGGGGGGGACGGTGCCACAAAACAACTCTGGCGAAGCCGAGTCACAACCCGCAGCCGCCATGAGGCTCAATAAGTTGGATAGCCCAGGCGGTGGGTCAAGCGGCCACACCAGGGCTGATCTTGAAGCAATGCGACAGGCCGCGGACGCGCTCGTGGGGCTGCGCGGTTCGACAGAAAACGTGGACAACCAAGCGAGCGAGGACTCCTTGGATGCCAGTAAGCACCTGAACAAGCACACATTCGGAAACGCTCCGGACGATGGCAGTTGGCTCACAGCGGGCGGGATCGTCCAGATGGACGTGCGCTGGGGTGCGCAGGTTATTCACTTGAAGCAGATCCTCCGGGATATCAGCGAGAAGCTCCACGACACTCGGCACTCGTACACAGAACGAGAAAAGGCAGAGAATGATGCGTATCAGCGCATGCGGGCAGATTTCGGCTGACAAACGGGGACTAGCATAGTGGTTTCTTTCGTTTATCTACGCGAAGCAGACATGACAAAGATCGCGACGGCAGCGGCCGAATGGCGCAAACTACCGTCCAAGTACGAAGGTCTCCTGGACCAGTTCGAATCCCAAGTCGTCAATCGCCTCAAGGGCAGCTGGGAGGGAGAGGCTGCAGCTAAAGGCTTTGCGCACATGCGTAAGGCCAGGGAACAATACGAAGCGGCCGCTGTGGAGGCGCGGCGGATCGCCAGGCTTCTGGATGATACGCACAGCGAGCTCATCAAGTGGCAGAAAGAGCTCCAAGACTTCCTTGAGGACGCCCGCAAGGACAAGTTCAAGGTGGACGACACCGGCACTATTGCCGATGTACATCCCACTTGGGAATCTCCAGTGGCAGGGAAGGATTTCGCCTGGAAAGAACAACGCCAAAAGCTTATGTCTGGGTATACCGGCCGGCTCGAACGGATACTTAGCCAGGCAACAGCAGCGGACATAGCGGCCGACATGGCGCTACGAAAGGACTCCAACGGATCGGATGACCAAGGCTTCAACAGGAAAGGCTACGCATCGGGAGATGCCGCTGAAGCAGCCAAAGCATCGGCTATCGCAAAGAAGGCCGCAAATGGTGAAGAGCTCTCCAAGACCGAACTCAACCAGCTGAATCATCTGCTCAAGGTAAATCGCAACGACACAGAATTCTCCGCCAAGTTCACTACCTCCCTCGGATCACAGGGAACAATGAACTTCTGGACCAGTGTCGCCAATCCTCAGCATTCTCCTGGCGTCAGACTTCCGGAGGAACGACGCGAATTGCTGAAGCAGATGCAAAAGAACCTTGGAACGACTCTCGGAACCGCTTCCCAAACCGACAAGTTCGGGATGAAAGAGTGGAAGCAGGATACGATAGACCTCGGACCAGAAATCCTGCAGCGACCTCACGGCGGCCCCGCTCCGTATGGGTTCCAAGTAACCAGTAATCTGATGCGCTACGGCGAGTGGGACAACGAATTCCTCACCGACTACGGAGAAAAACTCATCGCGACCGAGCGGGCACTCACTGGCGACGGCTTGGATCCGAAAATCCTATGGGACCATCCTGTCGGCACTCGCCCCTCGCTGAACATAGGTGCGCCGAACGACCTCGGCACTGACCCAATGACTGGCTTCATGGAAGCGTTGGGACACAGCAGTCCCGAGGTCAGTGACGGCGAGTTTGTTGAACAATCTGCAGCAACAGAATTTCTCGCTGATCAAAAGAACTACGAATATCTTATGGAACAGCGCGAGTGGCCCGAGGACGGCAGCCAGAACAGCGACCAGTCCGCTGGCTACGACTCCCTAGGCCATGCTCTGGAAGCGGCTGTGACCGGACATCCATACGATGAAGCACCGTCTGGTGATCTTCCGGCACACACTCAAGAACAAGCGAGTTTGATGACCATGGTTGTTCACGACATCGCCGAGCGCGATTCCCTGGCCCGTGAAGGTATGTACGACAGTCTCGGAGAGATGGCTGCCGAATACCTCCCCGATTTCAATCAGGAACTGCACAAAGATGCCGACTCGGCCGAAAGCTTGTTCCCTACTTCAGGGGCCAAGGCGCCTTTCGGAGAAAGAGACGCAGCAAGATTTCTCCTTACAATAGGCGGAAACCCCGACGGATATGCCGCAGTCAATCTGGGTCAAACCGCGTACACATCCAGCCTCATGGACTATCACCTGCAGAACCCGGACGCGTCACCTCAAGGACGGGAAGAAACGATCAGGAATATTGCCGCGTCGAACGGCGAAGTCCAGGGACTGATTGGCATCGGCCGCCGGGAAGATTCCATAGGAAATGTGGTGCAGTCCGACGCAGAATACAATGAGTCACTCAAGACGGGGGGAAAATGGGCTCAAGGCATCGTCGGTGTCGGAATCGGCGTAGGCGCCTCATTCATTGCCACACCTGCGGTCGGCGCAGGAGTGGGAGCAGGCGCTACCAGCATCACGAATAGCCTCATCGACGAGATGATCGAGGGGAGACTGAAGGACAACGACGAACAAGCGGTCTACTCGGCGGGATATGAGTGGGAGCACGTGAAGGATTCAACAAGGATCACATCCCAAGAGGCCTTCACCACTGCAGCCCTGGGCAATGATGTGCCTTTGACAAAGGAAGAATTGGCCGACTACAGAAGTTACATCGCCTCGTCGTCAGAATCTGGGATGGCCCAGGCCGAGCACGACATCACTGCCTACGCGAGAGACAAGAAGATTAGCCTCCCCAACTGAGCACTACGCCCTCATGAAAGATCAAATTGACACGCAAAAGAAAGCATCACCCATGAAACATCGACTGAAAGTAGCGGGATTGACTACTATTATCCTGATTGGACTAGCCGCAGCCTATTACATTCAGCAACGAACGTCAAGCGATAGCTACGCACGCCTCAACCCTGCGGGCGTATGCAATGCTGAATTTGGCGGCGAAGAGCTTGAACCTCTTCAGAGCGCACTCCCGAAAGGGGAGCAAATAACTATCAAAGCCGATCGACACGCCCACGACGTCAACAACCCTCAAGACTTCTGGTCAAATTGCACAATCATCGTCGATGGCACTGCAGCCCTAAAAATCAAAAGCGAGTTGATCAAGAAACCGAAAGAGGATTGGCGAAGAGACATGCAGCGTAAGGGCGTCGCCATAGATGACCTCCAAGAACTCGATATCGGCGACTCGTCCTTCAACACTCCCTTCTCCGCCGCCATTTACGTCTCGTGCGAGAATCTCATATTCGACCACAAGCCTGTGCGACTCAGCACCACTGTGGTAATCCCCCAGGCCTCGCGTTCCCGAAGCGGGCAGCACAGGGTTTCCCTCACCGAGACCGCCTTGAACGCCGCACACAGTGGAGATTCCAACTCTCAATGCGAACCCGGAACACCCCTGCCGCCTTACCCGTTGGAAATCTACTAGAGGTTTCCAGCATTCAGGCACGTCCCATGACAAGCAGTTCGAGCCCCTGGCAGGTGACCGGTGCGCGCACGATCGACGATCATGCAAGGGGTGAGGACGTATGACTGACGAATACCCGGAGTTCTACTTTCAGCTGCCGAACGGCGGCCCAGGGCGCGGGGGCGGCAGACGGACATGCTGGGCACCAACGGCAGCCGCAAGTTCTTCGTGCCGGCCGGGGAGCCGGTACGCCCGGACGTCTCTCCCAACTTCGCACGGCACGGCGCATCCTCCTACCGGCTGCGTGAGGAACGAGGCTCAGGACCTGCACCCCGCCCAGTGGCGGGTACTCCGTGGTGCCGTCGCCTCCGGCACCGACGATCTGTTCATCACCGGCGACCCCCACCAGCGCATCTACGACGCGAAGGTCTCGCTGCGCTCCTTGGGAATCCGCGTGACCGGCCGGACGAACCGGCTGCGGGTCAACTATCGCAGCACGGAGGAGATCCTGAGCTGGTCGGCTCGCCTCCTGCACGACGTTCCCATCGACGACCTCAGCGGCGACGGTGCCGACGGTTTGACCGGCTACCGGTCACTGCTGCACGGGCGAACGCCGGCGGTCGATGGGCATGGGTCCGAACAGGCGGAAGTCGCGGCACTGGTCGAGCGGGTCCAGGAGTGGATCGCGCAGGGTGTCCGTCCTGCCGAGATCGGCGTGTGCGCCCGGTTCCATCTCCTGCTGGACAAGGCATACGACAGACTCTCGGAGGCGGGAGTGCCGGCGGTACGGGTCCGGGAGAACCCGGGCCGGGAGATGGACGGCGTGCGCCTGGCGACGATGCACTCCATGAAAGGGCTCGAGTTCCGCTGCGTCGCCGTACTCGGGGTGACGGCGAGCGCGCTGCCGTTCGCGCGGGAGATTACTCCCGCCAAGGTGGACTCCAAGCAGCATGTGACGGACCTCCTGCGAGAGCGTTGCCTGCTGTTCGTGGCGTGCACTCGGGCCCGCGAGGCACTGCAGGTCTCGTGGAGCGGCCGGAAGAGCGAGCTTCTCCCCGCCGGCGCAAGCCGGTGACCGGAGGGACGGCCAGGCTCGTCAGCGGCCTTCGTACTCGCTGGGCCCGGGCTCACTGGGCTCGAGCGCGCCGCCGGTGAGCCCGTCCCGAGCCAACTCGGCAGCTTCCTGCCCGAGATCCGCCACATTCTGCACCCGGCGCTCGAAATCCTGGAGCGCCCGGAAAGCGCGGCCGAATCTGCGCTGACTTGCGATGTCGAGCTGAGGGATGCGTGCTCCACGGCTGTCGGGCCGGTGAGTACCACTCGCGCTCGTGGAGCGCCGCCGGTTCGCTGCGCTGCGCAGGAAGCCTTGGAGGTAGTCGGTGTCCAATTGGCCGCTGGACGAGCTGGGCTCTTCCCCGCGGTACTCCACAAGGCCGGCCCGGGCCAGTTCGGAGAGGCTCACGGTCGCCGCCTCGGACGTCGAGGAGCCGGTGCCCTCGGAAAGGTCGGGCAACAGCTCGGCAAGATCCTCGAGCTGCGCCCGCAGGCGGTCCTTCAACGCTGCGTAGTCCGCGGCATAGTCCCGGTGGGTCGCCTCCGTGTACAGGTCCGGCGTGAGATCGACGACGTCGTCCAGGAGATCGATCAGCGGTACGTCCGCGACCTGCTCCTTCGCAGGTTCCAGGGGTCCGTCGGTGGCCACCGCAACGTGAGCTAGCCCAGCTCCAGGCCCGAACTTGCCACTGCTCCTGGCAAGAGTTGCCGTTCGCGGCCCTGGCAGTGAACGCGCTCCACCCCGTCTTTCTCTCTGCCCGACCCAGCGCCGCCCAGCCCGGGCGGGGGGCTCCGGCCCCGCGCTGGTTGTCAATGGACCGCAGGTTGTACAAGGTTCGCGTACAGTCCGGCGGCGCCTGTGCAACACCGCTCTCGAACCATGATCAACGAGCGTCAAATTCAGCGTCGAGATATCGCCCGTAACGCCCACACCGCACATGATGCACATCGATAATACCGCGGGTCAGGCGTCCTTCGGTGCCGGCTTGAGGATGGCGACGGCCTCCATGTGGTGGGTCATCGGGAAGAGGTCGAAGGCCCGCAGGAAGTGCGGGACGTAGCCCGCCTCGCGGAAGTACTTCAGGTCGCGGGCGAGCGCGGCGGGGTCGCAGGCGACGTACGCGATGCGGCGCGGGCCGAGGCCGGCGACGTGGCGGACGGTCTGCTTGCCGGCACCGGCACGGGGCGGGTCGAGGACGACGAGGTCGGCCTCGGTGATGCCGGTGCGGGGCAGCACCGACTCGACCTTCCCCTGCTCGACGCGCACCCGGGGGAAGTCGGCGAGGTTGTGCCGGGCGTCCTCGGCCGCACGCTTGCCGGACTCGATACCGAGTACCGCGCCCTGCTCGCCGAGCCGGTCCGCGAGGGCCCCGGCGAACAGACCGGCACCGCAGTACAGGTCCAGGGCCATCTCGCCCCTGCGCGGCGTGAGACCCCGCATGACGGTGTCGACGAGCAGCGCGGCGGCCTGCGGGTGCACCTGCCAGAAGCCTCCGGCGGAGACGCGCCACGTGCGGTCGTCGGCGCGCTCGCGGACGTACGGGCGCCCGTGCACGCGGTGCAGCTCGCCGTCCTTCTCCCCCACGCGGAGCACGGAGACGGGCCGGTCCAGTTCGACCAGCGGCAGCCGCCCGCCCGGGCGCGGGGTGAGGACGACCTGGCGGTCGTGCGAGCCGGTGGCGGCCGTGGCCTCCACCGTGGCGATCTGCGGCCACCGGTGCTTCTCGACGCCGATTTCACTCACACCGGGCGCTGCGATGAGGCACCGGTCGACGGGCTCGACCTCGTGCGAGCGGTGCCGCCGCAGGCCCGCACGGCCCTCCTCGTCGACGGCGTACTGCACGCGGGTCCGCCAGGCCGGCACCTCGCCGGCCGGCACCTTGTCGCCCGGTGCGGGCTCGACCGTCCCGTCCCAGCGGACGTCCTCGGGGGTGAGCCCGGCGAGGCGCTGCAGCTGCTCGGCCAGCACGTCCGCCTTCAGGCGGCGCTGCGCCCCCGGCTTGACGTGCTGCCAGTCGCAGCCGCCGCAGCGGCCCGGCCCGGAGAACGGGCAGGGTGCGGGCACGCGGTCCTTGGCGGGGCGGAGGACCTCCACGGCGTCGGCGCGCAGGAACCGCGAACCGGTGTCGCCCTCGGTGACGCGCACCCGGACCTGCTCGCCGGGCAGGGTGTGCCGCACGAAGAGCACCTGGCCCTCCTCGGTGCGGGCCACGCAGTGGCCGCCGTGCGCGACGGGGCCGACCTCGACGGTGTGCTCCTCGCCGACGCGTGACGCAGCGGAGCGGTCGGCTCGGTCGTCGGCCTGGGAATCGGGCATGAGGAGGCGGCTCCAGTACGTGCAGGGGCGGGGGCAGCGGCCCAGTCTAGGCGCTGCGGGGACGGGCCCGGTCCCTGGTTGCCGCGCTTCGGTTCGTGCCCTTCGGTCGGTGCGCTTCAGTCCTTGCGCTTCGACCGCGGCACCGGGCCGCGGCGGACGGCGCCCGGTGCGTTCCAGTCGGCCCGCCGGCGGGCGCGGCGCTTGGCGATCTCCGAGGACTCCAGCTGGTAGGGCACGGAGGTGACCATGACGCCTGGGGTGAAGAGCAGCCGGCCCTTGAGCCGCAGCGCGCTCTGGTTGTGGAGCAGCTGCTCGTACCAGTGGCCGACCACGTACTCCGGGATGTAGACGCTCACCACGTCGCGGGGGCTCTCGCGCCGCAGCCGCTTCACGTAGTCGATCACCGGCCGGGTCACCTCGCGGTAGGGCGACTCGAGGATCTTGAGCGGGACGTCGATGCCGCGCCGGTCCCACTCCGCGCGCAACTCCCGGGTCTCCGCCTCGTCGACGCTGATGGTGACGGCCTCGAGGGTGTCGGAGCGCATCAGGCGGGCGTAGGACAGGGCCCGCAGTGTCGGCTTGTGGATCTTGGAGACGAGGACGAGGGAGTGCACCCGCGAGGGGCGGACCGGCACCTCCTCGTTCTCGTCGACGGTCAACTCGTCCGACACGTTGTCGTAGTGGCGGCGGATGGCGGTCATCACGGCGTAGAAGAGGGCCATGCCGACCAGGGAGACCCAGGCGCCGTGGCTGAACTTGGTGACGAGCACGACGACCAGGACGAGCGCGGTGAAGGAGGCGCCGAAGGTGTTGATGATGCGGGAGCGGTGCATCCGGCGCCGGGCGGCGGGGCCGCGTTCGGTCGACAGGAGGCGGTTCCAGTGCCGGACCATGCCGATCTGACTGATGGTGAAGGAGACGAACACGCCGACGATGTAGAGCTGGATCAGCCGGGTGGAGTCGGCGTCGTAGATCGCGACGAGTATGGCCGCGGCTCCGGCGAGCAGCACGATGCCGTTGGAGAACGCCAGGCGGTCGCCGCGGGTGTGGAGCTGGCGGGGCAGGTAGCGGTCCTGGGCGAGGATCGAGCCGAGCAGCGGGAAGCCGTTGTAGGCGGTGTTCGCGGCGAGGAAGAGGACCAGGGCGGTCGCGGCGGCGAGGAACACGAAGAGCAGGGAGCCGTCGCCGAAGACCGCGGCCGCCACCTGGGTGATGACCGGGTCCTGGGTGTAGTCGGCTCCGGCGGGCCTGCCGTCGATGAGGATCTGGGAGGCGGGCTTCTCCGCCATCTTCACGTCGGTGGCCAGGGCCAGGCCGATGATGCCGCAGAACATGGTCACCGAGATGGCGCCCATCAGGGCGAGGGTGTTGGCGGCGTTCTTCGACTTGGGTTTGCGGAAGGCGGGTACGCCGTTGCTGATGGCCTCCACTCCGGTGAGCGCGGCGCAGCCGGAGGAGAAGGCGCGCAGCAGGAGGAAGGCCAGTGCGACGCCCGTGAGGCCGCCGGGGTGCTCGGTGTGGATCTCGTAGTCGGCGCTGGGTGCCGCGAGGTCGTCGCCGAACAGCCAGTGGCGGACGGCGCCCCAGGCGATCAGGCACAGCACGCCGAACACGAAGCAGTAGGTGGGGACGGCGAACAGCTTGCCGGACTCCTTCACGCCCCGCAGGTTCATCAGGGTGAGGAGGAGGATGATCAGGACGGCCGAGGCGGTCTTGTGCTCGACGATGAGGGGTACGGCGGAGCCGAGGTTCTCCACGCCGGAGGAGATCGACACCGCCACCGTCAGCACGTAGTCGACGAGGAGCGCGCTGGCGACGGTCAGGCCGGCGCGGCGTCCGAGGTTGGTGTTGGCCACCTCGTAGTCGCCGCCGCCGGAGGGGTAGGCGCGTACGTTCTGCCGGTAGGACGCGACCACGGTGAACATCAGCACGATGACCGCGAGTGCGATCCAGGGGCTGAAGTGGTATGCGGTGACCCCTGCGAGGGACAGCATGATGAGGACCTCGCCCGGGGCGTACGCCACGGACGAGAGCGGGTCGGACGCGAAGACGGGGAGTGCGATCCGCTTCGGGAGCAACGTCTCGTGGAGTCGGTCGCTGCGCAGGGCACGGCCGATCAGGATCCGCTTCGGCAGGTCGGTCAACTTCGGCACGGGGAGGATCGTACGCGGGCACTCGTGCGATCCTGATACGGCCCGCTGTAGTGGATGAGAGGGACGGGCGTGCACATTGTGATCATGGGCTGTGGCCGGGTGGGCGCCGAGCTCGCACAGGCTCTCGAGCAGCAAGGACATACGGTCGCCGTGGTCGACCGGGACCCGACGGCGTTCCGGCGGCTGGGCTCCGGCTTCGGCGGGCGCCGGGTGACCGGTCTGGGGTTCGACCAGGACACGCTGCGGGAAGCGGGGATCGAGGAGGCCGGGGCCTTCGCGGCCGTGAGCAGCGGCGACAACTCCAACATCATCGCGGCCCGGGTGGCGCGGGAGAACTTCTCCGTGGAGAACGTCGCGGCGCGCATCTACGACCCGAAGCGGGCCGAGGTCTACCAGCGGCTGGGTATCCCGACGGTGGCGACGGTCCGCTGGACGGCGGACCAGATGCTGCGGCGGCTGCTGCCGGCCGGTTCGGAGCCGTTGTGGCGGGATCCGAGCGGCGGCGTGCAGCTGGCCGAGGTGCATGCCTCGCCGGCGTGGGTCGGGCACCGGGTGAGTCTGCTCCAGGAGGAGACGGGCGTACGGGTCGCCTTCCTCACCCGCTTGGGCGAGGCGATGCTGCCGACGTCCCGGACCGTCCTGCAGGAGGGTGACCTGGTGCATGTGATGATGCGCACCGACCAGGTCGCGGAGACCGAGGCGGCGTTCGCGAAGGGCCCGGAGGAGGCGCAGCAGCGATGAGAGTGGCGATTGCGGGTGCCGGGGCCGTCGGCCGTTCCATCGCGGGCGAGCTGCTGGAGAACGGTCACGAGGTCCTGCTGATCGACAAGACGCCGTCGGCGATCTCCGTCGAGCGGGTGCCGCAGGCGGAGTGGCTGCTGGCGGACGCCTGCGAGATCACGTCGCTGGACGAGGCGGCGCTGGAGCGGTGCCAGACGGTGATCGCGGCGACCGGTGACGACAAGGTGAACCTCGTCGTGTCCCTGCTGGCGAAGACGGAGTACGGGGTGCCGCGGGTCGTGGCCCGGGTCAACAATCCGAAGAACGAGTGGCTCTTCAACGAGTCGTGGGGTGTGGATGTGGCCGTTTCCACGCCGCGGTTGATGTCCGCGCTGGTGGAGGAGGCCGTGAGCGTGGGCGACCTGGTGCGTCTGCTGCGGTTCTCGCAGGGCGACGCGAGCCTGGTGGAGTTGACCCTGGCGCCGGAGGCGGCGCTCGCCGGTACCCGGGTCGGCGACGTGCGGTGGCCGCAGGACACCGCGCTGGTGACGATCATCCGGGGGAACCGGGTGATGACGCCCGACCCGAACGATGCGCTGGAGGCGGGGGACGAGTTGCTCTTCGTCGCGGCGCCCTCGCGCGAGGAGCAGCTGGAGGATCTGCTGTCGGTGCGCGGCTCGGCCTGATCCGGGCCGGGGCCGGGTGGCCGGGTCCGAGGAGGGCGAGGGCGAGGGCTGCTCGTCCCGGGTCCTCGGGCCTCCCCGGGGCCCCGCGCCGAGGGGCGGAGCGGGGGTCAGCGGCGGTGCCGGCCCCCGTGGCGGGACGGGGACGCTGCGGGGGTTCCGTCGGCACTCTCCGCGGGCGCTTCCGTCCTGTCCTCGTTCTCGGCTGCCTCGGCCTGTGCATTTTCGGCCTTCGCGGCTTCCTCGGCCTCCATCTCGGCGATGACGTTGATCGGCGGAGGCGCCTTGGCGAGGAAGATCCACGTGAGGTAGACCGCGAGCAGCAGCGGCGGGATCTTCAGCGCGATGGTGACCCAGCCGAAGCGGGTCGGATCGGCGAAGAAGTACAGCGGGAAGAGGATGGCCGACTTCCCGAGGAAGATGAGCCCCCAGGCGTAGCTGGCCCGCACGTAGGCACGTTTCCGCCCCGGGTTGCGGTGGCGCCAGGAGAGGTTCTCCTTGAAGACCGGTCCGAGGATGATGCCGAGGAGGGGGAATCCGGTGGCCGCGCTGATGAGGTAGGCGAGGGAGAGCCCGAGCCCGTAGAGCATGCCGGGCAGGTAGAAGTCCTTCGCGTTGCCGGTGAAGACCGCGAAGGCGACACCGACCACCACGCCGAAGACGCCGCTGAACGCGTGCTTGACGGTGCTCCGGCCGACGAGACGGGCCACGCACATCACGCCGGAGAGCACGAGAGCGGCGATGGCGGAGGCGTGGACGTCCTGGTTGATCGTGTAGATGAGGATGAAGACCAGCCCCGGCAGTGTGGTCTCCACGAAGCCGCGCAGGCCGCCGAAGGCCTCCAGCAGCGCCTGCTGGGTTCCGGCCCGGTCCGCGACCTCCTCGGTGGCCTCCGCCGCGTCACCCGCTGGGTTGTTGCCGGCGGTCTGCTTGTCGAGTGAGGTCACCCGCTACTCCTGTCCGAGGGGTCGCAGTTCGTACTTGGGGTTGAAGAGCACGGGGCGGCCCCGGTGCATCGCCATGCGGCCCCACACGATCACCTTGCGCCCCGGCTCGATGCCCGCGATGGCCCGCCTTCCCAGCCACACCACGTCCAGCGCGGCCGACCCGTCGAAGAGTTCCGCCTCCAGGGTCGGCACTCCGGCGCGTGGCCGCAGTGTGACGGTGCGCAGTGTACCGGTGACGCGGACGAACTGGCGGTCCGCGCAGTCACTGATCCGGGTGCAGCCCGTCGTGGCCGAGTCCTCGCGGAGTTCCGCGGTGCGCAGGTCCTCCTCGGACGAGGAGAGCCGCTCCAGGAAGCGCCGGAACCGTCCACCGGCCTTCTCGTCTCGGGTGGCGCCTTTCATAACGGTCAGCGTACCCGCGTGGCGGCGCCGCCACGGCTGCCGCGGGGGCTTTCCGGGCGGTGAAGGCCGGTGAACACCTGCGGAGTCCGGTGTCCGTGACGGACACCGGACTCCGCAGGTGGTCGTTCGGCTCCACGGGGTCGCGCGGACGACCGGTCAGCGGACCTCGGTGATCTCCGGGCCGCGTTGCAGCTTGTCGATGCCGCCGGCGAAGCGGGAGCCCTCCTCGACGGTCTCCTGCCGGACGCCCTCGGGCACCATCTGCGCGTCCTCGGGGAGCTTGAGGACGATCGGGTCCCGCGGAGCCATGGGCGAGTCGCCGCGGACGACGACGGTGTCGCGGAACACGGACTCCAGCAGCCCCGCCTGCTCCGGCTGCACCGCCCCCTGTCCGGAGATGACGCCGCGGAGGAACCAGCGGGGGCCGTCGACGCCGACGAACCGCACGACCTGCACGCCGTGCTTGCCGTCGGGGAGCTGCACCGGGACCTGGGCGCGGAGCTCCCAGCCGAGCGCGCCCTCCTGCTCGTCGATGACGCCGCCCTGCTTGGTGATGCCCGAGGCGACCTCCTCGCGGATCTCGTCCCAGATGCCCTCGCGCTTGGGGGCGGCGAAGGCCTGCAGCTGGATCGCGCTGTCGCGCAGGACGATCGTGGCGGCGACGATGGCGTCGCCGGCGACCTCGACGCGGAGTTCCATGCCCTCCACGCCGGGCACGTAGAGCCCGCCGAGGTTCACCCGGCCCTTGCCGGGTTCGGCGACCTCGCCGATGTCCCAGGGGCCGTCGGGGCGGGGTGCCGGCGGCAGCTTGAAGTGCTGGTCCTCGGCGCTCCCGGCGCCCGGGTCCGCGGTGCCGTTCCCGGACTCTTCCGTCTCGAACTCGTCCGTGGCGCCCTCGGGCTTTCCGCTCTTCTTACGACGACGTCCGAACACGTCACTGTCCTCTCAGGTCGGCGTCCAGGTCGGGTTCGACCGCAACGACATCTTCTTGCTGTGCAGCAGCGCCGTCAGCGCTTCCGGCGCTCGCGGCGTGACCACCGGTCGACCCGAAGCCCCCCGCGGCCCGTGCCGATCCGGGCAGTTCCCCCACTTCGTGGAGGCGCACCTTCTCGACCTGCTGAACGACGAGTTGGGCGATGCGGTCGAACCGCTCGAACCGCACGGTCTCGTGCGGGTCCAGGTTGGCCACGATCACCTTGATCTCTCCACGGTACCCGGCATCCACGGTTCCAGGGGCATTGAGCAGGGAGACCCCGCAGCGGGCCGCGAGGCCCGAACGGGGGTGCACGAAGGCGGCGTACCCGTCCGGCAGGGCCAGGGAAACCCCCGTGGGCAGGAGCGTGCGTTCGCCGGGTGCCAGCGCGGCGGCACGGGTCGTGACGAGGTCCAGGCCGGCGTCCCCGGGGTGGGCGTACGTGGGCAGCGGCACGTCGGGGTCGAGGCGCCGCAGCAGCACGTCCACGGGCTGCCGCGTCACGGGTTGACCTCGAAGGCGCGGGCGCGGCGGACCTGGTCGGGGTCGGACATGGCCGCCTGGATCTCCTCCTCGCGCCCGTGGTCGACGAAGTGGTCGATCTTCACCTCGATGAACACGGCGTCGGCGCGTACGGCGACCGGGCCGTCCGGGCCGCCGATGCGGCCGGTGGCGGAGCAGTAGATCTTGCGGCCGTGACGGGCGGTGGCGCGGGCGTCGAGGTGCAGGACGGTGTCGACCGGCACGGGGCTGACGAAGTCCGTCTCGAGGCGGCCGGTGACCGAGATGACGTGCATCAGCCAGTTCAGGGAGCCGAGCGTCTCGTCCAGTGCCGTCGCGAGGACCCCGCCGTGGGCGAGACCCGGCGCACCCTGGTGGGCGGGCTTGACGGTGAACTCGGCGGTGACCGTCACCCCCTCGCCGGCGCGGGCTTCCAGGTGGAGGCCGTGCGGCTGCTCGGAGCCGCAGCCGAAGCACTGGGCGTAGTGGGAACCCAGCAATTCGCCCGGCGCGGGGGCGTCGGGGTGACGCACCGGCTCGACGGCGTCGGCCGGCGGCGTCAGGGTAGTTCTCGAGGTGCGCTCTTCACTCACGTGTGCAGACCCTACCGCCGCGGGCTCCGCGTGCCTGCAGCCGTGCCAAGCTGGTGGGCATGCAGCCCTCCTCGCATCCCGTCCGTCCCTCCTCCCCGGCACGGTTCGACGAGCGCCTGACCGCTCCGGGCAGCTGGTGGCTGATCGCCGCGGGCACCGGGCTCGCCGGCGGCCTCATCCTGCTGCCGCTGGGTGTCGCGGCGATGCTGGCCGGCCTGGTCACGGCGGGGGCGCTCGCGGCGGTCGCCGTGAGTTCCTACGGGTCGGCACGGGTGCGGGTGGTCGCCGGTTCGCTGGTCGCGGGCGAGGCACGCATCCCGGTGAGCGCGCTCGGCGAGGCGCAGGCGCTGCCGCCGGAGGAGGCGCGGGCGTGGCGCACCCACAAGGCCGATCCCCGGGCGCACATGCTGCTGCGGGGCTACGTGGCGACCGCGGTGCGGGTGGAGGTCTCGGACCCGGACGATCCGACGCCGTACGTGTACGTCTCGACGCGTCGCCCGTCGGCGCTGGTCGAGGCGCTGGATGCGGCCCGGCGGTCCCAGGAGTCCGGCTACTGAGCCCTCCTGCATCCCTCTCGGACGGCGCGGGCGGGTCGGTGGCGGAGCGGCGAGGGCCGGGGGCGGTCCCGGTTGCCTGCTCCGTTCACTGGGGCGCCGGCAGGGCTCCTACGGCTCCGGGGGCCGGGGCAGGGCTTCCCGCCGGAGGTCCTTCCGCACCCGCTCGGCGAGCCTCGCCGTGCCGCGGCGGTTCATCACGGCACCGACGGCGGCGCCCATCATGAACGGGGCCAGACTCGGCAGGGTGCGGAGGGTGCGCCGGACCAGCCGGTGCTGCAGCTCCCGCCGGACCTGGGCGCCCAGCGCGGCGTTCAGCGTCGCCGGATGGGTGAGGTCGATGCGGCGTTCGGCGGTCCAGGCCCGCAGGTACGCCATGGTGCGCTGCTGGGGGCTTCCGGGGGCGGGGCAGCCGTAGACCTCGTGCAGTTCGGCGATCAGTTTCAGTTCCACGCACGCGACACCGACGAGTTCGGTGGCGAGCTCTGCCGGCATCGCCGGGGGCACCGGCATCATCGCGGCAGCACCGACCCCGGCGCCGATCGTCGCGGAGCCGTTCAGGGCCCCGGACACCAGCTTGTCGGCGATCTCCTCGGGCTCCAGGCCGGGGAACTGACGCCGGAGCGTTGCCCCGTCGCGTACCGGTACCCGGGGCGCGACCCCGACGATGCGGTCCGCGACCACACCGAGGAAGGCGCGGACCCGTCCGCGCCGGGAGTGGTCACCGGAGTCGTGCGGGCCGAGGGGGTCCCCGGTGTCCGGCACGATCCCGCTCCCGGCCGCCTGGGGCGTGGTTCCTTGCCGGCCGATGCGCGGTGCCCGGCCGCGCGCGCTCCGGGGCGCGAGCGAGGCACCCTCCCCAGGGGTTCCTCGCTCGGCGTCACGTGCGTCGTCCGCCGCCACGGGGGCGCCCGGTCAGGCCGCGCAGTCGCGGCAGATCGGGCTCCCGTTCTTCTCCGCTGCGAGCTGCGACCGGTGGTGCACCAGGAAGCAGCTCATGCAGGTGAACTCGTCCGCCTGCCGGGGCAGGACGCGGACGGACAGCTCCTCGTTGGACAGGTCGGCCCCCGGCAGCTCCAGGCCTTCGGCCTGCTCGAACTCGTCCACGTCGACATTGGACGCGGACTTGTCGTTCCGCCGGGCCTTCAGCTCCTCGATGCTGTCTTCGTTGACCTCGTCGTCGGTCTTGCGTGGGGTGTCGTAATCCGTTGCCATGTCGCTCTCCCCCTCTGGGTGTCTGCGGTGTCTCCGCGCACGTAACGCGTGAGAGGCCGGGCTTGTGCCCGACCTGAGGCGGAGATTTTGCCTCACATCAAGGTCTGTTACTCAATCGACACCCGACCCGACCCCCGAAGAGGTGATCGGGTGGACCGCCGATACGGACCGTGGACGGTCCGAAAGTCGCACTTCCCGCGCAACACTCCGTGGTCTGCCCACGTCCCGCACCGGGCCAAACCTGGACGTTCCGGCATTTCTTCCCGCCCGATGATCACACAGAGTTCCTGCGATCAAAATCGCCTGTGTGATCGCTCACAGGCCCGTTCGCGGGAGGCCTGCGCGGGGGTGCGCCCACGGATCGTGCACTGTTGCCTTCCTCACTCTGCCTGGTCAGACGGGCAGGACGACCCGTACGACCAGCCCTCCGTCCTCGCGCGGAACCGCCTGCACGAGGCCGCCGTGGGCCCGCACCACCGACCGCACGATCGAGAGTCCGAGCCCGACGCCCTTGTCGCTCCCGGTCCGCTCCGAACGAAGACGCCGGAACGGCTCGAAAAGGTTGTCCACCTCGTAGGCCGGTACGACGGGGCCGGTGTTCTCCACCTCCAGCACCGCGCGCCCGGGGCCCGCCTCGGTGCCGACCGACACCCACCCGCCCTCGGGCAGGTTGTACCGGACGGCATTCTGCAGGAGGTTCAGGGCCACCCGTTCCAGCAGCACCCCGTTGCCCTGGACGTACACCGGGGCGCGCACCCCGCGCAGCGTCACCCCCTTCTCCTCGGCGTCCGCCCTGACCTGCTCCACGGCCCGGGAGGCCACCTCGGCGAGGTCGACCGGCTTGCGGTCCACGATCTCGTTCTCGCTGCGCGCCAGCAGCAGGAGCCCCTCGACGAGCTGCTCGCTGCGCTCGTTGGTGGCCAGCAGCGTCTTGCCGAGCTGCTGGAGCTCCGGGGAGGCCTCGGGGTCGGAGAGCTGCACCTCGAGCAGCGTGCGGTTGATCGCCAACGGGGTGCGCAATTCGTGCGAGGCGTTGGCGACGAAGCGCTGCTGCGCGGTGAACGCCCGGTCGAGCCGGTCCAGCATCTCGTCGAACGTGTCGGCGAGCTCCTTCAGCTCGTCGTCCGGCCCCTCCAGTTCGATCCTCTTGTGCAGGTCCGTGCCCGCCACCTGCCGTGCGGTCCGGGTGATGCGGCCGAGCGGGGAAAGCACCCGGCCGGCCATCACGTACCCGAAGGCGAACGCGGCGACCGCGAGGCCCATGAGGGCCAGCAGTGAACTGCGCAGCAGCTCGTCCAGTGCGTGGGCGCGCTGGGTGTCGTTGCACTCGCCCAGCCGCCGCATGAGCTCCTCCACGGGCATCCGCTCGGGCAACTGCCGGGCCAGCTCCGGGCAGGCGTTGGAGTTCAGCTCGGCGTGCACGCCGAGGATCGTGAACGGGAGCTTGCTGACGTCGTGCAGCGCCTGCGCGGCCAGCAGGTAGATGATGGTCAGCAGGATCATGCCGGCGATGAGGAACATGCCGCCGTACAGCAGGGTGAGCCGTATCCGGATGGTGGGGCGCAGCCACGGGTACGTCCGGGGCGGCTGGGGGTCCCGGTCGGGCTTGGGGGGCACGTCGAACGGTGGTACGGGGCCGGCCATCGGTCAGATCCGGTAGCCGGCGCCCGGCACGGTCACGATGACCGGCGGCTCGCCCAGCTTGCGACGCAGGGTCATCACGGTGACGCGGACGACGTTGGTGAAGGGATCGGTGTTCTCGTCCCAGGCCTTCTCCAGCAGTTGTTCCGCCGAGACGACGTTGCCCTCGCCCCGCATCAGCACCTCCAGCACGGCGAACTCCTTGGGGGCGAGCTGGACCTCCCGGCCGTCGCGGAAGACCTCCCGCCGGTTGGGGTCGAGGGTGATCCCGGCACGCTCCAGCACGGGCGGCAGCGCGACGCTGGTGCGGCGCCCCAGCGCCCGCACCCGGGCGGTGAGCTCGCTGAAGGCGAACGGCTTCGGGAGGTAGTCGTCGGCGCCGATCTCCAGGCCCTCCACCCGGTCGCTGACGTCCCCGGAAGCGGTGAGCATCAGCACCCGCGTCGCGAGACCGGCCTCGACGATGCGGCGGCAGACGTCGTCACCGTGCACCCGCGGCAGGTCGCGGTCGAGCACCACCACGTCGTAGTCGTTGACCTCGACGCGCTCCTGCGCCGCCTCGCCGTCGTAGACGACGTCGACGGCCATGCCCTCTCTGCGGAGCCCGGTCGCCACGGCATCGGCGAGCAGCTGCTCGTCCTCCACGACGAGTACGCGCACGGCGTGTCCTTTCCCTTCGGTGTGCGGCGGGCCCGCGCAGGGGCCCCGTCCATCCTGCCTGGGCCCGCAGTAAACCGGCGGTAAGAGGAAGCGCGGGAGGGGAGGGGCGAAAGGAGGAAATTTTTCCGCGTCCGCGAGGTTTCTCGGGGAGTGGAGGCGGGGAGGACGAGTTCACACCCAGCGATCACACCTCGTCGGCCGCATGCCCGACCCACCCGGGCCGCCGACCGGGGCAGTACGTCGTGATCGCGCCCACCACCCTCGGCACACCCCCGTGCCGCCGACCATGACGAGGGGGCGCACATGGACGCGTTCACCGCAGGCATTCTGCAACGTATACGGAGCACACAGTCCGATCTGCACGCCGCTCGCGAGTCGGGCGACGACTTCCTGGTGGACGTCGAGCAGGCCGAACTGGAGGATCTGCGACGCATCGCCGCCGACCACGGCGTCGACGTGGATCACGTCAGCCGGGACACCCACGTCTCCTGCTGAGTCACCCCACCGCCTGCCGGCTGCCACGGCCGTCACCGCCTGCCGAGCCCCGGACACCCTCCGTCCGGGGCTCGGAGTGCGTACGGGGCCCGTTCAGCCGTCGTGCCAGGCGCCGAACTCCTCCAGCAGCGACTGGAGGTCGTGGAACACCCCGGGCGAGGCGGCGATCGTGAGCTCCTCACCGGGCTCCTCCCCCGGCCTGCCGCCGGTCCGGGCCCCGGCCTCGCGTGCGACGAGGGCACCTGCCGCGTAGTCCCAGTGGTGCAGGCCCCGCTCGTAGAAGCCGTCCAGCCGACCCGCGGCCACGTCGCACAGGTCGATCGCGGCGGACCCGGAACGCCGGATGTCGCGCACCAGCGGGAGGAGCCGTCGCGCCACCTCCGCCTGCGCCGTCCGCCGCTCCTGGACGTAGTTGAACCCCGTACCGATCAGCGCGCGGTCGAGGGGTGCCGCGGGACGGCAGGACAGCGGAGCGGCGTTGCGGAACGCGCCGTGCCCCTCGACCGCGCGGAACGTCTCCCCGCGGGGCGGCACCTCCACCACGCCGACCACGGTGGTCCCCCGGTACTCCGCCGCGATCGACACACCCCATGCGGGGAGGCCGTAGAGATAGTTCACCGTCCCGTCGATCGGGTCGACGATCCACCGCACCCCGCTGGTGCCCTCCCGTGAGGCGCCCTCCTCGCCGAGAATCCCGTCCTCGGGGCGGTGCTCCGCGAGATGGCCGGTGATCAGCTTCTCCGCGGCGAGGTCCATCTCGGTGACCACGTCGATCGGGCTGCTCTTGGTGGCGGCGACCCCCAGGTCGGCGGGGCGCCCCTCGCTCAGCAGGGTGCCGGCCCGGGCGGCGGCCTCCAGAGCGGTCTCGAGGAGGTCGGCCTTGAGCTGATCCAGGTCGGTCAGGTCGGTCCGGTCGGTCACGGTGCTCCTTGCGTGGTGTCTCTCGGGTCTCGGGCGGATCGCGTCCGGCGGCGGATCAGGCGAAGGGGCTGTCCGCACCGGCGGCAGCGGGCCGGGGCTCCCTGGCCGGACAGCAGCCGACCGGGCAGACGTCGTGGCTCGGCCCGAGGTCTCCCAGGGCGCAGCGGTCGGGCCGCTCGTCGCGTTCGGTCGCGGCCCGTTCCAGGATCAGCTCGCGCACCGCGGCGGCGAACCGCGGGTCGGCGCCCACCGTCGCGGAGCGCACCGCGGGCAGTCCCAGCTCCGCCGCCCTGGCCGCCGCCTCGGTGTCGAGGTCGTAGAGGACCTCCATGTGGTCGGAGACGAAGCCGACGGGCACCATGACCACGGCCGGCGCTCCGGTGCGGCTCAGGTCGGTGAGATGGTCGCAGATGTCCGGCTCCAGCCAGGGAACGCGGGGCGAGCCGCTGCGCGACTGGTAGACGAGTTCCCAGGGGCGGTCCACGCCCGTCGTGTTCCGCACCTCCTCCGCGATCACGCGTGCCGCGTCCAGGTGCTGGGCGACGTAGGCACCGCCGTCGGGGCCGGAGGTGTCCGCGGACGCGGTGGGGATGGAGTGGGTGCAGAACGCGAGGCGGGCACCGTCGCGCACCTCGGCCGGGAGCTTCTCGAGCGCGGCGAGCACGCCGTCGGCGACCGGGGCGAGGAAGCCGGGGTGGTTGAAGTAGTGGCGCAGCTTGTCCACGCGGGGAGGCGTCAGGCCCTCGGCCCGGAGCGTCTCGAGGGACTCGGCCAGGTTCTCGCGGTACTGCCGGCAGCCGGAGTAGGACGCGTAGGCGCTCGTGACGAACACCAGGACGCGTCGCCTGCCGTCCCGCGCCATCTCGCGGAGGGTGTCGGTCAGGTACGGCGCCCAGTTCCGGTTGCCCCAGTACACCGGGAGGTCCAGGCCGTGTTCGGCGAAGTCCGCGCGCAGCGCCCGCCGCAGCACGCGGTTCTGCTCGTTGATCGGACTGACGCCGCCGAAGCGGAAGTAGTGCTCGCCGACCTCCTCGAGCCTCTCCCGCGGGATGCCGCGGCCGCGGGTGACGTTCTCGAGGAAGGGGACGACGTCGTCGGGGCCCTCCGGTCCGCCGAAGGAGAGGAGGAGGAGGGCGTCGTACGGACGTGCATCGAGGGCTGGGGGCATGTCCCCGATCCTGCCACTCGGGGAGCGGCACGGTCCGCAGGGGCCGGGCGCACGTTCCGCGCCCTCGGCACCACGCCCCGCCGGGAATTCCACTTGTGTGGATGGCGTGAAGATTGCGCCGCCCGGGGAGCCTCGCCGGGGTACGGCCGGGCGCCGCACACCGCGCCGCCCGGTACGGGTTCGGCGGCGCGTCACACCGCCCCCGATGGCACGAATGGAGTAGTGTGACACACCCTGGCCTCGACCTCGGCCTCGGCATTACTGCACAACGTGACCATTCGTCACGTTGAGTGGTCAACGCGACACCGTGTCACAGTGATGGATCGGGACAGGGGCTCGACACGCCGGGCAAGTCGGCAAGGTTGTGGCAGGCTGCACCCGGGCAGGCCACACTCGTCTAGCGGGAGCAGCGACGCACGTGACGTCGGCAGGCACCACCGGGGAGGTTCCCATGCCCGAACTGCGTGTCGTGGCCGTCAGCAACGACGGCACACGGCTGGTGCTGAAAGCTGCCGACAATACGGAATACACCCTTCCGATCGATGAGCGCCTACGGGCCGCCGTGCGCAACGACCGCGCCCGCCTGGGGCAGATCGAGATCGAGGTCGAGAGCCACCTCCGCCCCCGCGACATCCAGGCCCGGATAAGAGCGGGCGCCACCGCCGAGGAAGTGGCCCAGCAGGCCGGAATTCCGGTCGAGCGCGTCCGCCGCTTCGAGGGGCCGGTGCTCGCCGAACGCACCTTCATGGCGGAGCGGGCGCAGAAGACGCCGGTGCGGCGGCCCGGGGAGAACACCGGCCCGCAGTTGGGCGACGCGGTCGCGGAGCGGCTGCTGCTGCGCGGCGCGGACAAGGACACGGTGCTGTGGGACTCCTGGCGCCGGGACGACGGCACATGGGAAGTGGTGCTCTCCTACCGGGTCGCCGGTGAACCGCACGCGGCGGTGTGGACCTACGACCCTCCGCGGCGGCTCGTGCAGGCCGTGGACGACGAGGCGCGGGCGCTGATCGGGGAGACCGACGACACCCCGGAGCCGACCTTCCCGTTCGTTCCGCGGATCGCGCGGCTGCCCCGCGACCGCACCGACCGTGCGGAGCCGGGACCGTCCGCGCTGCCACCGGCTTCCGCGGACAACGGCACGGCTGAGGCCGCGGATTCACTGACCAGTCTGCTGGAGGCGGTTCCGAGTTTCCGCGGCGACCTCGTGGTGCCCGAGCGGTCGCAGGCCGCCGGGCAGGCCGAGGCGGACGACGAGGCCGCGGCCGAGAGCGAGGAGGAGCGCGAGCAGGTCGAGCCACCCGCGCCCGCGGCGAGCGCGGGATCGGCCTATGCGGACGTCCTGATGCCGCGTTCGGTCAAGGCGCACCGGGAGCGCCTGACCGGCAACACCGATCGCCAGGCGGAGGCGGACGGCGTGCGCCCGGGGCGCCGCGCGGCGGTGCCCAGTTGGGACGAGATCGTCTTCGGTACGCGGCGCAAGAACGAGTGACCGGGCGGTGCCCGCCGCCCGGCACGGCCGGAAGGCGGGCACCGCGGTTCACCCCGGCTGCGGCCCGGTGGCGACCGGCCGTGAGGGATCGGCGCACCACTCGCTCCACGACCCCGGATAGAGCGCGGCGTCCACGCCTGCCTCGCTCAGGGCGAGCACCTCCTGCGCGGCCGACACGCCGGAGCCGCAGTAGACGCCCACCCCGGTGCCGGAAGTGGCGCCGAGTGCCGCGAAATGCTCACGCAGCCGGGCAGGGGGCAGGAAGGTGCCGTCCCCGCCGACGGTCTGCGTCGTGGGTGCGGAAAGGGCACCGGGAATGTGCCCGGCCACCGGATCGATGGGCTCCGTCTCGCCCCGGTAGCGCTCCCCCGCCCGGGCGTCCAGCAGCACTCCGCTGCGCGCCAGATCCGCCGCGGCATCCGCGTCGAGGGTGGGAAGTCCTCCGGGCACCGGGACGAAGTCGCCTGCCTCCGGTTCGGGCACCTCACGGGTCAACGGCCCCTGCCAGGAGGCCAGTCCGCCGTCCAGGACGCGTACGTCACGGTGGCCGGCCCAGCGCAGCAGCCACCACGCGCGTGCGGCGGACCAGCCCCGCGCGGCGTCGTACACCACGACACCGCGGCCGGCAGAGACGCCGGCGCGGCGCATCGCGGCACCGAAGGCTTCGGGGTCGGGCAGCGGGTGGCGTCCCGTCGCCGACCCGACCGGGCCGGCGAGTTCGCTGTCGAGGTCCACGTACACGGCACCGGGCAGGTGCCCCTGGAGGTACTCCGGACGGCCCGGCGGCCCCCCGAGGTTGTAGCGCGCGTCCAGCAGCACGGGAGGGCGGGGGCCGTCCAGTTCGGCTGCGAGCCCGGAAGCGGAGATGAGTGCGGTCATGGGTCCATCCTTGCGCACCGGTCCGGCACTCCCTGCAACGGTGCGGGCGCCGGCAGTATCCTCCTTCCTGCCGGGGGTACCGCGGAAGGGCCTCCCCGAGGGGACCGGGAGAGCAGTTGACGCAGACGCAGGGTACGCGAAGGCAGCACACCCACGGAGCCCCCTGCTGGGCCAGTGTGATGGTCCACGACCCGGTGGCCGGTCAGGAGTTCTACCGGGGGCTGTTCGGTTGGGAGTTCACCGTCCGTCCCGAGCGTGCGGGCCCGTACGTCAGGGCGACGCTGGACGGACGGGAAGTGGCCGGGATGGGGACGGCACCACCCGACGTCGGGTATCCGGTCACATGGATGCCCTACCTGGCCAGTGACGACGTGGACGCCACCGCCGAACTGATCCGGCACTGCGGCGGCACGGTAGCGGTGGGACCGCTGGACGCGGGCGAGGCCGGCCGCATGGTGATCGCGGCCGATCCCGACGGAGCCGTGTTCGGGGTCTGGCAGGCAGCCGCGGCGGACGGGCCGGGCGTGACGGGGAGCGGCGCCGCGGGCGTGCCGACGTGGCTGGAGCTGGTCACGCACACCACCGCCGGACCGGCCGCCTTCTACCCGGCGCTCTTCGGGTACACCGCGAAGCCGTCGCCGGGCGGGAACGAGGACCGGGTGACGCTGTACCTGGAGGGCGAGCCGGTGGCCACGGTCCGCGCGACCGACCCGGAGCAGCCGTCCGTGCACGGCCCCCACTGGAGGACCGGCTTCGCCGTCGACGACACGGAGGCCTCGGTGCGGCGGGCCGTGGAGCTGGGCGGCCGTCCGGTGCACCCGCCGCACCGGACGCCGTACGGCATCCGGGCGACCGTGGCGGACCCGGAGGGCGCCCGGTTCAGTGTGCTCCAGCGCACGGGCGACTGAACCGCATCGCTGCACCGGCCCGCACGTCAGGAGGAACGGCGCGGGGCGACGACGTCCGCCCGTGGTGCCGGAGCGCCTCCGGCGGTCCCGGTCGGCGTGCCCCGCGGGGCCGACTCGACGGGCAGCACGTCCGGGGACAAAGGCGCCGCACCGGCGGTGGCGGCGGTGAGCCTTCTGCGGTGGTGCCGGCGGCACAGCACCTCGTAGCCGATCTCCGCGGCCTGCCCGCCCCTTCCGCCGATGTCGCCGACCACGACCTGGGCGCCCTCCACGACCATACGGCCGTCGACGGTGCGCGCGTTGTGCGTGGCGCGCGCACCGCACCAGCACAGCGCCTCGACCTGCAACACCTCTATGCGGTCCGCGAGTTCCATCAACCGCTGGGAGCCGGGGAAGAGCTTGGTGCGGAAGTCGGTCGTGATGCCGAAGGCGAACACGTCGATGCCGAGGTCGTCGACGATCCGGGCGAACTGGTCCACCTGTTCCGGGGAGAGGAACTGGGCCTCGTCCGCGATCACGTAGTCGGCGCGGCCTCCCGCGGTCAGGTGGCGTACGAGGTGCAGGTGGAAGTCGAACTCCTCGTCCGCCTCGACCGCTTCGGTGACCAGCCCGAGCCGGGAGGACAACCGCCCCTCCCCCGCCCGGTCGTTCCGGGTGAAGATCATGCCGTGCAGGCCGCGCGCGGACCGGTTGTGCTCGATCTGCAGCGCCAGGGTGCTCTTGCCGCAATCCATCGTGCCGGAGAAGAAAACCAGCTCGGGCATGGAGGAGACGGGCCTTTCGTCGGGTCGGGGGCGGGGAGGCGGGGGTGGAGAGGCGGTCAGCCGCGCACCTCGAGCAGGGGGACGAACTGCTCGGCGGGGGTGACGGAGCCGTGCATGCCGACGAGGGCCGACTCCTTGGGTTCCCGGCGGGTGGCGACGATCGCGGCGTCGGCGTCCATCGCGACGACCACGTCACCGATGCGTCCGAGGACGCGCTCCTCGACGTCCGGGCCGAACCAGCCCAACGCGACCGCCTCCTCGCGGGAGGCCACCCAAGCCCGGTCGGCCAGCACCTCGCGCCACACGGCGGCGACGTCACCCGCCGCGCCGGGCACCGCGTAGAGATGGCGCATCCGTCCCTCGCCGCCGAGGACCGCGACGCCGGCGCTCAGCTCCCAGTCCTCGTCGAAGTCGAACCGGGCGTCGCCCGTGAGGGGCACGTCGACCATTCCATGGTCGGCGGTGACGTAGAGGACCGAGCGGGGTGGAAGCTGTTCGGCGAGTCGCTCGGCGAGCCGGTCGACGTACTGGAGCTGCCCGCGCCAGGCGTCGGAGTCGATGCCGTAGCGGTGGCCGTGGCCGTCGAGTTCCGCGTAGTAGGTGTACACCAGGGTGCGGTCGGCGGCGCCGAGCCGTTCGGCCGCGGTGTCCATGCGGTCCTCGGCCGGCAGGCGCCCGACGAAGGTCCCGCCGGACAGGGCGACGGTGGTCAGCGGGGTGTCGGCGAAATGCGGCGCGGTGACCTGGCAGGTCGCCACGCCCGCGGCATGGGCCCGCTGGAAGACGGTCGGATACGGCTGCCACAGGTGCGGATCCGTCCACGGGCGCCAGCGCAGCTGGTTCATCAGCTCACCGCTGTCCGGGTTCCGCACCGCGTACCCGGGGAGACCGTGGCCCCCCGGCGGCAGACCGGTGCCCACCGACGCCAGCGACGTGGCGGTGGTGGACGGAAAGCCGCTGGTCAACGGCTTTCCGGTGTGTCCGAGCGAGCTCGGCAGCAACGAGGTCAGGAAAGGGGCCTCTTCGGGGTGGGCCGCGAGTGCCTCCCAGCCCATGCCGTCCACCAGGAACACGCAGACGCGGTCGGCCGGATCGAGCGGGAGCGCGCCGGCGCAGCCGGGGACCCCCATGCCGGAGACGACGGTGGGCAGCAGGTCTGCCAGGGAGCCGTCGCCGTAGCGGGGAACGGGTGCGGTGCGCGGGTCGAGCGGCTCCGGTTCCCCCCGGTCGCCGGCGCCCGCCGGCCCGTCTGCGGCGGAAGGCCCCGCGTCGGGAGGTGTCACCGGTGGGCACCCGGCCGGTTCGCCGTCGCCTCGGAGAGGGCCTGGGCGAACGCCAGGGCCTGCCGCACCGTCTCCGGCCCGTCACCGGCCTCGCTGACACGCAGCGAGAGGTCGTCGGCAGTGGTCGAGCCGGTGTAGCCGTGATCCGCCTCGCAGTTGGGATCCGTACAGGTGGCAGGCTCCAGGTCGATGCGGGAGACCGCGCCCCAGCCGATCGTGAGCACCACCTCGCGGGGGAGAGTGCCGGGTGTGTACGACTCCGGGTCGGCGACGACGCGGGAGAGCACCACCGAGGCGATCCGCTCCAGCTTCACCGACTCGGTGGACGTGGTGGCGTAGGGGGAGGCGGAGGTGCCGTCCGCCGGCTGCTCGTCGGTGTGGCTGACGAGGAAGCGAGTACCGGTGAGGACCAGGACGGTGACGTGGCGACGGATCTCGTTCGCGTCGAACGTCGTCTCCTGGTGGACCAGGTACGAGGTGACCGGTTCGCCGCCGACGGCCGCCTCCACCGCCTCGGCGACCAGCGCCGGGTAGTAGCCGCTGCGCTCGATCGCCGAGCGCAGTCCCTGGGTCGTCGTGCCGGTCTTCGCCATGCGCACCATCCTAGGCCCTTTGCGCTCCGCCGAGGCCGGGCCCGGGGCGCCGGCCCGGCAGACCGCGCCCGGGCGCTCAGTAGGCGGGAAGGGTGCGGCGCCCCAGGTCGGCACGCGGTGGCGGCTCCGCGACGCGGACCGCGGCGCCGAGCACCGTCAGGCCGCGCGGGGCGACCACCACCGGCTCCAGGTCGACCGCCACGACCTCGGGATGGTCCTCGAGCAGGCGCGACACGCGGAGCAGCAGGTCCTCCAGGGCGTCCGTGTCGACGGGCTGCGCACCGCGCCAGCCGAACAGGAGGGGTGAGGAGCGCAGAGCCCGGACGAGCCCGGAGACGTCGCGGTCGGTGGCGGGGATCAGGCGGTGGGCGGTGTCGCCGAGCAGCTCCGAGGGAGCGCCTGCCAGACCGAAGGAGAGCACCGCGCCGACGGAGGGGTCCACAGCGGCCTGGACCACGGTGTCCACGCCGCGGGGGGCCATGGCCTGGACGACGGGCCGCAGCTCCCGGGGGCTTCCCAGGTCCGCCGTGAGTTCCGCGTAGGCGCGGCGGAGCTGCTGCTTGCCCGACAGGTCGAGCCGTACGCCCCCCAGGTCCGCGCGGTGGCGCAGGTGGGGAGCGGTGGTCTTCAGCGCGACGGGGTAGCCGAGCCGGCGTGCGGCGGCCACCGCCTCGTCGGGGGTCCCGGCGGGAGCGGTGGGCTGCACCGCGACGCCGTAGTGGCCGAGGAGGGCGGCCGTGTCGGCCGGGTCCAGCGGGACGCCGGGGTGGTCCTCCTCCCCTTCGCCGCCGCGTGCGGCCCGGGCCACCAGGCGGTGGGCGGCCGCCTCGTCGGCATCGAACTCCGGCAGGCGGCCGGGGGTTCGGGCGTCCCTGCGCCAGGCGGCGTGCCGTGCGGCGTGCGCGAGTGCGCGCACCGCGCGCTCGGGCGCCGGGTAGCTGGGAACACCGTGTCGGGCCAGGGCGCCGTCGAGTCCCTCGAGGGCGAGGTGCACGACCGCGAGGGGCTTCCCGGCGCCTTCGGCGGCATCCGCGAGGGCGGCGGCGAGTTCCGCCGCGGGGATGGCGCCGACCCCGGGGATGGCGGTGACGACGACGGCGTCGCTGCCCGTGTCGGCGAGCGCCTCGCGAACGGCGTCCGAGAAGTCCGCGACAGTGGCCGAGGTGGTGAGATCGCGGCCGGGCAGCGGCCGCAGCCCGTCGGTCAGGCAGGCGTCGTGGGTCAGGAGGTTCAGCGATTCGGTGTTGCCCAGCACCGCGATCCGCGGCCCCGCCGGCAGCGGTTGGGAGGCGAGCAGAACACCGGTGTCGACCTGCTCGGTGACGGTGTCGACGGTGATGACGCCGGCCTGTCGCAGCAGGGAGGACACGGTGGCGGCGGGCGTGTGCGAAGCGGGCGCCGCGTGGCCGGGCGGCGGTGCGCTGCCGCTGTGCCGGGCGCCCTTCACGACCACCACGGGCTTGCGCGTCGAGAGGCGCTTGGCGATGCGGGTGAACTTCCGTGGATTGCCGATGGACTCGAGATACATCAGCGCGATGTCGGTGTCGGGGTCCTCGTCCCAGAACTGCAGCAC
Organism: Streptomyces callyspongiae; assembly: GCF_047200695.1. Lineage (NCBI taxonomy): Bacteria > Bacillati > Actinomycetota > Actinomycetes > Kitasatosporales > Streptomycetaceae > Streptomyces > Streptomyces callyspongiae. The sequence goes on from NZ_JBJZOM010000002.1 coordinate 223,658, forward strand.
GTCGTTGCCGGAGACGTCGGCGCGGTTGCCCGCCGAGACGAACGTGGACAGTCCGGTCCCGCGGTGGTGCAGCCCTTCGAGCAGCGCGATCCCGATGGCGCCGGACTGGGTGAAGAGTCCGACCCTGCCGCGCCGGGGCAGGCGGGGCGAGGGAGTGGCGTTGAGCTGGACCGAGGGTGCGGTGTTCATGATGCCGAGCGCGTTGGGGCCGATGACGCGCATGCCGTACGACCGCGCGTGCCGGACGAGTTCCCGCTGACCCTCGCGGCTGAAGTCCGCCGAGAGGACGACCAGTCCCTGCACGCCGTGCTCGCCGCAGTCGTCGACGACGGGCGCGACGCGGTCGGCCGGCACCGCGACCACCACCAGGTCGACGCTCCCGGGGATGTCGCGCACCGAGCGGAACGCGGCCGCCCCGGCGAGTCCGTCGCCGTCCCGGAGCGCGTGGTTCACCGCGTGCACGCTTCCGGTGAAGCCGGCGGCGCGGAGGCTGTCGAGCACGGTGCGTCCGGCCCCGCCCGGGCCGCGGCTGACCCCGACGACGGCGACCGAGGTGGGTGCGAGCAGCCGCTGCACCGAACGCCCCTCCGCCCGCTGCTCCCTGGCGTGCATCACCGCGAGCGAGCGTTCGGTGGGCTCGAGGTCGAAGGTCAGGTGGACCGAGCCGTCCTCGAAGCTGCGCCGCTGGGAGTAGCCGGCGTCCGTGAACACTTTGACCATCTTGGTGTTGGCGGGCAGCACCTCGGCCGAGAAGCGGCGGATGCCCCGCTCCCTCGCCACGGCGCCGATGTGCTCCAGCAGCGCGGAGGCGAGCCCCCGGCCCTGGTGGGCGTCCTGCACGAGGAACGCGACCTCCGCCTCGTCCCCCTCCCCGCCGTCGGTGCCGGACGATGCGGGCAGGCCGCCCGCGCCGATGCGGTCGTAGCGCACGGTGGCAATGATCTCGCCGCGCACCGTGGCGGCGAGACCGACACGGTCGACGTAGTCGTGGTGGGTGAACCGGTGCACGTCCCGGTCGGAGAGACGGGGGTAGGGGGCGAAGAACCGGTAGTACTTCGACTCGTCGGACACCTGCTCGTAGAAGGCGACGAGCCGTTCCGCGTCGTCTTCCGTGATGGGCCGGATCCGTGCCGTGCCGCCGTCGCGCAGCACGACGTCGGCTTCCCAGTGGGTGGGGTAGGCACGCTCCGCCGGAGTCCGCATGGGCACAGCGTACGACCGGGGCGGCGTAGTGTCGTGGGACGGTGCGCCGGTGCCCGGCGCCCCGACATGCCTCGGGAGAGACCAGGAGGAGATCATGGCCGAACGCCGCATCGCCGTCGGCTGGGCGGAGGGGCTGCACGCCCGCCCCGCCGCCCTCTTCTGCCGCGCGGCGACCGCCCTGGGGGTGCCGGTGACCGTACGCAGGGGCGAGGGGGCGGCCGTGTCCGCGTCGTCCATGCTGGGGGTGCTGGCGCTGGGCGCGGAGCAGGGGGACGAGATCGTGCTCGCCTCGGAGGGCGACGGCCCGGCGGAACGGTCCGCACTGGACCGGTTGGCGAAGCTCGTCACCGAGGGGCTGGAGGCCCTGCCCGACGAGGCCTGAGCCGCGCCGCGCCGTACCGCCGCCCGTCAGACGGCGATGCCGTACCTGCGCAGGTAGGCGAGCGGGTCCACGTCCGAGCCGTAGTCCGGGCCGGTCCGCACTTCGAAGTGCAGGTGGGGGCCGGTGGTGTTGCCGGTCGATCCCGACAGGCCTATCTGCTGCCCCGCGGACACCTGCGCACCGACGCCGACGGAAACCGACGAGAGGTGGCCGTACTGCGTGTACATCCCGTCCCGGTGGCGGATCACGACGTTGTAGCCGTAGGAGCCCGACCATCCCGCTTCCACGACCTCGCCGACGGCGACGGAGCCCACGCGGGTACCGGACGCGGCGTGGAAGTCGACACCGGTGTGGGCGCCGGAGGACCACTGGCCGCCGCCGGCACCGTAGGCGGTGGAGACGTAGGAGCCCTGTACCGGAAGGACGTGGCGGCGCAGCGCCGCGCGTTCGGCGGCACGTTCCGCGCGGGCCTCCTGTGCCCGTTCGCGGCGTGCCTCGGCACGCTCCGCCGCCTCCTGCGCGGCGTGGGCGGCTGCCGCGCGCCGCTGGGTCCGGGCCTGTCCGGCGAGCGACTCGGCGAGGGACTCGGCGACACCGGCCGCGTCGTCGAGCCCGACGTCGGCGACCAGGACACGGTCGGCGCCGGCGGGTGCCTCACCCGCGGTCGCCGGGCCGGGAACGGCGGCGGCCGGAGTGGTCAGGGAGCCGACGGCCGCGGTGGCGAGCCCGGCCACGCCGACGATCCTGGCACGCGTGCGGCGGGTGCGGCCGGGGCGACGAGGGTTCCCGGGCGTGCGCTTCCTCCCGGGGCCAGAGTTGGACGCCATGCTGCGTCGGGCTCCTTTCCGGCTCCACGCAGGCCGCGGTCGCGGCACGTCGGGCGTGGGCCGGGGAGACGCTAGAGGGGTCGCCTGTCAAGCACCAAACGGAAACGGTTGGTTGTCGCCGACGCCACATCCGGCACCGGACGTCCGGGAACGAAACGGACACAGCGCGGCTCCCCGGTGCCGCCCGGACGCCGGGGAGCCGCGCTCGGTCGCGCGCGTCCGGCGGTCAGCTCCCGGACACCACGGACACCTCGCCGATGCCGAGCTCGCGTACCGGACCCGCGATCTGCTCGGCGTCACCGACCAGGATGCAGACCAGCCGGTCCTCCGGGAAGGCGTTCACGACCGCTGCCGTGGCCTCCACCGTGCCCGTCTCGGCGAGACGGGCGTACAGGGTCGCCTGGTAGTCGTCCGGGAGGTGCTGCTCGACCTGGTCGGCGAGCGTGGCCGCGACCGCAGCGGCAGTCTCGTACCGCAGAGGCGCCACGCCCACGAGATTGCGGACCGCGAAGTCCCGCTCCTCGTCGGTGAGTCCGTCCGCGGCGAGCGTGCGCAGCACCTGCCACAGGTCGGCGAGCGCCGGGCCGGTCACGTCCGTGGCGACGGATCCGCTGACCGCCAGCAGCGCCGCGCCCGTGCCGTCCGGAGCGGACCGCAGTACCTGCCCGAAGGCCCGGACGCCGTAGGTGTAGCCCTTCTCCTCACGCAGCACCCGGTCCAGGCGGGAGGTCAGCGTCCCGCCGAGGCAGTAGGTGCCGAGAACCTGGGCGGGCCAGACAGGGTCGTGCCGGTCCGCGCCGGCGCGCCCGATGAGCAGCTGCGTCTGGACGGCACCCGGGCGGTCCACGATGACGACCCGGCCGCGGTCGTCGGCGGTGACCGGCGGAACCGGCCGCGGTTCGGCGGCCGCCCCGGTCCAGGCGCCCAGCGTGTCGGCGAGGGCCGCGTCGAGCTCGATCCCGGTGAGGTCCCCCACCACGACCGCGGTGGACGTCGCCGGTCGCACATGCTGCTCGTAGAAGGCGCGCACCGCCGCGGCATCGATGCGCTCCACGGTCTCCTCGGTGCCGAGCCGGGGGCGGGAGAAGCGGGAGTCGGCCGGGAACAGCTGCCGGGACAGCTCCTTGGCCGCGCGACGTGCCGGGTTGGCCAGCTCGTGAGGGATCTCGTCGAGGCGGTTGCGCACCAGCCGCGCGACCTCGTCCTCGCGGAAGGCAGGGGCGCGCAGCGCGTCCGCCAGCAGCCCGAGGGCCTTGGAGAGACGCGAGGCGGGCACCTCGAGCGACACGCGGACGCCCGGGTGGTCGGCGTGCGTGTCGAGCGTGGCGCCGCAGCGCTCCAGTTCGGCGGCGAACGCCTCGGCGTCGAGCTTGTCGGTCCCCTCGGCGAGTGCCCGCGCCATGATGGTCGCGACGCCGTCGAGCCCCTCGGGTTCGGCGTCCAGCGGCGCCGGCAGGTTGACCTCGACGGCCACGACCTTCTGGCCCGGACGGTGGCAGTGCAGCACCGTCAGACCGTTGGGGAGGGTGGCCCGCTCGGGAGCCGGGAACGCCCACGGCTTCGGCTCGCCGCCGCGGGGTTGCGGGTGGAAGTCCATCGTGACGCCTGCGGTCTCGGTCGTGTTGCTCACTGGCCGGTCTCCTGGGCTGTGGTGTCGGTGGTCTCGGTGGTCTCCTCGGGCGCCGTCGGCTCGTACACCAGGACGGCCCGGTTGTCCCGGCGCAGTCGCGCTGCGGCCACCTCGCGCACCTCCTCGGCGGTGACGTCGAGCACCCGTGCGACGGCGGTGAGGGCGAGCTGCGGATCGCCGAAGAGGACCGCGTAGCGGCAGAGTTCGTCGGCGCGGTCGCCCACCGTGGCCAGCCGGTCGAGCCACTCCCGCTCGAGCTGGGCCTGGGCGCGCTCCATCTCCTCCTCGCTGGGGCCCTCCGCGGCGAACCGGGCGAGCTCGTCGTCGACGGCGGCCTCGATGTCGGCGATGTCGGCGCCCGCGGAGGCCTTGACGTCGAGCCAGCCGAGGGAGGGCGCTCCCGCGAGCCGCAGCAGGCCGAATCCGGCGGTGACCGCGGTCTGGTCCCGGCGCACCAGACGGTTGTGCAGCCGCGAGGACTCGCCGCCGCCGAGCGCCGTCAGCGCCAGGTCCGCGGCGTCGCACTCGCGTGCGCCGTCGTGCGGCAGGCGGTAGGCGGCCATCAGGGCGCGGGAGGGCACGTCCTCGTGGAGCACCTCCCGCTCCTCCTCGCCGAGGACGTCGGGCAGCGAACCGTCGTGCGGGGGCTGCTTCCCGCCGTGCCCGGGAATGGAACCGAAGTACTTCTCGATCCAGGCGAGCGTGGCCTCCGGGTCGATGTCGCCGACGACGGAGAGCACCGCGTTGTTCGGCGCGTAGTAGGTGCGGAAGAACTGCCGGGCGTCCTCCAGCGTGGCGGCATCCAGGTCCGCCATCGATCCGATGGGCGTGTGGTGGTACGGGTGGCCCTCCGGGTACACCATGGCGGTGAGCCGCTCGAAGGCGGTGCCGTACGGCACGTTGTCGTACCGCTGGCGGCGCTCGTTCTTCACCACGTCCCGCTGGTTCTCCATGGACTCCTCGTCCAGGGCCGCCAGCAGCGAGCCCATCCGGTCCGCCTCCAGCCAGAGCGCCAGCTCCAGTTCGTGGGCCGGCATGGTCTCGAAGTAGTTGGTGCGCTCGAAACTGGTGGTGCCGTTCAGCGAGCCGCCCGCACCCTGCACCAGCTCGAAGTGGCCGTTGCCGGGAACCTGGCGGGAGCCCTGGAACATCAGGTGCTCGAAGAGGTGCGCCAGGCCTGTCCGCCCCTTCACCTCGTGCCGGGAGCCGACGTCGTACCAGAGGCAGACGGCGGCGACAGGGGTCAGGTGGTCCTCGGAGAGCACCACGCGCAGGCCGTTGGCCAGCCGGTGCTCGGTCGCTGTGAATCCGCCCGTGGCGGACGGGGGCGTGGCCGTGTGACCCATGGGCGAGGAGTCCCTTCGATCGCGAGAGGTGATTCTTCCCGTCACTGTATGCAAGCGCACGGACGACGAGCGAAGTTCCCGTACGGTACGTGCCCAGGGGAACCACGATCGGGCCGCGCGCCCGTGTGACGGACCCACGCGCCACAATGGTCCGCATCGGATCCACCTCGTCGACGACCACCCGCACGAAGGAGCGACCGCCGCGATGGCCCGCCGCAGTACGAAGACCCCGCCTCCGGACGACTTCGAGGAACGCGTCCTCGACATCGACGTCGTGGACGAGATGCAGGGCTCCTACCTGGAGTACGCCTACTCGGTCATCTACTCGCGCGCCCTGCCGGACGCCCGCGACGGCCTGAAACCGGTGCACCGCCGGATCCTGTACCAGATGCACGAGATGGGTCTGCGCCCCGAGCGCAGCTACGTCAAGTGCGCGCGCGTCGTCGGCGAGGTGATGGGAAAGCTCCACCCGCACGGCGACTCGGCCATCTACGACGCCCTGGTGCGCATGGCGCAGTCGTTCTCGATGCGGGTGCCGCTGGTGGACGGGCACGGCAACTTCGGGTCCCTCGGCAACGACGACCCACCGGCCGCGATGCGGTACACCGAGTGCCGCGCCACGCCTGCCGCGGGCCTCATGGTGGAGTCCATCGACGAGGACACGGTCGACTTCCGCCCGAACTACGACGGCAGCGAGTCCGAACCGCTCGCCCTCCCCTCGGCCTACCCGAACCTGCTCGTCAACGGTGCCTCCGGCATCGCCGTGGGCATGGCGACGAACATGGCACCGCACAATCTGGGCGAGGTCGTCGCGGCCGTCCGGCACCTGATCAAGCACCCCGGCGCGGACCTCGAGACGCTGATGCGCTTCGTCCCCGGGCCGGACCTGCCCACCGGCGGGAGGATCGTCGGCCTGGAGGGCATCCGGGACGCCTACGCCAAGGGCCGCGGCTCGTTCAAGATGCGCGCCACGGTGTCCGTCGAACAGGTCACCGCACGCCGCAAGGGCCTGGTCGTGACCGAACTGCCGTTCGCCGTCGGCCCGGAGAAGGTCGTCTCCAAGATCAAGGACCTCGTCAACGCGAAGAAGCTGCAGGGCATCGCGGACGTCAAGGACCTCACCGACCGCGAGCACGGCCTGCGCCTGGTCATCGAGATCAAGAACGGTTTCAACCCGGAGGCCGTACTCACCCACCTCTACAAGCTGACGCCGATGGAAGAGTCCTTCGGCATCAACAACGTCGCCCTGGTGGACGGCCAGCCCCTCACCCTCGGGCTCAAGGAACTGCTCGAGGTCTACATCGACCACCGGTTCGAAGTGGTGCGGCGGCGGAGCGAGTTCCGCCGCCGCAAGCGGCGCGACCGGCTCCACCTGGTGGAGGGCCTGCTCGTGGCCCTGCTCGACATCGACGAGGTCATCCGCCTGATCCGCGCCAGCGACGATGCGGCGGAGGCGAAGCGGGCGCTGCAGGAGAGGTTCCAGCTCTCCGAGATCCAGACGCAGTACATCCTGGACACGCCGCTCCGCCGGCTGACGCGCCTGGACAGGATCGAACTGGAATCGGAACGGGATCGGCTGCGCGAAGAGATCGCAGACCTGACGAAGGTCCTCGACTCCGACGCCGAACTGCGCAAGCTGGTCTCCTCGGAACTGGCGGCGGTGGCGAAGAAGCACGGCACCAAGCGGCGCACCGAGCTGCTCGAGTCCGCGGACGCACCCGCCGCCGCGATGCCGCTGGAGGTCGCGGACGACCCGTGCCGGGTGCTGCTCTCCTCCACCGGTCTGCTGGCACGCACCGAGAACGGCGACGGCGGCGTCGCCCCCGGAACGCAGACCGCGCGCGCCAAGCACGACGTGATCGTGTCCGCGGTACCGGCGACCACGCGCGGCGAGGTGGGCGCGGTGACCTCCACCGGCCGTCTGCTGCGGCTCACCGTGGTCGACCTGCCGCAGCTCCCGAGCACCGGCGGCACCCCGAACCTGGCAGGCGGCGCGCAACTCTCCGAGTTCCTGACGCTGGAACCCGACGAGTCACTGATCTGCCTGACCACCTTGGACGAGTCGTCCCCCGGGCTCGCGCTCGGCACGGCGCACGGCGTGGTCAAGCGGGTGGTGCCGGACTATCCGGCACACAAGGAGGAACTCGAGGTCATCACCCTCAAGGAGGACGACCGGATCGTGGGAGGCGCGGAACTGCGCACCGGCGAGGAGGATCTGGTGTTCGTCTCCAGCGAGGCGCAGCTACTGCGCTACCCGGCCGGGCAGGTGCGCCCGCAGGGCCGTGCCGCAGGCGGCATGGCGGGAATCAAACTCGGCGAGGGAGCACGGGTCGTGTCGTTCGGTGCCGTGGACCCTGCCACGGACGCCGTGGTCCTCACCGTCGCGGGCTCGGGCGAAACCCTCGACGAGGGAGCCACCTCGACCAAACTGACACCGTTCGACCAGTTCCCGCGGAAGGGAAGGGCGACCGGCGGCGTGCGGTGCCAGCGCTTCCTGAAGGGCGAGGACAGACTGACGTCCGCCTGGGTCGTGGCGGCGCCCGCCCGGGCGGCCACACGGAACGGTGAGCCCGCGGAACTGCCGGAGCTCGATCCGCGGCGCGACGGCTCCGGGGTGCCGCCGGCCTCGGAGGTGTCGGCACTCTGCGGACCGGTGTAGCGCCGGCACCGCACGCCCCGTACTGGCCCGCCCCTGAACGGTCGTTCAGGGGCGGGCCAGTTCGTCCTCGTCGAGACCGTCCCACTCGTCCGCGCCGTCGGCGTCGCCGACGCCGGGCTGCTCCGGTTCCCCCGCCGCGGAATCGTCGACGTACCGCAGGATCCCCCACAGCGCGTGCCGGTCGGCGGTCGTGGTCCCGCCCCCGTGCGTCACGCACGCCGAGAGGCCCGCTCGGAGTGCGTCCCCGTCCACCCCGGAGCCGATGAGCACCAGTTGCGTGCCCGGCGCCCCCGCGGACGCCCGCCCGACCGGAGTGAAGCGCAGGAACCGGCCGACGGCGTGCACCGCATACCGGTGCACCGGGTCCACCGCCCCGAAGTCGACGAACCCCTTGATGCGGTAGATGCCGACGGGACGCTGGTCCAGGAACTCCAGCAACCGTCCCGGCTCCAGCGGATCCCGGGAGGTGAACTCCACGCTGTCGTAGCCGGAATGGACGTGTCCGCACCCGTCGTCGTCCTCGCTGCCGTGCGGGCCCTCCCGGAGCAGCATGTCGAAGGAGAGCTGTTCTACGGCGGGGCGCTCCCGCTCGACCCGGTCGAACAGCAGCTCGGGGTCGATGCGACCGTGGGCGGCACGGACCACCGGTGCGGCGGGGCTCAGGCGTCTCAGGCGCTCCGCCAGTTCCTCGAGTTCGTGCACCCCGGCACGATCGGTCTTGTTGAGCACCACCAGATCGGCGGCCCGCAGGTGACGGTCCAGTTCGGGGTGCCGCTCCCGCGTCGCCCGGTGCTCAGCGGCGTCCACCACCTCCACCAGGCCCCCGTACACGATGTGCGGGTTGCGGCTCGCGAGGATCATCCGGATCACGGTCTCCGGCTCGGCCAGCCCGCTCGCCTCCACGACGATGACGTCCATGCGCGTCGACGGCCGCGCGAGGACGTCCAGGACCTCGTCCAGATCCTCGGTGTCCACCGCGCAGCACAGGCACCCGTCACCGAGCGAGACCATCGAGTCCACCTGGCCGGCCACGGTCATGGCGTCGATCTCGATACTGCCGAAGTCGTTGACCACGGCACCGATGCGGGTGCCGCCGCTGGTACGCAGCAGGTGGTTCAGCAACGTGGTCTTTCCGGATCCGAGGAACCCGGCCAGCACGACGACCGGAATCCGGCGGGTCGTCACGGCAGACCTCCAGCACGACGGGACGCGACGCTGTCGCGACGGGGTACGGGACGGCGACCGATCGTAGCCGAGGCGCACTGCCGACGTGGACGGCAGCAGGTCGGGGGAGCGGCGCGGCGGGGGCGGCGTTAGGCTCGGCCGCGTGAGAACGTGCGCCACGGAATCCCTGACTCGGGGCGAGCCCCTCGCCGCAACCGCCGCCACGGCCCGTACGTGGCTCCTCGTCGAACAACCGGGACCGTGGGGCGCCAAAGCCCTCACCGCGAGCCACCTGGACCCGGAACTGGGCAGGCGGCTGGACGAGTCGGCGACCGAGCACGGGGCGCGCGTCGCTCTGATCCGCCGCCCCGGACCCCATCCGGACGCGGGAGACTCCGGGGCGCGCAGAATGTTCCTCGCCCACACCGTGCCGGGCAGGTCGTGGGTTCTGGCGGCACGGACGGCTCCGTCGGAGCTCGACCGCCTCGACTTCGCTGCCCTCGGCCAGGGGGATGCCGGCGGCGCCGGTCCGGAGTGGCAGGAGCATCGCGGTGCTCCGCTCGCGCTGGTGTGCACGAACGGCAGGCGCGACCGGTGCTGCGCGGTGCGCGGCAGGCCGCTCGCCGCGGAACTGGCCGCCTCCACCGACGCCGACGTCTGGGAGGTCACCCACCTGGGCGGACACCGGTTCGCCCCCACCATGCTGGTGCTGCCCCACGGCTACGCGTACGGCCGGTGCGCGGCCCACACCGCGAAGGCGGTGATCGAGGCCGCACGTGACGGGTGGGTGGCCCTCGAGGACTGCCGGGGCCGCTCGGCGTGGGAGCGGCCCGGTCAGGCGGCGGACCTCGCCGTACGGGAACTGGCCGGGGAGCGGGCAGCGGACGCCGTGGACGTGCTCGCCTGCGAGGCGGCCGGTACGGGCCGGTGGTCGGTCACCGTGGGGCACGCCGACGGTCGGCGCTGGCACGTGCGGGTGACCGCCGTACCGGACGCGGACCGGGAGGCCCCCGCAAGCTGCGGGGGCGCCCCCGGACTGCCCGATCGAATGCACGTGGAGTCCGTCGCTGCCGTCGAGGTCCCCGGAGCCGTGCACACCCCCGGCGTCTGAGCAGCGCGGGCGGGCCCCGCGCCCGTCAGACGTCGATGCGGGACCGGTCCAGCGTGGCCGCGGAGGTGGTGATGAAATCCCGCCGCGGCGCGACCTCGTTGCCCATGAGCAGGCTGAAGGTCTCCTCGGCGGCCTCGAGGTCTTGGATGTTGATGCGCCGCAGCGTCCGGTGACGCGGGTCCATGGTGGTCTCGGCCAGCTGGTCGGCGTCCATCTCGCCCAGACCCTTGTAGCGCTGGATGGAGTCCTTGTACCGGACCTTCCGGCGCTCCAGGTCCAGCAGGGTCTGCCGCAGTTCGCTGTCGGAGTAGGTGTACAGGTACTTCTCCTGCCCCTTGCGGGGGTTGATCAGCTCGACGCGGTGCAGGGGCGGCACCGCCGAGAAGACCCGTCCCTGCTCGACCATGGGGCGCATGTACCGCTGGAAGAGCGTCAGCAGGAGGCAGCGGATGTGTGCGCCGTCGACGTCGGCGTCCGCAAGGAAGATCACCTTGCCGTAGCGTGCCTGGTCGATGTCGAAGGTCCGTCCGGACCCGGCTCCTATGACCTGGATGATCGCACCGCACTCGGCGTTCTTGAGCATGTCGGAGACCGACGACTTCTGGACGTTGAGGATCTTGCCCCGGATCGGGAGCAGCGCCTGGAATTCGGAGTTCCTGGCCAGCTTCGCGGTGCCCAGGGCGGAGTCGCCCTCGACGATGAACAGCTCCGAGCGGTCCTCGTCGTCGCTGCGGCAGTCGGCGAGCTTGGCGGGCAGGGAGGAGGACTCCAGCGCGGTCTTGCGGCGCTGCGCCTCCTTGTGCTGCCGTGCGGCGATCCGGGTGCGCGCCGCCGCGACGATCTTGTCCATGACGGCGCGGGCCTGCTGCTTGGCGTCGCGCTTGGTGGAGGTGAGGAACGCCTTCAGCTCCTGGGCCACCACCTGCCCGACGATCCGGGAGGCGGCGGAGGTGCCCAGCACCTCCTTGGTCTGCCCCTCGAACTGCGGCTCGGCGAGCCGCACGGTGACCACCGCCGTGAGCCCCTCCATGGCGTCGTCCTTGACGACGTCGTCCTCGGCGACGCGGAGCAGCTTGGCGCTCCGCAGGGCCTCGTTCACGGTGCGCGTGACGGAACGCTCGAAGCCGGAGACGTGGGTGCCGCCCTTGGGCGTGGCGATGATGTTCACGAACGACTTGACGGTGGTGTCGTACCCCGTGCCCCAGCGGAGCGCGATGTCGACGCCGAGATCCCGCTTCACCTCGGTGGGGATCATGTGGCCGCGGTCGTCCAGAACGGGCACGGTCTCCTTGAAGCTCCCTTCGCCGCGGAGGCGGAGGACGTCGCAGACGGGGCGGTCCTGGGCCAGGTACTCGCAGAACTCGCTGATGCCGCCGTCGTAGTGGAAGACCTCCTCGGTGGCCTCCTGGCCGTCCGGTCCGCGCTCGTCGCGGAGCACGAGGGTGAGACCGGGTACGAGGAAGGCCGTCTGGCGGGCACGTGCCTGCAGCGTCTCCAGGGAGAGGCGGGCGTCCTTGAGGAAGATCTGGCGGTCCGCCCAGAACCGCACGCGGGTACCGGTTCGTGTCTTGGGAACCTTCTTCCCCTTGAGCAGGCCGGGCGCCGGATCGAACGGCGCGTCCGGACCCGATTCCGTGAAGATTCCGGGCACTCCACGGCGGAAACTGATCGAGTGGGTGCGGCTGTTCCGGTCGACCTCGATGTCGAGGCGCGAGGAGAGCGCGTTCACCACGGAGGCGCCGACGCCGTGCAGGCCGCCGGAGGCCGCGTAGGAGCCGCCTCCGAACTTGCCGCCGGCATGCAGCTTGGTCATCACCACCTCGACGCCCGAGAGTTTGGTCTTGGGCTCGACGTCCACGGGGATGCCGCGACCGTTGTCCCGGACCTCCACGGAGCCGTCGTCGTGGAGGATCACCTCGATGCGGTCGCAGTGACCGCCGAGTGCCTCGTCGACGGAGTTGTCGATGATCTCCCAGAGGCAGTGCATCAGACCCCGGCTGTCGGTGGAGCCGATGTACATACCCGGACGCTTGCGTACGGCCTCGAGTCCCTCGAGGACGAGCAGGTGCCGCGCGGTGTAGTTGGATCCACCGTCCCGGTCCGCTGCTGGGAGCAGGGCGGTGGAAGACGGCGCTGACGTCTCGGCGGTCACGCGGTTCGCTCCTCGCTGAATTCTGCTGATGTGGTGGTGATGCCCGGCAAGAGGGTACCGAGGCCAGGCAGAGCCGTTGTGCAGGGCGTCCATGCTAACGCCGCTTCGCATGCCTGTTCGATAACTCGTTCGTGTGACGCGTACATCACGTTCCCTTCCAGGCATGAACCGTTTAGGCTCCGGGCACGTCCTCTGACACGAAGCGTTCGCATCGCGAAGAGCGATCCACAGCACCGACACCGACCACTACGACCTCGGCACCGTCCGAGCACCTTCAGCAACCGACGCACCACGGCTCATTCGCCGCCAACCGGCAGTGTCCGGCCGTACGCGGAGAGAGAAACTCTCCGCAGGAAAGTCCGGAGCGGGAACGAATCCGGACTGGTTGGATGTTGACCCTGGTACGACAGCTCGTCGAGCTAGAGAAGAGGCGACGTGACTACTGTTCTGACCCCCGCGACCCCGCTGACGGCCGCCGACCGCTGCGACCGTTGCAACGCTCAGGCATACCTGCGCGTGGTGCTCATCAGTGGCGGAGAGCTGCTGTTCTGCGCACACCACGGGCGCAAGTTCGAGCCGGAACTGAAGAAGATCGCCGCGGAGATACAGGACGAGACGGAGAAGCTCACCGCTACTCCCGCCACAGCGGACGACAACGAGCGCTGACGGCCTGCTTCGGGCGACACGTACCCGACTGACGAGCTCTCCCGGCCCTCGGGGCCGGACACGACGGGCGGTTCCCCGGTCCACCGGGGAGCCGCCCGTCCGCTCGTGGGACCGCAGCAGAAGTCACTCCAGGTGCGCACGCAGGAGCGGCAGCACCGCGGAGATCCGGGTGTAGACACCGGGACTCCCCCGCTCGCCGCAGCCGGTCCCCCAGGACACCAGCCCGACCAGGCGTCCCCGGGCGACCAGCGGCCCGCCGCTGTCGCCCTGACAGGCGTCGCTCCCCCCTTCCGGCAGACCCGCGCACAGCATCGTGGCCGCCCGGTAGGCCCCGGTACCGTCACCCGGGTAGGCCCTCGCGCACTCCTCGTCCGGGAGCACCCGCACCGGCGCGGCGTGCAGGCGGTTCGCGTAACTCCCGTCGCCGCGGGTGTCCCCCCAGCCGTACACTTCGGCCTCCGTCCCTGGCCCGTAGGCGCGGTCCCCGGCGCCGGCCGGCACGAGAGCCCCTCCGGGAAGAGGTTCGGCCAGGGTCAGCACGGCGACGTCCCCGGTGTGCGTCCTCGGGTCATGGCCAGGATTGATCCAGACCCGCGCCACGGACGTCTCCCGTCCCTCTCCCCGCGTCAGATCCTCACGGCCGGATATCACCGTCAGATCCGTCACCCGTTGCCGACTCACCCCCAGCACTTGGCTGCTGAGGCAGTGGGCGGCGGTGAGAACCGTACGCCGCGCCACCACCGCACCCCCGCAGAACTGTCCCGACCGGGCGCTGCCGAAGCGCTCCCGACTGGCGAGGGCGACCGCCCACGAGTGGTCCCGCACCTGCGCCGTTCTCCCTCCGACGACGCTGCCGTCCTTCCGGGGCAAGGACGCCGCCGCCTCGGCGCAGGACATCGGCAGGAACAGGCATATGAGAGCGATCAGGGCGCGGTGTCGCACGCGGCCTCCTGGAGGTCGGGGGCGTATGACCACCCAGGGTCGACCGTGGTCGGACCGTCCGCATCCGGAGCAACAGCAACGGTCCGGCGCCCCCGGCGGACGGGGACGCCGGACCGTGGGCCGGGCAGCGCGCGGTGGATCAGTCCAGGTAGTCCCGCAGGACCTGGGAACGGGACGGATGGCGCAGCTTCGACATCGTCTTGGACTCGATCTGCCGGATCCGCTCACGGGTGACGCCGTAGACCTTGCCGATCTCGTCGAGCGTCTTCGGCTGGCCGTCCGTGAGCCCGAAGCGCATCGAGACCACGCCGGCCTCCCGCTCGCTCAGGGTGTCGAGGACGGAGTGCAGCTGTTCCTGCAGAAGGGTGAAGCTGACCGCGTCCGCGGGGACGACGGCCTCGGAGTCCTCGATGAGATCACCGAACTCGCTGTCGCCGTCCTCACCGAGCGGTGTGTGCAGCGAAATGGGCTCGCGACCGTACTTCTGGACCTCGACGACCTTCTCGGGCGTCATGTCGAGTTCCTTGGCCAGCTCCTCCGGCGTGGGTTCGCGGCCGAGGTCCTGGAGCATCTGGCGTTGGACGCGTGCCAGCTTGTTGATGACCTCCACCATGTGCACCGGAATGCGGATCGTGCGCGCCTGGTCGGCCATGGCGCGGGTGATGGCCTGGCGGATCCACCACGTCGCGTAGGTGGAGAACTTGTAGCCCTTGGTGTAGTCGAACTTCTCCACCGCGCGGATCAGGCCGAGATTGCCCTCCTGGATGAGGTCCAGGAACAGCATGCCGCGACCGGTGTAGCGCTTCGCGAGCGAGACGACCAGGCGGAGGTTGGCCTCCAGGAGGTGGTTCTTGGCGCGTCGGCCGTCCTCCGCGATGATCTCCAGCTCGCGCCGCAGCTTGGGAGCGATCTTCTCCTCGGACGCCAGCTTGTCCTCGCCGAAGAGGCCGGCCTCGATCCGCTTCGCGAGTTCGACCTCCTGCTCGGCGTTCAGGAGCGGCACCTTGCCGATCTGCTTGAGGTAGTCCTTGACCGGGTCCGCGGTGGCACCGGCCGCTGCGACCTGCTGCGCCGGGGCGTCGTCCTCGTCCTCGTCGGACAGCACGAAGCCCTCGTTCTCGTTCTTCGTCTCGACCGCCGGGCCGTCCTGGGGGACCCCCTTGGCCGCCTTGACCGGCGCCGGCTCCTCGACCTCCGGGTCCGGGGCCTCCAGCAACTCGTCGACGACCGACTTCTTCACGGCCGTCTTCTTGGCAGGAGCCTTCTTGGCCGCGGCCTTCTTGGCAGGAGCCTTCTTTGCCGCGGTCTTCTTGGCCGCGGCCTTCTTCGCGGGAGCGGCTTCGGCCGCGGGTTCCGCCGGCACGGTTTCGGGGGTGTCGGCGGGCTCGCTCGGAGCGACGGCCGTCTTCTTCGCGGCGGTCTTGGCAGCCTTCTTGGGAGAAGCCGCCTTGCGGACCGATGTGGTCGCGGTCTTCTTGGCGGGCGCCTTGGCCGCCACGCTCTTGCGGGTGCGCTTCGGCGCTTCGGCGGCACTCACCATCAGTGTCACACCCTCCTCGTCCAGGATCTGGTTGAGGCTGCGCAGGACGTTCTTCCACTGGGTCGGCGGGATCTGGTCAGCCTCGAAGGCCCGACGGACGTCATCGCCGGCGATCTGCCCCTCAGCCTTTCCCCGCTCGATGAGTGCCAACACGGACTCGGACTCGGCGATCTCCGCGGGGAGCGTACGGGATGTGCTGGCCGACACGAACAACCTCTCGGAACGATGGAAACGGCGTACCGTCGGCCGGATGCACCGACGGCGCGGGGTGAGCCGGGGAGGGCCGACGCGTGGACGCGGGCCCCTTCCTTGTTTCGGCTGCCACCTCTTGACTCATCGCGCGGCGGCGGCGAGTGTTACGCCCGTCGTGCGTGGCGCGAGTCACATCGTGCGCCCGTCGCCGTCCCCGGCCGAACCGTGGTGCAGATGCGGCAGCGCCGCCGGGTTCCGGCGACGCTGCCGCATCTGCACGGTGGAACGGCCCCGGCGGCCTCTCAGTGCTCGCGTGGTGCGGGAACGACGTGGTCCGAACCCGGTCCCGCATCGGCGTGCCCGGCAAGCAGCCGCCGCATCGCCGCCTCCGCCGCGGCACCGTCCCCCGCGGTGACCGCCTCGGCCACCTGCTGGTGGTGGGACACGACGCCGTCGCCGGGACGCATGCAGCCGGAGGAAGGCCCCCCGGAGACCTGCAGCGCGGAGGACACGATTCCGGCGAGGTGCTCGATCATGCGGTTGCCGCCGGACTGCAGCAGCACTCCGTGGAACTCGGCGTCGGCCCGCGAGAACGTCAGCGAGTCGCCCTGCGCGAGGGCCTGGCGCATGATCTCCACCATCTCCCCGAGCCGCTGGTGCACCTCCTCACGGCTGCGTTCGGCAGCCAGGCGGGCGGCCAGCGGTTCGATGGAGGCCCGCAGTTCGCTCAGTTCCTGCCGCTGGTCTTCCCGCTGGGGCCCGAACGCGCGCCACTCGATGATGTCCGGGTCGAGCAGGTTCCAGTCGCTCACGGGACGGACGCGGGTGCCCACGTTCGGCCGGGCACTCACGAGCCCCTTGGCCTCCAGCACGCGGAGCGACTCCCGGACGACGGTCCGGGAGACCTCGAACCGCTGCCCGATCTCCTCGGGGACCAGCGGACGGTCCGCCCCGAGATCGCCGGAAACGATCATCTGGCCCAGCTGCTGAACGAGTTGGCCGTGCAGTCCCCGCCCGCGGCTTCCGGCGGCGCGTCGGCCCACACGGGAGATGTCGGCCTCGGTCTTCTCCCAGACGGGAGCGGTGGTGGCGCGTGCCGCCCCGGAGGACTCGGCGTACGCGTAGCGGTCCGGCTCCCCCGGTCCGGCCAGGCCGGAGCCGCCCGGAGGAGCAGAGGTCATCGTGGTGTGCGCAAGGGTAGTCACGCACCCTTTGTCGGCGGGCTCCACCGACGCCTTGAGGGCTTTGGTGAAAAGCACACGAAAGGGTGATCACTGCTGTTCGCCCCATTGACGTCTTGTCGGATGGAAAGAGGCTTACCAGTGTCGCGTTCGATCATTCGGCCGAACCGGAGTCGCCCCGCGCCACTCTCCGGAGGGGGCCGCGCGACCGGCAGCAGCACGGCTCACCCCCGGCGAAGCACGCCCGGGCTCAACGAGTCCGGCCGCGGAGCCCGAGAAGCGCGTAGGCGGCGAGCAGCACACACAAGGACATGGCCAGCGCCTGGCCGACGGGCTGCGACACCAGCCGGACGGCCACCGGCACCCATCCGTCGGCGCCGGAGGGCCACGGGGCGAGCAGCGCGTGCTCCACTCGGTCGCTGAGCCCTTCGAGCACGGTTCCGTCGGCGCCGGGAAACAGGTGCCGCGCGAGCGGGACGACCACGAGGGGTACGGCCAGCACGGCGGCGAGTCCGACCGAGGTGGACCGCGCCGCACCCGCCGCGAGCAATCCGGCCCAGCCGCAGCCGACGGCGAGCACGGCGCACCCGGCCAGGGCCTCCGCCGGTCCCCGCACCCCGGGGTTCGGGCCGAACGCGTCCGCTCCGAAGAGCAGCAGCACCGTTGCCGCGTTCAGAGCGAAGGTGGCAAGGCACAGCAGGACCGAAACGGCCGCGGACACCAGCCCCTTGGCGAGGAGGAGCCCCAGCTTGCGCGGAACGGCGGTGTGCGCGGGGGCCAGGGCCGGGTACCGGAACTCCTGCCCGTAGGCGAGGGCTCCCAGCAGCCCGGCGGCGGCCGCCGCCGGTGGCAGGGGGAACAGGAGCGACACGGGCCATCCCGCCAGGGACCGCAGCAGGGCGTCGTCGCGCAGCCGGTCGGGGCCGACCAGGGCCAGGCCGATGCTGCCCACCAGCGCCAGGGCCAGTGCGCAGCCCGCGATGCACCAGGGAGTACGGACACCGGTCAGGCGACGGATCTCGTAGCGCACGGGCGCCACCGGTCCGGGCCGTCCGACGGCGTGGAGGCGCGGACCCCGCTCCTTCCGGGCGGTCCCTGCGGAAGGGGTCGTCCGGCTCCCGGAGCTCTGCCCGGGTACCGGCGAGGACTGCGCGGGGGGCGCTTGCCCCGGAGGTTCCCCGGCTCCCGTCTCCTCGGCGAGCCGGTGGACCAGGATGCCGTTCCGGTAGGCGGTCTCCCCCACCGCGGCACAGGTGCTGCCGTAGACGGCGAGGCGCGTGCCCGACTCGGCCACCACCTCCATCGGCTCCGCGGGCTCCGCGGGCTCCGCGGAGCCGACGGACCTCCCCGGCGGGCTGAAGCTGTCGCCGGGGGGAGCCGAACGCGCCTCCTGCCGCAGCAGCACGGCAAGACGCTCGGCGTGCGGCGAGGCCACGGCGACACGGGGGCGGAGGCGGGTGCGGGCGAAGTCCGCAGCGTCCTGATCGGCGAGGAGGCGCCCCTCGTGAAGGCTGACGACGCGGTCGGCGAGGCGCACGGCTTCACCCGGTTCGCGAAGGGTGGTGAGGACGGCGCCGCCCTGGGCGGCGAACCCGCGGAGAAGCCGGTGGAGCCATCCGGCGTCCCGGGGGGACAGCCCCTGGGCGGGCTCGTCCAGGACCAGCGTGTGCGGATCACCGAGCAGTGCCGCCGCCATACCCAGGCGGCGGTCCATGCCGAGGGAGAAGGAGCCGACGGGCTCCGTCGCGAGTGTGCCCAGTCCGACGACCTCGAGGAGGTCGTCGGCCCGTTCGGAAGGGACCCCGACGGCGGCCGCAAGCATCCTGAGGTGCCCGCGGGCCGTCCGGGCGGGATGGCCGGGCACGTCCCCGAGCAGGACTCCGACCTCTTGCGCCGGGCAGGGCATACGGTGCAGCGGCCGCCCGTCGAAGAGCGCCACGCCACGGCCGGCCTCGATCTGGAGCAGGAGGCGCAGCACGGTCGACTTCCCCGCACCGGGCGGGCCCAGAAGGGCGGTGACCCGCCCCGGACGTGCCTCGAAGGTCAGGTCGTCGACCGCGGGCCGCATCCCGCGGGAAGGGAGACTGGTGAGCCCGATCGCCTCAATCATCACTGCTCCGCAGGGCATCTGTAGGACGCACCCCAGCAAGATAACGACGATATGACCGTTTTGTCGGTAGTGACGCGGGGAGTCGGCCTCAGACGTCCGGTCGCAGCATCGGGGGGTTGAGAAGGGTGGCCCCGCCGGCTCGGAACAACTGTGCGGGACGGCCGCCCTGACGGGACGTCGTCCCGCCCGTCGGCACCAGGAAGCCGGGGGTGCCCGTGACCTTGCGGTGGAAGTTCCGCGGATCGAGAACGACCCCCCAGACCGCCTCGTAGACCCGCCGCAGTTCCCCGACCGTGAACTCCGGTGGGCAGAAGGCGGTGGCGAGCGAGCTGTACTCGATCTTCGAGCGGGCCCGTTCCACACCGTCCGCGAGAATCCTGCCGTGGTCGAAGGCCAACGGCTCGAACGCCTCCTCGCCGCCGGGTGGAATGCCACCGAGCAGGGCGTCCACCGGAGCCCAGTGCACGCTGTCGGCATCGCCGCCCGGCGTCGGCGAAGGCAGGTCCGGGGCGAGGACGAGGTGGGCGACGCTGACCACGCGCATGCGCGGATCCCGCCCCGGGGCCCCGTAGGTCGCGAGTTGTTCCAGATGCGCCTCGGAGGTGCGGTCCTCCGGCTCGTCGGCCCGGAGCCCCGTCTCCTCGTTGAGCTCGCGGGCCGCCGCCGCGGTGAGATCCTCGTCCGCACGGACGAATCCGCCCGGCAGCGCCCAGCAGCCCTGGAACGGGGGTTCCCCCCGACGCACGGCCAACGCGCACAGGGCATGACGTCGGACCGTGAGAACGACCAGGTCGACGGTGACTGCGAAGGGTGGGAAGGCCGACGGGTCATAGGGCATGCCGTGATCTTAGTCGTCTCCCTGACGAAAATGAGGCGTTGCACAACCTCATGGACGTACGGGCCTCCGGGCTGCCCGGCGCCTGCGGTCGCGGTGCCCGGTGGTGCGGGAGCGTCCGGCTCGGGGGCGGCAGCGTTGCCGCTTGCCGCGCCGGCGCGAAGCACGTTCCTGGCGCATGCAGCGCCGCAGGGGCTCCGGGCCCAACCCCTCGTTGCAGGCACGGTGGAGAAGCTGCGCGAAGAGGTACTCCGGATCCACCTCCAGCGCCCGGACGAAGGCCACCCGGGCGGCAGGCTGATCGCCCGTGGACCAGGCGACCCACCCCGCGAGAGAGAGCGGAGCGGGCGCATGCTCAACGAAGGCACCGGTGCACCGCCGTGCCAGCGCACGCCAGAGGCGCAGTACGGCTTGCGCCTCACGGCCCTCCATCCACTCCGCGGCCTGATCGCGGGTGCCACGGTCCTGAAGCCCGAGGATGAGCGTCGCCGCCTCCTGCTCCGTCAGCAGCGCATCGTCGTGGGCATCCGCCTCGGAGGCCGACGTGGCCGCCTCCGGAGTCGCGGCCCGGAACCGGCCGACGAGCCGACGGGCCATGACGATGGTCCGCGCCCGGACGGCGGTGCGCCCCGAGGGCGTCAGCATGCGGGGCACGAGCTCGGCCGCCGCCTCGTCGAGAGCCCGCTCCTGAGCGTCGCGCAGCGGAGGACCCACGGGAGCGAGCCGCGCCTCCATCTCCTTCAGCGATCCCCGCACCCGCACTCCCGCGTACACGGCAGCGGCAGCCATGGGCGAAGTACCGCCGGTCTCCAGGACCACTCCCTCGGGCGGACAGCACCCCGGGTCAGGGCAGCAGTACGAGAAATACCTGCCGTCCGAGAGGCACAGCGCCTCGTACACGGCCATCTCCCGCTCGCCGCACGAGGTGCGCAGCAGCTGGGCGAGAGGGCGGAGCCGGTCCGCCACGGCACGGCCCGTCTCCCCGGCTGCGGGCTCCCGGCACAGGTACACCACCGCTCCGTCCGGCCGGGCCCCGCGGGCCGCCGAGCCCTCCTGCAGACACCGGGCGAGTTCGCGGGCGACGAGGGGCCAGTCGCCGGCCTCCTCGGGGAGTGCGAGCCGGATACGCGCCCCGAAGCGGCTCTCCTCTCCGTGTACGGCCACCACCACGACGGAATCGTCGGGCTGGAAGCCGAGCAGGTACGGCAGTGCGTCCGCCAGCTGGGCCGGACCGCGGAGCGAGACCTGGGCGACGGGGTCGGTGGGCGGACTGTCGGGTGCGGATCCCCCGCTGTGCTGAGTCATGCCGCCGACTGTGCCCTGCCCGGGGCAGTCGCTGCTCGGCGTTGTCCACAGGCGCCGACGATCATGTGATCGTCGCATGTGCGGGGTGTTGTCCACAGGCGGCGTTCGCGTCCTGCCGGTCCCATGGGATTGCATGGACGCCATGAGCGACACGGACCTGCGGACGGCCGCCGACAAGATCCTCGCCAGACTCGTCGGCGACGAAGGGGGCGGCGCCCGGCTCCGCGACGATCAGTGGCGTGCCGTCGAGGCACTCGTCGCACACCGCCGACGCGCGCTGGTGGTGCAGCGCACCGGCTGGGGCAAGTCCGCCGTGTACTTCGTGGCGACCGCGCTGCTGAGGCGCCGCGGCGGCGGGGCAACCGTGATCGTGTCCCCGCTCCTGGCCCTCATGCGCAACCAGATCGCCGCCGCGGAGCGGGCGGGAATCCGTGCGCGGACCATCAACTCCGCGAACCCCGAGGAGTGGCAGACGGTCCAGCAGGAAGTCGCCGCGGGAGGCGTCGACGTCCTCCTGGTCAGCCCGGAACGGCTGAACAACCCCGACTTCCGCGACCACGTCCTGCCCCGGCTGGCAGCCACGACGGGCCTCCTCGTGGTGGACGAGGCGCACTGCATCTCCGACTGGGGCCACGATTTCCGGCCCGACTACCGGAGACTGCGCACGCTGCTCGCCGAACTGCCCGACGGCGTGCCGGTCCTGGCGACGACCGCGACCGCCAACTCCCGTGTCACGGCCGACGTCGCCGAGCAGCTGGGCACGGGTGAGCAGCATGCCGGAGACGGCGACGGATCCGCCCTGGTGCTGCGCGGCCCGCTCGACCGGGAGAGCCTGAGCCTGAGCGTGCTCCACCTGCCGGATGCCGCTCACCGCATGGCATGGCTCTCCGAGCGCCTCGGCGAACTGCCGGGTTCCGGGATCATCTACACCCTCACCGTCGCGGCCGCGGAGGAGGTCGCCGCGCACCTGCGCGAGTGCGGTCACACGGTGGCCTCCTACACCGGGCGCACCGAGAACGCCGACCGCGAGACGGCGGAGGAGGACCTGCTCGGCAACCGTGTCAAGGCCCTGGTCGCCACCTCCGCCCTCGGCATGGGCTTCGACAAGCCCGACCTCGGCTTCGTGGTCCACCTCGGCTCTCCGTCGTCCCCCATCGCCTACTACCAGCAGGTGGGACGCGCCGGCCGCGGCGTGCGCCACGCGGAAGTGCTGCTCCTCCCCGGCAGGGAGGACGAGGCCATCTGGCGTTACTTCGCTTCGCTGGCCTTCCCGCCGGAGGAGCAGGTGCGCAGGACGCTCGAGGTACTGGCGGCCGCCGAGCGGCCGCTGTCACTCCCCGCACTCGAACCGCTGGTCGACCTCCGGCGCTCCCGCCTCGAGATCATGCTCAAGGTGCTGGACGTCGACGGGGCGGTGCGACGGGTCAAGGGCGGTTGGGAGGCCACCGGAGCCCCCTGGGCCTACGACACCGATCGGTACGCCTGGGTGGCGCGCCAGCGGGAGGCCGAGCAGCAGGCGATGCGGACGTACGCCACGACGACCGGCTGCCGCATGGAATTCCTCCGCCGGCAGCTCGACGACGCGGAGGCAACGCCCTGCGGACGCTGCGACAACTGCGTCGGCGAGCCCCGCTTCGATCCTGAGGTGTCGGCACAGGCCCTGGAGAGGGCCCGCACGGCACTGGGGCGGCCGGGCGTGCGCGTCGAGCCGCGGCGCATGTGGCCCACCGGTATGGCCGCCGTCGGGATGGACCTCAAGGGGCGCATACCGTCGGCGGAGCAGGCGGCGCCGGGGCGTGCCCTGGGACGCCTGTCGGACATCGGCTGGGGCAACCGGCTGCGTCCGCTGCTGGCGGCGGGCACGGAGGACGGCCCTGTTCCGTCGGACGTGCTGGACGCCGTGGTCACGGTCCTCGCGGACTGGGCGCGCGGCCCCGAGGGCTGGGGGACGGGAGCGGAGGGCCCGCTCGCCCGGCCGCGCGGAGTGGTGGTCATGGCCTCCCGCGAACGGCCTCAGCTGGTCGCATCGTTGGGAGCCCGCATCGCGGAGATCGGCAGGATGCCGCTGCTGGGGACGGTGGCGTACACCGAGGAGGCGGAGACGGGCCGGAAGGCTCCTGGCAGCAACAGCGCGCAACGCCTGCGCTCGTTGGACGGGGCCCTGTGCCTGCCGCCTGATCTGGCTTCGGCACTTACGGAGATCGAGGGCCCGGTTCTCCTCGTCGACGACTTCACGGAGACGGGATGGACACTCGCGATGACCGCCCGCATGCTCCGCCGAGCGGGAGCGGCGGGAGTGCTCCCGCTGGTCCTCGCAGTGCAGGGCTGATCCTTCCGTGGCCCACCCATTGCCGTGCACCGGTCCGCGGACGAGAATCGGAACGGCCGTCTCTCCTCGTCGGTGTCCGCGAGCCGGGCGCGGCCGCATCCGAGAGAGGGGGGATCGTGATTTCGGGATTCACTCCGCCGCCGTCGACGGATCCGGCCTCGCGTCTGAGCCGCACCCTGCAACCCACCGAGTGGGCCGACGCGGCCATACCGCTGTTGCGCGACCCGCGTGACGTGGTCAGAGGTCTGCACGAGCGGCACACACCCACCCGTGACACCGCGGTGGTGGCGGTGTTCGGACCGGACGAACGACTCGTCGCGAGTGCGTCGTTCGCCCACAGCAGCGAGCAGCCCGACGGCTGGGAATTCCGCAACCACCTGCTGGACCGATTCCGGAGGATCGTGCCGCACGACCTGCGCCGCCGTACACCGGTGCGTACGGCGGCGCTGCTCTTCTGCCGCAGCGGCGGCACGGAGTGGTGCGAGGTCGACGGTGCCTGGATGTGGGGGCTCCGGGACGCCTGCACCCTGCACGGCCTCCGCTGCGGGGCCTACATCGTGCTCACGTCGGCCGGTTGGCGGGTGCTCGGCGAGGAGCGGAGCGGACGCCGCCCCCGCTCGCCCGAACCGACCGGGGAGGCGGGGTGACGTTCAGAGCAGGCGGCCGAGCCGCTGCGGGTCCCCGCAGACCACGAGCTCGTCCGCTGCTTTCTCCAGCGCCGCGGGCAGAGCCCGGGCGACGTCGGTGTCCGTGCCGCCATTGACGGCGAGGACGACGACCGCCCGGCGGTCCAGACGGGCGACGGCAGTGGCGTGGGCGCAGAACACGTCGTCGCCCGCGCTCAGCTGACGCCAGTAGGCATCCTCGCCGAAGGAGAGTTCGTGTTCCGCCCAGGGGTGCGCCTCGCCCGTGGCGAGGACCAGCACGGCTCCTGGCTCCCGGCCGTCGTCGAGCAGCCGGTCCACCGTCGCGTCGGCGGCTTCCACAGCGGTGGACTCGGTGGCCGCGACGAGCCGGATCTCGGCAGTCACGGAGGCGGAAGGCGCGGAGGGGGCAGCCTTGCCCGGTGGTGGCACCGGAGGCTGGGACGGAGCCGAACCGGCTCCCCGGTTGGCGTGGGGCCGGCCGCGCCGGGGCCGGTCGTTCCGGTCGGCGCGGGGCGGAGCGGGACGTGGGGAGGGGCGTGGGCCGGGAAGCGGAGCTGCGGATCGGGAAGCCTGCGGAGTCCGGGTGGTTCCCGCGCCGCCGCGGCGGCCGGGGGCACTCTCGTGAATCTGTGGCTCCTCAGGGGAGTGAGGCATGAGGTGTTGTCTATCAAACCCGGGGACGGCAGGTCGCGGCGGGGGCGTGCCCCTTCTCAGAACAGGCCGACCTGCTCCGCCGGTTCCATCCGGCCACGCTTGAGGTGCCGCCATCGGGGCAGTCCGTCCATGAAAGCCCAGGACGTCCTGTGGTGGGGCGTGGGCCCCTGCTCCTCCAACGCGGCCCGATGCACCGGGGACGGGTAGCCGGCGTTGTCGGCGAAGGCGAAATCCTGGTGTTCGCGTCCGAGTTCTGCCATCAGAAGGTCCCTGCGCACCTTTGCGAGCACGGACGCCGCGGCGACCGCGACACAGGACAGGTCCCCCTTGATGACGGTGCGGACGCGCCACGGGGGACCGAGGTAGTCGTGCTTGCCGTCGAGGATCACTGCGTCCGGACGGACGGGCAGCCCGTCCAGTGCCCGCAGGGCGGCGATCCGCAGTGCGGCGGTCATGCCCTGCCGGTCGATCTCCTCGGGGGAGGCGTGGCCCAGGCTGTGGGCCGTGGTCCAGGACTCCAGTTCGGCAGCGAGTTCGGTGCGGCGCCGCGGGGTGAGCAGTTTGGAGTCGGTCAGTCCTTCCGGAGGGCGCCGCAGGCCGGTGACGGCGGCGCAGACCGTGACCGGACCGGCCCATGCGCCCCGGCCGACCTCGTCGACGCCTGCGACGA
Organism: Streptomyces callyspongiae; assembly: GCF_047200695.1. Classification (NCBI taxonomy): domain Bacteria; kingdom Bacillati; phylum Actinomycetota; class Actinomycetes; order Kitasatosporales; family Streptomycetaceae; genus Streptomyces; species Streptomyces callyspongiae. The sequence goes on from NZ_JBJZOM010000002.1 coordinate 249,203, forward strand.
CCTTGGCGCCCGTCGTGGCGCGCAGCGAGCGCTCGACGCGGTGTGTGGGCGGTTCGTAGGGCATGGCAGTGGTCAGCGTATCGGCTCGCTCCACCGGCGGTGCGCCGCACCCGGACCTCGCCGCGGACCGTCCGGCGGCCGAGTGGGCCGACCCTCTCTGTCAGCATTGTCGTCCCGCCGCCGGGCCGGGCACAAGGAGGCATCCGCGCCCCCGGATCGGCGAAGCCGGTGGCGCGGGTCGGGCGCGGTTCACACCGTCCAGGACGGTTCGAGGTCGATGACGTCGCCGGCGATCGCGGTCACGTCCGCGCCGATCTGCGTCCGCAGCGCCAGGCGTTCCACGCGCTCGGTGCGGTACTTGCCGTGCTCGGCCGCGGAGTTCCACATGGAGAGGGTGAGGAACTCGTCCTCCGGATCGGCCTGGGCGAACAGGCCGCGCAACATGCCCGGGGAACCCGCCATCGCCGGATTCCACACCTTCTCCTGCATGAGCGTGAAGTGCTCCACTCTGTCGCGGCGCACCCGGCAGTGTGCGACCCGCAACAGGTCGGCGTCGGCGAAGACGGGCCGGAAGCCGGTCTTCACGTCGAAGCGGTACTCGAAGAGCCGGGCCCGCATGTCCTTGTAGGTGCCGACCTGCGAGGCATGCAGACGATCGTGCGACCGGGCCATGAAGGAGTCGTAGAAGGCCCGGTTCTCCCAGAACCCGAAGAGGTGGGCGACACCGGCACGGGCCCTGCTCCAGCCGCCGCCCTGGCCGCGAAAACCCGGCTCGCCGAGAAGCCCTGCCCATTTCCGCTGCCCCCGCTCGAATCCCCGGCGATCGACGACGGTGCAGCGCATCCACTTGACCAGCACCGCGCCATCGTACGGCCAAGCGGGTGAGGATCCAGGCACTGCGGCACACCGAGGGAGCGCGCGCCCGGGACGCGCGCCCCGCCGAACGACAGCTCGTTCCGGTGACCGGGACGCGGAACGAGTGGGGGTGCCGACCGATGGTCGGCACCCCCACCCGGAAGCGGCGGCGCAGAGCAGAAGACACCCGGGAACCGCGTCGGACGCGGTTCCCGCCCGGTGTCAGCTGCAGCCGCTGGTGGAACCGCAGCCCTCGCAGAGGTAGCAGCTCCCGGCACGCCGCATCTTGGTGCCGCAGGAGAAGCACAGCGGCGCGTCGGCGTTCAGACCGAGCTGCATCTCCACCAGTTCTGTGGAGTTGTGGGCCTCCCTCGGCCGGGCCGGCGTGGTCGGCTGTTCCGGAGCGGGCTGCGCCGGGGCGTCGGGTTCGGCGTCCCCCGCCTCGTAGCTCCCGGTGTCCAGGTGCCGCTGGCGCTCCTCAGCCGAGTGGATGCCGAGGGCCGAACGCGTCTCGAACGGCAGGAAGTCCAGCGCCAGGCGGCGGAAGATGTAGTCGACGATCGACTGCGCCATGCGCACGTCCTGGTCGTCGGTCATGCCCGCCGGCTCGAAGCGCATGTTGGTGAACTTCGAGACGTAGGTCTCCAGCGGCACGCCGTACTGGAGGCCGACCGAGACGGCGATGGAGAAGGCGTCCATCATGCCCGCAAGGGTCGAGCCCTGCTTGGACATCTTCAGGAAGACCTCGCCGAGGCCGTCGTCCGGGTAGGAATTGGCCGTCATGTAGCCCTCGGCGCCCCCGACCGTGAAGCTGGTCGTAATGCCGGGGCGGCCCTTGGGCAGGCGGTTGCGCACCGGGCGGTACTCGACCACCGCGGCCTTGTCCTCCTCCGTGGCCTTCTCCTCCTTCTGCTTGGCGGAGAGCGGCTGACCGACCTTGCTGTTCTCGACGTACACGGCGAGCGCCTTCGTGCCCAGGCGCCAGCCCTGGAGGTAGATCTCCTCGACGTCCTCGACGGTGCTGGACGCCGGCATGTTCACGGTCTTGGAGATCGCCCCGGAGAGGAAGGGCTGCGCTGCCGCCATCATCCGCACGTGGCCCATCGGGGAGATGGACCGCTCGCCCATGGCGCAGTCGAAGACCTCGTAGTGGGCGGGCCGCAGCCCCGGCGCGTCCACGACGTTGCCGTGCTCGGCGATGTGCTCGACGATCGCCTCGACCTGCTCGGGCTGGTAGCCCAGACGCTTGAGCGCCTTCGGCACCGTGTTGTTGACGATCTGCATGGAGCCGCCGCCGACCAGCTTCTTGAACTTGACCAGTGCGAGGTCGGGCTCGACCCCGGTGGTGTCGCAGTCCATCATCAGGCCGATGGTGCCGGTCGGTGCGAGCACGGACGCCTGGGCGTTGCGGTAGCCGTTCTTCTTACCCAGACGCACCACGTCCTGCCAGGCCTCCGTGGCAGCGGCCCAGACCGGAGTGTCCAGGTCGTCCATCCGCTTGGCGGCGTCGTTGGCCTCGGCGTGCTGCTTCATGACGCGCTTGTGGGCCTCGGCGTTGCGGGCGTAGCCCTCGTAGGCCCCCACCGCCGCGGCCAGTTCGGCGCTGCGCCGGTAGGAGGTGCCGGTCATCAACGAGGTGATGGATCCGGCGAGCGCCCGTCCGCCGTCGCTGTCGTAGGCGTGGCCGGTGGCCATCAGCAGGGCACCGAGGTTGGCGTATCCGATACCCAGCTGACGGAACGCGCGGGTGGTCTCGCCGATCTTCTCGGTGGGGAAGTCGGCGAAGCAGATCGAGATGTCCATCGCCGTGACGACGAGTTCGACGACCTTGGCGAAACGCTCCGCCTCGAAGGACTGGTTGCCGGCGTCGTCGTCCTTGAGGAACTTCATCAGGTTGAGCGAGGCCAGGTTGCACGAGGAATTGTCCAGGTGCATGTACTCGCTGCAGGGGTTGGACGCGGTGATGCGCCCGCTCTCCGGCGAGGTGTGCCAGTGGTTGATCGTGTCGTCGTACTGGATGCCGGGGTCGGCGCACACGTGCGCGGCCTCGGCCATCTTGTGGAACAGCGCCCTGGCGTCCACCTTTTCGACGAGGTCACCCGTCATCCGGGCACGCAGCGGGAACTCGGCGCCGGCCTCGACCGCCTTCATGAACTCGTCGGTCACGCGGACCGAGTTGTTCGCGTTCTGGTACTGGACGGAGGTGATGTCATCGCCTCCGAGGTCCATGTCGAAGCCCGCGTCGCGCAGCGCGCGGATCTTCTCCTCCTCCTTCACCTTGGTCTCGATGAAGGCCTCGACATCGGGGTGGTCGACGTCGAGGACCACCATCTTGGCCGCCCGGCGCGTCGCACCCCCCGACTTGATCGTGCCGGCGGATGCGTCGGCGCCGCGCATGAAGGAGACCGGTCCGGAGGCGTTGCCGCCGGAGGAGAGCAGTTCCTTGGAGGAGCGGATGCGGGACAGGTTGAGCCCGGCGCCGGAACCGCCCTTGAAGATCATCCCCTCTTCCTTGTACCAGTCGAGGATCGACTCCATGGAGTCGTCGACCGAGAGGATGAAGCACGCACTGACCTGCTGCGGCTGCTTCGTGCCGACGTTGAACCACACAGGGGAGTTGAAGGCGAAGATCTGGTGGAGCACCGCGTAGGCGAGCTCGTGCTCGAAGATCTCCGCGTCGGCGGGGGACGCGAAGTAGCCGTTCTCCTCACCCGCCGCCCGGTAGGCCTGCACCACGCGGTCGATCAGCTGCTTGAGGCTGCTCTCGCGCTGCTCCGAGCCCACCGCGCCACGGAAGTACTTGCTGGTCACGATGTTGGCCGCGTTCACCGACCAGAACTCGGGGAACTCGACGCCCCGCTGCTCGAAGTTCACCGAGCCGTCGCGCCAGTTGGTCATGACGACGTCTCGGCGCTCCCAGGTGACCTCGTCGTACGGGTGCACTCCGGGAGTGGTGTGGATGCGCTCGATGCGCAGTCCCTTGTTCGCCCTGCCGCCCCTGCCGCGTGAACCGCGTGCCGGGCCGCTCGCCGTCTCTGTCATTCCGCCTCCCTGTACGGGCATAACGCCCCCATGCGCCCCGGATACTCCCGGAACGCGACTGCTGAACTGCGACCGGAGGCCCGCGGGTCGTCCGGTCAGGTATGGCGCCGAGTCGCTCAGTCGGCGGCGGCAGCGGGCGCGGGAACCTCCCGGTCCCCACCGTCCCCGAGCCCCTCGGCGGGTGGCCCGGCATCACGGAGTTCCGCGATGGCGGCCTCGAAGTCCTCGAGCGACTCAAAAGCCCGGTAGACGGACGCGAATCGCAGATAGGCGACAAGGTCCAGGTCCTGGAGGGGACCCAGTATGGCGAGGCCCACGTCGTGCGTGGACAGCTCCGCGCTTCCGGTCGCTCTGACCGCCTCCTCGACCCGCTGGCCGAGCTGGGCGAGGGCGTCCTCGGTGACGGGACGCCCCTGGCACGCCTTGCGGACACCGGCGATCACCTTGTCGCGACTGAACGGCTCGGTGACCCCGCTGCGCTTGATCACCATCAGCGACGCGTTCTCCACCGTGGTGAACCTGCGCCCGCAGTCGGGACACTGCCGGCGGCGCCGGATCGCGGTGCCGTCGTCCGTCGTGCGACTGTCGACCACACGGCTGTCGGAGTGGCGGCAGAAGGGGCAGTGCATCGTCTCTCCCCACCCTTCGACTCTCACCGTGCATGACTGGACCGCCCCGGACAGGGCTCGCCGGAGCCCTTCGAGGTATGCCACCAGCATAGTCCACACCCGAAGGACAAGACCCCGGGGGACCACAACTTGTGGGTGGCTAGGATCCATCTAACCACTAGATCTGGTGGCTGGACGACAACCCTTCCGACACGCGTGTCGGGCTGCGCGACGGCGACGAGCGTACGCGTCCGGGCTCCGTCGACGCACGGCGGGGACCGCCGGAACCACAGTCGGGTAAGCGCTTATACATGCGCGCCCATGATCACGAAAGCTGTATTCGGATATTTCACTCGAACGTGTGTTTGGCGCAACCTTTCGAAACCAACTACCGTTGAGCCACAGGGAGAACCGCACGAGAGGGGCCGCCATGACCACCGCAAACAGCGCGACGATCGCCGTCGAGGACGGCGCGGTGCGCACACCGGAAGCACCGGGAGCGACGGGCAGTGCACCGGACGACGCGCCGCCCGCCCGGCTCCCGGGCCGCCCGCCCGGCATTCGGGCGGACAGCTCCGGGCTCACCGATCGGCAGCGCCGCGTCATCGAGGTGATCCGCGACTCGGTGCAGCGCCGCGGATACCCGCCGTCCATGCGGGAGATCGGCGAGGCAGTAGGCCTGTCCAGCACGTCCTCCGTGGCGCATCAGCTGATGGCGCTCGAACGCAAGGGCTTCCTGCGACGGGATCCGCACCGCCCCCGCGCGTACGAGGTCCGCGGCTCCGACACTCCGAGCAACCACACCGCGGACACCTCCGGCAAGCCCTCGGCCTCCTACGTCCCGCTCGTCGGGCGCATCGCGGCCGGCGGCCCGATCCTCGCCGAGGAATCGGTGGAGGACGTCTTCCCGCTGCCGCGCCAACTCGTCGGTGACGGCGAGCTGTTCGTACTCAAGGTGATCGGCGACTCGATGGTCGATGCCGCGATCTGCGACGGGGACTGGGTCACTGTGCGCCGTCAACCGGTCGCGGAGAACGGCGACATCGTTGCCGCGATGCTGGACGGCGAGGCGACCGTGAAGCGGTTCAAGCGCGAGGACGGCCATGTCTGGCTCCTCCCCCACAACGCCTCCTACCAGCCCATCCCCGGGGACGAGGCGACCATCCTCGGCAAGGTCGTGGCCGTGCTGCGCCGAGTCTGAGGCGCGCGCCCTCCCTGTCGGAGCCCCGAGGTCCTTTCCGCGGCCCCGGGGCTTCGCCGTGCGGCCCTCACCCTCACGCCTCCGCGCCGGCTGCCCGATCGATAGCCGCCAGGGAACGGCGCACCTGATTGCGGTCCGTGGTGTACCAGAAGTCGGGCATGGACGCCCGCAGGAACCCTCCGTAGCGGGCCCGCTCCAGGCGCGGATCCAGCACCGCGACCACACCACGGTCCCCCGCCGCACGGACCAGTCGACCGGCGCCCTGCGCCATCAGCAGGGCGGCGTGATGGGCGGCCACGGCCATGAAGCCGTTGCCGCCGCCGTCCTCCACCGCCTTCTGGCGGGCGCTCATCAACGGATCGTCGGGACGCGGGAACGGGATGCGGTCCATCACCACCAGTTGGCAGTTCACGCCGGGCACGTCGACACCCTGCCAGAGGGAGAGCGTACCGAACAGGCAGGTCCGCGCATCCTCGGCGAAGCTGCGGATGAGTTCGCCCAGGGTGTCCTCGCCCTGCAGCAGGATCGGCAGGTCCAGGCGCCCCCGCAGGTCCTCGGCAGCCGTCTGTGCGGCCCGCATGGAGGAGAAGAGGCCGAGAGTTCTGCCGCCCGCGGCCTGGACCAGGTCCGACAGTTCTTCGAGCATGTCGCTCCGGGAGGGCTCGCGCCCCGGTGGCGAGAGGTGCCGCGCGACGTAGAGAATGCCCTGCTTGCGGTAGTCGAACGGGGAACCCACGTCCAGGCCGCTCCAGCGCGGCGCCTCCTCCTCCTCGGAGTCGCCCTCGGCCCGCTCCTCCTCGCTCTCCTGCGCCTGCTGTGCCCGGAGCGCCCGACGCCCCTCGGGAGCGAGTCCCAGCGACGCCCCGACGCCGTCGAAGTCGCCGCCCAGTTTCAGGGTGGCCGAGGTGAGCACCACCGAGCGGTCCGCGAACAACTTCTCGCGGAGCATCCCCGAGACGGACAGCGGCGCCACCTTCAGCGAGGCCCCCCACCGGTCGTGCCGCTCGCACCACAGGACGTCGTACGGCGACGCCAGGGCCAGGCGCTCGGCGACATCGTGCACGTTCTCCATCGAGGCACGCGCCTGCTTCCGCACCGCGTCCTCGTCCTGCACCGAGCGGTCCCGCGTCTCGCCCAGTGCCGTGAGACACAGCCGCGCGGCGTCCCGCAGCGTGGCCAGGGCGTAGCCGAGATCCTCCGGAACCTCCTCCAGCCGGCCGGGCAGCATCAGTTCCATCAACCGCTCGAACGTCTCCGAGGCGCTCCGGAGACGGTCGGCCGCCTTCTCGTCGACCAGCCGTGACGTTCGGCGCACGGCTCGCGCGACACTGCCGGGGGTCAACTCGCCGGTGGCAACCCCGGTGACGCGGGAGACCAGTTCGTGCGCCTCGTCCACCACCAGCACATCGTGGCTCGGCAGGACGGGGGCGCCCTCGATCGCGTCGATCGCCAGCAGGGCGTGGTTGGTGACCACGACCTCCGCGAGCCTGGCCCGCTCACGGGCCGCCTCCGCGAAGCACTCCTCCCCGTAGGGGCAGCGGGTCGCGCCCAGACACTCGCGGGCGGACACGGACACCTGGGACCAGGCGCGGTCGGACACCCCGGGACTGAGGTCGTCCCGGTCGCCGGTCCCGGTCTCGTCGGACCAGTCGCGCAGCCGCAGCAGATCCTGGCCGAGCTTGCTGGTGGGGGCGGCGGATTCGAACGGGTCGAAGAGTCCCTCCTCCTCGTCCTGCGGCACCCCCTCGTGGAGCCGGTGGAGGCAGAGGTAGTTCGAACGCCCCTTGAGCATCGCGAACTCCGGGCGGCGGCGCAGACTCGGGTGCAGCGCTTCCACGGTGCGCGGAAGGTCCCGCTCGACGAGTTGGCGCTGCAGCGCGAGGGTGGCCGTCGCGATCACGGCACGGTCGCCCTGGGCGAGCACCGGCACGAGGTAGCCGAGCGACTTCCCCGTGCCCGTGCCGGCCTGGACGAGCAGGTGGCTCCCCTCGGTGACGGCGTCGGCCACGGCCTGTGCCATCTGCACCTGACCGGGGCGCTCCGTGCCCCCGACGGCTTCGACAGCGGCATGCAGCAGCTCGGTGAGGTCAGGCTTGCTCATAGACCTCACAGCCTACGCGGCCGCTCCGACAGTCGGAGGCGCGCCCGGTCACGGTCCGTGGAGCGGATTCGGCACGGTGCCGTGCACCGCGGCGTGGGGGCGCTCGTCCCGGTCGCGGTAGCCGTCCGCATGCAGCCGGTTCCGGTTCAGGCACAGGCGGTCGATGTGCGGAGTCAGGAGGTCGAAGGTCTCGAAGCGCTCCTTCAGACGCGGGAAGCGGCGGTGGTACCTCCGCACCTCCTCCCGCACCAGGGACCAGAACGCCTCCTCCGCGACACCGAGCTGCTCCTCGCACAGCGGAGCAAGGTGGCGGAACACCCCGACGAAGAGGCCGGCGTGGATGAACTGCGGGAGGAAGGAGGGCTCCTCGGTCAGCAGCACGCCGCGTACGTCGTCCGGCATCGTTTCGTGCTCGGGCAGCGGCAGGGCGCTGACGTTGACGTCGTCCACGAAGTCCTTCACGGCCAGCCGCACCGGCACGTCGTCGCAGTCGAAGATCACGATGGCGTTCTCGCCGTGCGGGGAGAACACGGTGCCGTACCGGTAGAGGAAGTGGAGCAGGGACGGCAGGAGCGCCGCGAACAGGTGCCGCAGCCAGACGGAGGCGGACAGCCCGGAACGGGCGACGAGTTCGGCGGTGAAGGAGCGGCCTTCCGGGTCGGTGTGCAGCAGCGCGGCCAGGGTCCGGGCGCGTTCACCGGAGTCGAGCTGCGGCTCCAGGGGCTCGCGCCAGATGCAGCCGAGCAGCTCGCGGTACTGGTACGGCACGCGCGGCAGCGTGTCGTAGACCGGGTGCGGCACGGCCACCGAAGCGACCTCCCCGAGCAGGACGACCCCGCACTCGTCACGCAGGAAGGGGTCCTCGTTACGCAGGGACTGCACCCAGGCGGTGACGGCCGGGGCGGCGAGCGTGCGCTCCGTGGGAAGGCCGCGCCACACGAGCGTGTTGAGCACGGACAGCGGTAGTTTGACGGTGTGCCGTTCGGGGCTGCTGACGTTGAGGAAGGTGCGCACGGACTGCTGCGGCAGCCGCACGTCGTCGTCCGCTTCCAGCGGCACGAGGGTGCGCCGCGCGATCTCGCGGGCGAACAGCGGAGCGATGGTCTCGTCCCACTGCCAGGGGTGCACCGGCAGCAGCAGATGATCCTCCGACCGGAGTCCCTGCGCCTCCAGGATGGCGTCGAAACGTCCGCGGGTCGCCGGCCCGAGCTCACGGGAGTAGAGCTGCGCCGGGTCGGCGAGCGACGCCACGCCGCGGTACTGCGCCAGTGACCGGTGCACGGCGATCCAGGGCAGACGGCGCGGGGTGCGGTTCTCCGGCGACCAGTTCGCGGCGTCGGCGGCGGAGAAACCGAGCCGCCCCTTGTTCGCGACCAGCCAGGGGTGCCCCGTCTGGTGGCCCTCCAACTGCGCGTATCCGAGCTCGGCGAGTTCCGGTGCGCTGAGCGCTTCAGCGGCCAGGCGTGCGTCGGCCGTGAGGGTGGCGGTCAGTTCGCGGAGCAGGTGTCCGGTGGTGTCCCCGCCGAGGCCGAGGAGCCGTCGGTTGGCGAGGGCGACAAAGTCGAGGGGGCTCACCCGGGGGGTGATGCTGTCCGGGTCGATCCTCCAGTGTCCGTAGGCACCCCGGCGGGCCCGGAAGCGGAGGGTGAGGTCGTGCGTGACGGCGAGGTGGTAGGTGCCGTCCGGCTCGAGCCGGGGGCGGAGGATCTCCTCGTAGGCGAACTCGGCGAGCATCTTGGTCAGCAGCCGCTGTTCGGCCTGTTCCCAGGTGTCCTGGTCGAGGCCGGGCGGAACCCGGAGGGCGGAGGGGTGCTGGGGCACCGGGGCGTCTCCCTTGTCGGATGGCGGTCGGGGTCTGAGGCGGCGGGTGGCGGCACGGAGGCTCAGCGGTCGTGGACCATGAGCGCGGCGCGCTTGCCGGGCAAATCCACCTCGGCGGAGAAGCGGTAGCCGGCTCCCAGGAAGGCGGCCACGGAGGGGATGTTGCGGAGGTCGGGCTCGGCGACGACGCGTCGGCAGTCCGGACGGTTCGCGAGGACGAGGCCGGTCACGGCCCGCAGCAGCCGGGTGCCCAGCCCGCGCCCCCGGTCGGCGGCACCGCCGAGGAGCAGGTGGATTCCGGTGTCGTGGGGCCGGGCCGGGTAGGAGCGGGCCAGTGGGTCCAGGTCCGCGCGGTAGATCTCCCAGTAGCTCATGGGAACGCCGTCGAGCACGCCCAGGCAGGGGACGCTCCGGCCGTCGCCGTCGAGCTGACCGCGCAGGTGCGCGGCGGTGGTACCGACAGGCCCGGAGAGCTCCCAGAACTCGGCGACCGCCGGGTCGTTCATCCAGCCGGAGACGAGCGGCAGGTCCCTTTCGAGTCGGACGGGAACCAGTTGGAGGATGCCGCTCGGAGTCGCCGCGGACGGCCAGTCGCCGATGCCGTCGAGAAGCTCCGAGCCGGACGGGCCGTGTCGCCGGTCGCCGTGGAGCGGCAGGTTCTCCGGCCGACCGGTCGGAGGAGCGCAGGCACCCGCCCCGTCGAGGAACGCACCGGCCTGCCCGGAAAGGTCGAGGTCCACGGTGTCCGTCTCGTCGGGCCCCGCCGGGGCGGTGGGTCCGTCGGCTCCTGCCCCGTGGTGCCGGCCGTCCGGCGCAGCCGTCTTCCCGGGAAGGGCCCGGACGCCGTCCCGACCGCGGGGGGCGCTGCGCACGGAGCCCCGGGACGAGGGCGGGACGGGGAGTTCCATCAGTGCCTCCGGAGCCCGGGGTTCAGGGCGCGAGCGGGTTGTCGACGGTGACGTAGACGGACTGGGTGTCCACCGGCCCGACGAGTTCGTCCATGCCGTGCAGACGCGTGAGGAGGTTCGCCTTGCAGCGCAGTGTCGGTTCGGAGAGCAGGCGCTCGGGAAGGGGCGAGACCGGTGCTCCTCCCGGACCGGACGCCTCCGTCTGCAGGAACTGCCGGAATGCGGCGAGCAGCAGGGGTTCTCCGACGAGCCCCTGCGCTCCGAAGGCGCCGATGAGTCCCAGGACGTTGTTGATGCCGAGGTAGTACGCGAAACGCTCGTCGGTGACGTCGTCGGCGACGAAGGAGTCGCTGGCGGCACCGGCGCCCGGCAGCCGCCGTTGGATCTCCTCCCGCCGGGATGTCCGGAAGTAGTAGCCCTGGTTGTCCCGGTAGCGGCCGCCGCACGGCCATCCGTGACTGTCCAGCAGCACCAGGGTGTTCTGCTGGTGCGCCTCCAGGGCGATGCCGGCGTGGGCGTCGAGCCAGAGAATCGGACGCACCACCCGGTCGAGGTAGCGGAGGAACCATTCGGTGGCCACGGCGGCGACGGGGCGGTGCGTCGACCGCGCCAGCGCTTCCACGGCAACGGCGAGTCGCGGGAGCAGCCGTTCCCGCGGCAGCCCGGGCCACGGCCGGGGCGAGGTGAGCGCCGCAATGCAGACGGCGTCGTCCTCCGGGCCGAAGGGGTTGTGACGGATGACGGTGTCCAGTCCGGGGACCGGTCCGCCCGAGGGATCGTCCACGCCCAGCCACGCAGGGTCGCGGACGATGTCGAAGCCGGGGTGGGCGGCCCGCCAGCGCGCGGACAGCCCGGTGCGCAGCAGACGTTGGATCTCGACGCCGCGCAGGAGCTCCTTGCGCAGGTTCTCCCTGCGGGAATTGGTGATCCGCAGACCGAGCGACAGCTTCAGCATCGCCTCCGCTCCCGGGCGGTGGACGGTCCGCACCGAGGACGTCGGGTGCCAGGCGTCGCCCGCCTGCCCCAGATCGCGGAGCAGCCCGGCGTCCAGCAGACGCTGGGTCTGCGGCCGGTGCCGGATCTCGCGGGCCTGCCAGGGGTGCAGCGGGAGGGGCACGAAGCTTTCGGGGAGAGCGGCAGCCACCTGCTCACCGGCCAGTCGCGCGGCCAGGGTCGCCGCCGGGACCGGGACTCCCCCGCGGCCGGCAGCGGTCGCCGTGCTGTCGTACCAGGCCGAGTCCGAGGCGAGAACCGCCGGGTCGACCGCCAGCCAGTGCAGGGGGAAGGACCCGCGGAGCTCCGGGGAGTAGGCCTGTGCCTCCGCGTCGGACAGGCCCTCGCGGCTCTTGGGTGTGGGGTGCACCGGATGACCGAGGAGGAGGGACTGCTCCGCTTCCAGGAAGAGGTCGCCTTCGGCCGAAGGGCCGGGTGCGGCCCGCCGGGCCGCGAGGAAGTCGGCGCTGCGTCGCACCGAGTCGGCGACCCGGGCCACCAGTGCCGCGCCCTCCCCGCCGCCGGTGCGCCCGCCGCTCAGGTGGGAGGCCTCCCGCCCGAACAGCGAGGCGAGGAGGACCGCGTCGACGGGTTCGTCTCCGGCCGCGCCGTCGAGCCGGACGCTGCCGAAGCGGTGCCATCCCGTCATCGACCAGTGGAGCACGGGCACGCACAGCGTGACCCCGGTGGCGTCGAGGGCGATCCTCAGTACGCCATCGGGCGGTTGCCGAACGTTGTTCTCCCGCACCCAGCAGCGCAGCAGCCCCTCCGCAGCGGCCGCGTCCGCCGCTGCCGCGGAATCGGACTGCTCGAGCGGATCGCCGACTGCGGGCGTTCCCTCCGGGCGCATCGGGCGGTCGCCGTCACCGGAGGACGCCGCCGCCTGCCGCGGCACCTCGGGACGTTCGGTCCCGGCGAGACAGGAGCCGGTGGGGCTCCCCCCGGGCGAGGGGACCGGCCCGTGTGCGGAGCTCGCGTTCACTGCTGCCTCCCGTGCTGTCGTGTCGGCCCGCGCCGGGCGAACCACTGCTCCCGTGGCGCTCAACGAGGCGGAGGGCCGCGGATCACGGTCGTTCGGCAGTTCTCCCCCTCTCGTGCGCATCACGTGTGGGGTTCGCGCGGAACCGGGGACCCTGGAAGCGGCATCCCCCGCACGACCGGGCATAGTGGGGGGCCGCCGCACTGCGGCGAGTTCATGTCACTTCGGTTGGACGAACACCATGGGGGGATTCACGCATGCCGAGCAGAGGCATCCGCGCACACCGATTCCGGCCGGCTCTCGGAGCGGTCACCGCGATGGCCGCGCTGGCGACGGCCGCGACCGGGTGCGCGCCCGACGAGTCGGGCACGGACGCGAAGCCGAGCGCGTCGGGCGAACGGCAGCCGGTGAAGGACTTCGACGAGCTGCGCGACGAACTCGGCCTGCCGGACAAGCTGCCCGAGAAGCTGCCGGCGGCGCTGAAGGACCTGGACAAGTGGCGGGACGGCGCCTGGAAGGACTGGGACCGGGACGACTGGCTGCGGGAGGCCCGGGACTTCATCAATCCGATCATCGAGGACCACTGGGACCCGGACCGGATGGGAGGTGCCCGGGAGAACGACCGTGACGTCGACGAGTCGGAGATCGACGAGGGGGTGACCGATCCTGAGCCGGCCCCGGTGGAGGCGGAGGCGGTGCCGCTGCCCTACACCGAGAACGCGCCGCCGGTCGGCAAGGTGTTCATGGAGACGCCCAAGGGATCCATGGTGTGCTCCGGAACGGTCGTGAAGGACCCGGAGAACCCCGGGCGCTCGAACCTGGTGGCCACCGCGGGACACTGCGTCCACGCCGGTTCCACCGGGGGCTGGTACCGCAACGTGGTCTTCGTCCCGCACTTCAACGACGCCGGTCTGAAGCCTTCCGAACTGGCGGACGCGGAGAAGAACGCCGTCGCCCCGCACGGAATCTGGTGGGCCAAGCAGGCCCGGACCACCGACTTCTGGATCGAGAACGGCGCGCACACCGGCGGCAAGGGGGCACCGCAGGACTTCGCCGTGCTGAAGGTGCAGCCCGAGGACAAGAGCGGCACGACGCTGCAGGAGACGGTCGGGGGCGCCGTCCGGGTCGACTTCGGCACTCCCGGCGTGGACGGGATCGACACGCTGACCGCGAACGGCTACCCGGCGGCCCCTCCGTTCAAGGGCGAGCGCATGTTCCGCTGCACCGACGCCCCGGGGCGTCTGACGCTCGACGCGAATCAGCCGACGATGTACCGGATCGGGTGCACGATGACCGGCGGCTCGTCCGGCGGCGGTTGGCTCGGCGCGGACGGCAGGACCCTGCTGTCGGTCACCTCGATCGGCCCCATCACGCACGGCTGGCTCGCGGGACCGCGCCTGGGCGAGGAGGCGAAGGCGGTCTTCGACACGGTGTCCCGCACCGGCTGAGCCCCACGGAACGTTTCACGGCGAAGGCCGCCCCCGCTCCTCGGCGGGGGCGGCCTTCGCCGTGCGGTGACTGCCGCCGTCAGACCCGTGCGGCGGGCTCGGCGGCGCGCAGTTCGGCTGCGAGTTCCTCGTGGACCCGCACCGTGAGCAGCGTGCCCTCCTCAGTGTGCGCCTCGGACAGCACCTCGCCCTCCGCGTAGGTGCGGGCAACGAGGGCACCGTGCGTGTACGGCACGAGCACTTCGAGTCCGACCGCCGGCCTGGGCAGCAACTCGTCGATGAGCGCATGCAGTTCCTCGATGCCCATCCCGGTACGGGCCGAGACGGCGAGGGAGCGCTTCTCCTGCCGCAGCAGCCGCTGCAGCACCAGCGGGTCGGCGGCATCCGCCTTGTTCACGATCACGATCTCCGGGACGTCCACCGCGCCGACCTCGCGCAGCACCTCGCGGACCGAGGCGAGCTGCTCCTCGGGGGCGGGGTGGGATCCGTCCACCACGTGCAGGAGGAGGTCGGAGTCGCCGACCTCCTCCATGGTCGAGCGGAACGCCTCGACCAGGTGGTGCGGAAGGTGCCGGACGAAGCCGACCGTGTCCGCCAGGGTGTACAACCTGCCGCTGGGGGTCTCGGCCCGCCGCACGGTCGGGTCCAGCGTGGCGAACAGAGCGTTCTCCACCAGGACTCCCGCTCCGGTGAGCCGGTTGAGCAGTGAGGACTTGCCTGCGTTGGTGTAGCCCGCGATGGCCACCGACGGCACCTTGTGACGCCTGCGGTCCTGCCGCTGCACCTCACGGCTGGTCTTCATCTCCGCGATCTCCCGGCGCATCTTCGCCATCTTCTCGCGGATCCGCCGACGGTCCGTTTCGATCTTGGTCTCACCGGGACCGCGGGTGGCCATACCGCCCCCGGCGGACCCCGAACCGCCACCGCCCATCTGACGGGACAGCGACTGGCCCCAGCCGCGCAGCCGGGGAAGCATGTACTGCATCTGTGCCAGCGCCACCTGGGCCTTGCCCTCGCGGGATTTGGCGTGCTGGGCGAAGATGTCGAGGATCAGGGCGGTGCGGTCGACCACCTTGACCTTCACCACGTCCTCGAGGTGGATGAGCTGCCCGGGGCTGAGTTCACCGTCGCAGACGACGGTGTCGGCGCCGGTCTCCAGCACGATGTCCCGCAGCTCCAGCGCTTTGCCGGAGCCGATGTAGGTGGCCGGATCGGGCTTCGCCCGGCGCTGCACGACACCCTCCAGCACCTGTGCGCCGGCGGTCTCGGCCAGGGCCGCGAGCTCCGCGAGCGAATTGTCCGCGTCCTGCGCGGTGCCGGAGGTCCACACGCCGACGAGGACCACGCGCTCCAGGCGGAGCTGCCGGTACTCGACCTCGGTGACGTCCTCGAGCTCCGTGGAGAGCCCGACGACGCGCCGCAGCGCCGCACGCTCCTCCCGGTCGTACTGCTCGCCGTCACGTGCGGAGTCCACACCGTCGCCCGGAGCGACGTCCTCTTCCATCAGGGCGTCGGCCAGGCGGCCCGGCTCCGAGAGGCGCCGGCCCGATTCGGGAAGGGAAGAGGGAGAGGTCATTGGATCCTTACGTCGGAGGAATGGAGAGGCCGCTCGGTCGGTGCAACGCGTGCCGCTCGGGAATGATTCCCCGGAAAGCGGGTGACCGTGTGCCGCCGTTGTCGATGGTGACACGCGAGATCCGGGACGTCACCCGGATTGTCGCCCGCTCAGCGGGCAGGAAGGTGCTTCACCGCACGCGACACGTCGTACACGCCCGCAACCCTCCGCATGGCGCGCATGAGCGCCGCGAGACCCGCCGCATCGGGCAGCTGCAGCGTGTAGGTGTGGCGGACCCGCTGCTCGCACGGCGGCTCCACCTCGGCGAAGACCACGGCGGCGCCCTGCGCGGCGATCGCCTCGGTGAGATCCGCCAGCAGCCGGGGATGCCCGAACGCCTCCGCAAGGAGCGTCACACGGCATCCGGCGGCCTGCTCGTCCCAGCGGACGGGGACCGCGTGCCGCCCTGCCGCGGCCATACGGACCACGGTGTGGCAGGTCTCCCGATGGACCGCGACGGCGCCGCCCCGCACGGGGAAACCGGTCACGGCGTCGGGCGGCACCGGAGTGCAGCAGCGGGCGAGCCGGACCGGCACTCCGGGCCGCCCGGTGAGCACGGCGGGACTCTCCGCGAGATGCCGCCCCCGGGCGCGCTGGGCGGCCGGGACGCCGGCGGGCGGGGACGCGCCGGGCCGTTCCGGTCGTGCGGGGGCAGCACGGTCGGGCACGGCAGCGGCAGGACGGTCCGGTCGACCGGGAGTGGTGATCGCGGTGGGCCGTGGGACTGCGGGCGGCTCCTCGGGGTGGCCCGCGAGCCACTGGCGGATGGCGATGCGCGCAGCGGGGGTGCGCGCGTGCGCGAGCCATTCCCGGTCCGGGGCGTGGGCCGCACCCGCGGAAGCTGCTTGCGGGGCGAGGAAGAGCTGCACCGTGTCGCCGTCCCGCAGGACCGTGCTCAGGGCGGCCAGGCGGCCGTTGACCCGGGCGCCGATGCAGCGGTGCGCCGCCTCACCGTGGAGGACGTATGCGGCGTCGATGCAGGACGCGCCGGCCGGCAGAGGAAGCGCCGCGACCGCCGCGTCCCCGCCCGGGTAGACGATGATCTCCTGGTCCTCCGCCAACTCGTCGCGCAGCTCGGTCCAGAAGGTGTCGGGATCGGCCGCGCGGCTCTGCCATTGGAGGAGGCGGGAGAGCCATCCCGGACGGGTCGGATCCTCCCGGTCGGGTGCGTGGGCGTCGTCGGCGGTCCCGGAGCCGGCGACGTGCGGGTCCCCGAGCGCGATGACGCCCGCCTCGGCGACCCGGTGCATCCGGTGGCTGCGGACCAGGACCTCGGCCACCCTCCCCCGGGAGTCGGCGAAGGCGGTGTGCAGCGACTGGTACAGGTTGAACTTCGGCACCGCGATGAAGTCCTTGAACTCCGACATGACCGGCACGAAGCAGGTGTGCAGTTCCCCCAGCGCCGCGTAGCACTCGGCGTCATCGTCGACGAGCAGCAGCAGGCGCCCGAAGTCGCACGGGCTCAGGGCCCCGCGCTTGAGGCTCAGCCGGTGCACGGACAGCAGATGGCGGGGCCGGATGAGCACCTGGGCGTCCACCGCGGCCTCCCGCAGGACCGCCCGAACGGATTCCGCGATCTCGGTGAGCGGATCCGGCTGCGCCGCGTACTCGCGCACCAGCTCCTGGGCTCTGCGGTGGTCCTCGGGATGCAGCACGGCGAAGACCATGTCCTCGAGCTCGCGCTTGAGTGCCTGGACGCCGAGGCGTTCGGCGAGCGGCACCAGCACGTCCCGGGTGACGCGGGCGATCCGCGCCTGCTTCTCGGGGCGCATCACGCCCAGGGTCCGCATGTTGTGCAGGCGGTCCGCCAGTTTGATCGACATGACGCGCACGTCGCTGCCGGTGGCGACGAGCATCTTGCGGAAGGTCTCCGGCTCGGCGGCGGCACCGTACTCGACCTTCTCCAACTTGGTGACGCCGTCGACGAGATGTGCCACCTCCGCCCCGAAGGAGGCACGGACCTGGCTCAGCGTCACCTCGGTGTCCTCGACCGTGTCGTGCAGCAGGGATGCCGTCAGGGTGGTGGTCTCGGCACCGAGTTGAGCGAGGATCAGGGTGACGGCCAACGGGTGCGTGATGTAGGGCTCGCCGCTCTTGCGGACCTGTCCCCGGTGGGAGGATTCGGCGAGGACGTAGGCGCGGCGCAGAACATCGAGGTCTGCTCCGGGGTGGTGCGCACGGTGGACCTGGGCGACATGCTCGATGGCGTGCGGGAGGGACCCCCTGGCGGCCGGCCTCAGGAGGGCGGCACGGCCCAGCTTCCGAAGGCTGCGCACCGCGTCCATGGCCACCTCCCGCTCGTGGACCCCGGTCTCTCCCGGAGTGCGACTCTACCGAGCCCATCACGCGCCGCTGACCGCCTCTCGCCAGCAGTGACCGGGATCACCCGTTCGAGCGACGTTTGCATTCGGCCGACGCCGGTCGGGGAACGGTTGTGCCCGTCAGGCCGCGAACCAGTCGGCGTCGAGCACGCCCTCCGCCAGGATGACCGCCGGACCGGCCATCTCGATCTCCCCGTCAGGGCGTTCGGTGATCACCAGGCGCCCTCCGGGAACGTCCACCGTATACGTCACCGGGGTGCCGTCGGCGGCCGGATCGTGTCCGTCGCGGCGGGCGGCGGCGACCATGACCGCGCAGGCTCCGGTGCCGCAGGACCGCGTCTCTCCCGAACCCCGTTCGTGGACCCGGAGGGCGACGTGCCGCTCGCCCCGGTCGACGACGAACTCGACGTTCGTGCCGTCCGGGTACGCGTGCTCGGGGGTCACCGCCGGCGGCGCGGTGAGGGGGCCGGCGTGCGCGAGATCGTCGACGAACACGACGGCGTGCGGATTGCACGTGTTCACGTTCCTGGCCTGCCAGCTCCGTGCGCCGACGGCGACCGTGACCGGCTCGCCGGAGAGCGTGGCACGCCCCATGCGGACCGTGACCGGCCCCGCTCCGCCCTCGGCCCCCGGCGAGGTGCCGGCGGCAAGGTGCACGCGCCGCACCCCCGCCCGCGTGGCCACCGCGAGATCTCCGGCCGGGACGAGCCCGGCCCGGTTCAGGTAACGGGCGAACACCCGCACACCGTTGCCGCACATCTCGGCGACCGAGCCGTCGCCGTTGCGGTAGTCCATGAACCACGGGGCATCGCCCGCCCTCTCCCACGCCTCGGGATGGGCGGCCGACCGCACCACGCGCAGCACTCCGTCGGCACCGATTCCGGCGCGGCGGTCGCAGAGCCGCCGCACGGCGGAGGCGGTCAGCTCCAGGGTGCCGTCCGGGTCGGGGAGAATCACGAAGTCGTTCTCGGTGCCGTGCCCCTTGAGGAACGGCACGCCCTGCGCAGTGCTCACGCCTCGATCGTATCGGGAGGCCGCCGGCGCTCCCGGGTCAGCCCGCGAGCCAGGCGACCCGCCAGAGTGCGAGAGCGGCGACAGCGCCCAGGCCTCCCGCGTAGGCGGCGATCACACGCCAGTCGGCGCGGCGCCGGGAGCCGGGTGCGGGCAGCCCGGGCCACACGTGGCCGACGCGACGTGCGGCCATCACACCCCAGCCGGCCGCGCAGCAGCAGATCAGCAGGCCGAGCATCGCGACGACCGCTCCGGAGCGACCTCCCGGCTCGAAGGCCAGCGGGAAGGCGAACATCAGCGAGCCGAGCGCCCCCAGGACCACGACCGGCGCGAGCTGCCACACCCGCAGCCTCCGCTGCGGCCGCAACTCGTGCGGCTCGACGGGAGGATCCTGGACCGGTACGTCCTCGTCCAGCCTCCGGTCCGGCTCCACCGGAGCCGAGGAGTAATCCACGTACGTTCCGTACTCCACCGCTGACTCTTCGTTGTCTCGAGGGCCGGCCGACGCCATCGCCACGCGCCCTCCACTCCTGCTGAACAACTCGAACGATGGTCGATGATGGCACGCCGGAAGGGCACTCCCACGCCCCTGGAGCGTCCCGATGCCATGACGTGATCAGGCTGTGACCGGTCGTTCGAGGAGGCCGAGCGCGCGAGCGCTGAGCCGGCCGCGGTCCTCGGCGGCGCCGCTGAGCCAGTGCACCCGCGGATCACGGCGGAACCAGGAGTCCTGGCGCCGCGCGAAGCGCTTGGTGGCCCGTACGGTCTCGCTCCGCGCCTCCTCCAGCGTGCACCCGCCGGCGAGGGCGGTGAGGACCTGCTGGTAACCGAGCGCGCGGGAAGCGGTGCGTCCCCGCCGCAGGCCCACCCGCTCGAGCGCGCCGACCTCCTCCACGAGTCCGGACTCCCACATGCGGTCGACTCTGCGCGCGATGCGCTCGTCGAGCTCGGGACGGGGAACCCCGACCCCGATCTGCAGCGTGTCGTAGACGGACTCGCGCCGCGGCAGATGGGCGGTGAAGGGCCGCCCGGTGATCTCGATGACCTCCAGGGCCCGCACCACGCGCCGCCCGTTACTGGGAAGGATGGCCCGTGCCGCGGCCGGATCGGTCTCGGCCAGACGGGCGTGGAGGACCCCGGACCCGCGCGTCTCCAGCTCGCCCTCCAGCCGTGCCCGCACAGCCGGGTCTGTGCCGGGGAAGTCCATGACGTCGATGGCGCTGCGCACGTAGAGCCCCGACCCGCCGACGAGGACCGGCACACGCCCCTCCGCGAGCAACCGGTCGATCTCGGCACGCGCCAGCCGCTGGTACTCGGCCACGCTCGCGGCGGCGGTGACGTCCCAGATGTCGAGGAGGTGGTGGGGCACGCCGCGCCGCTCCTCCTCGGCCAGCTTCGCGGTACCGATGTCCATGCCGCGGTAGAGCTGCATGGAGTCCGCGTTCACGACCTCGCCGCCCAGAGTGCGGGCCAGCTCGACGGCGAGATCGGACTTGCCGGCGGCGGTGGCGCCGACAACGGCGACGACCTCGTACGACGGGGCGCGGAGCGCAGATGGGGCTGTCACGGACCCAGTCTCGCAAACGTCCTGCCCCGGGGGATCGGGACCGCCGCTCCACGGCATCTGCACCGCGGACGTCCGCACCACGGCTGTGCGAGTTGTCAGGCGGACTCGCATGACGGAGGGTTGATTGTGGGCGGTTTATCCCGGTTCCTCAGCAACATCCGACAGACACCAGTCACGACGAAAGGCGGCCGCCATGAGCTTCATGGACAAGGTCAGGGGCATGCTCGGCCAGCACGGCGAGAAGACGCACCGGGGCGCGGAGAAGTCCGGGGACAAGCTGGACGAGCGGACCGGCGGCAAGCACAGCGACACGATCGACACCGGCACCGAGAAGGGTCAGGAGCAGACGGACCGCTGGACCGACGAGGGCGGCGCGGGCGGTGGGGGCCGCGGCGGCGGTGCGGCCGCCTGACACGGCCCCGCCGATGCGGCGGACGGCGGGGCGCGGCCGGATCCGCAGGGAGGCGGAACGGTCCGCGCCTCCCGACTCGGTCGGGAAGGTCCGCCGCTGCCGCGCGGTTCAGGACCAGCCGGCGACGAGGTAGCCGACCCCGTACGGGGCGTCGTCGTAGAACAGCCGCCCGCCGAGGTCCGCTCCCTCGGCGGCACCCGCCAGCACCTGCCACACGGAGCGCCCGGCCGCCCGGAGCTCGTGCGCGAGGTCGGGGTCGAGCTCCAGCAGCGCCCCCACGTCAGCGGCGCCCAGCGCCCGGGCGGCGTCCGCGTCGAACGCCGCGGCACGCGGGTCGAAGTACCCGGGCGCCTTGAGCGTCCGGCAGGCCGTGCCGTCCCCCAGCGCCAGCAGCGCCACCCGGGAGGCGGAGGCGGCGATTCCCCGACCCGTCGAGGCGCAGCGGTCGCGGTCCAGCAGCTCCTCCACCGCCAGTCCCTCCACGGGGGCGGCGTTCCAGCCGGTCCTGGCGAGGAGCCAGGCTCCCACCGCGAGCGAATGCGGCAGCCGCGGTGCGTCGCCGTCCCGCTGCCCGTCGGCCGTACCGAGGGTCACCTCCAGATCGACACCGAAGCCGCGGAACGAGCCCGTCGACCCCTGCGGGTAGACGCCCCGGGACGAAGCCTGTGCGGCCCCGACGACGACCAGCCGGTCCGGACGCGACGCGGCCAGCAGCGCCAGGGCGTCGTAGCAGGCCGTGCGCGCGGCGTCCATCTCGGGAGCAGCCCCCGAGGCCACCTGCGGAACCAGGAGAGGCGGACAGGGGCAGACTGCTGAGGCGACAAGCATGTCGGCAGCTTACGGGGCGGACAGCGGCGCAGGCAGGCCGCACAGGGGCACGGCGGAGCGCCTCTCAGCAGGCCGTGCACCCGCCGGCGGGCTCGGGCCCGGAAGGCGGGGCGCCGACCGTGGGCAGACCGAGCATCACGCCCGGTTGCTGCGGCTCCGGCTCGGCATGGCGGCGCTCCCACGCGTCGCCCGCGCGCGTGCGGCGGACGGCCTTCGCCGGGCCCTCGGCGAGCAGGTGGTGGGGAGCGGCGTAACTGACCTCGACCTCCACGACGTCCCCGGGGCGCACGGCCTCCTCGGGACGCGCGAAGTGCACCAGCCGGTTGTCCCGCGCCCGCCCGGACAACCGCCGGGTCTCGCCGTCCTTGCGTCCCTCGCCCTCGGCGACCATGACCTCGAGCGTCCGCCCGACCTGCTTCCGGTTCTCCTCCCAGGAGATCTCCTCCTGCAGGGCGACCAGCCGCTCGTACCGCTCCTGGACCACGGCCTTGGGCACCTGGCCGTCCATCTCGGCGGCGGGCGTGCCGGGGCGCTTGCTGTACTGGAAGGTGAAGGCCTGGGCGAAGCGCGACTCGCGCACCACGTGCAGCGTCTCCCGGAAGTCCTCCTCGGTCTCGCCGGGGAAGCCGACGATGATGTCGGTGGAGATCGCCGCGTCGGGCATCGCGGCCCGCACCTTCTCGATGATCCCGAGGAAACGCTCCTGACGGTAGCTGCGGCGCATCGCCTTCAGCACGCGGGACGAGCCGGACTGCAGGGGCATGTGCAGCTGGGGCATCACGTTCGGCGTCCCGGCCATGGCGGCGATCACGTCGTCGGTGAAGTCGCGCGGATGCGGTGAGGTGAAGCGCACGCGTTCCAGGCCGTCGATCCGGCCGCAGGCCCTGAGAAGCTTGCTGAACGCCTCCCGGTCGCCGATGTCGCTGCCGTAGGCATTGACGTTCTGGCCGAGGAGGGTGATCTCGCTGACGCCCTCCGACACGAGAGCCTCCACCTCCGCCAGGATGTCCCCCGGGCGCCGGTCCTTCTCCTTGCCGCGCAGCTGGGGCACGATGCAGAAGGTGCAGGTGTTGTTGCAGCCCACGGAGACCGAGACCCAGGCGGCGTACGGGCTCTCCCTACGGGTCGGCAGCGTCGAAGGGAAGGACTCCAGCGACTCGGCGATCTCGACCTGGGCCTCCTGCTCGATCCGTGCCCGGTCGAGCAGCACCGGCAGCTTGCCGACGTTGTGGGTGCCGAAGACCACGTCGACCCACGGAGCGCGCCGCACGATGGTGTCGCGGTCCTTCTGGGCGAGGCAGCCGCCGACAGCGATCTGCATGCCGGGCCGGGCGGCTTTCTTCGGCGCGAGCTGGCCCAGGTTGCCGTAGAGCCGGTTGTCGGCGTTCTCCCGCACCGCACAGGTGTTGAACACCACGACGTCCGCGCCGTCCGCATCCGCGCGCGCACGGACGTACCCGGCGTCCTCCAGCAGTCCCGCCATCCGCTCGCTGTCGTGGACGTTCATCTGGCAGCCGAACGTCCGCAGCTCGTAAGTCTTCGCAGTCATCTCAGTCGACCAGGGTACGCCGTCCGCTGTGACGCACCTCCTCCCGCCGGGGCCTCCCGCACGCACGGGGCGGCCTGGCAGGATGCGGCCGCATGGTCGGCGACACTCTCACGCGGTTCAGGCCGGGCGGCCGCGCCCTGGGCGGCTTCGCCGCTCTCCTCGTCGTCGTCGGCCTGGCCGCGTGGCTGCTGACACCGGGCGGCACGGCACGCCCGGGCGGCACAATCACCTTCGCCACCGGGGTGCCCACCGGGGTGTACCAGCAGTACGGAACGCTGCTGAAGGAGCGGCTGGCCCGCGACGATCCGGAGCTCGCCGTGCGGCTGGCACCCAGCCAGGGATCGGTGCAGAACCTCGACATGCTGCTGTCCGGGAAAGCGGACTTCACCATCGCCCAGGCCGATGCCGTGGCCGCGGAACTGGCGGAACAGCGCCCGGGATCCGCCGGGCTCCGGGCGGTCGCCCGGCTGTACGACGACTACATGCAGCTGATCGTCCCGGCCAACTCCCCCGTCCGCGGCGCCACCGATCTGGAAGGCCTGCGGGTCGGGCTGGGCGAGGAGCGCTCGGGGGTCAGCCTCGTCGCGGGCCGGCTCCTCGAAGCGGCGGGTCTGGACCGGGAGAACGACCTCGAAGCGGTGCCGGCCGGGATCGACGAGATGCCCGGCATGCTCGAGCGGGGCGAACTGGACGCCTTCTTCTGGTCCGGTGGACTGCCCACGCAGGCGGTGGAGAACCTCGCAGCCCGCTTCAGGATCCGGCTGGTGCCGCTGGGAGATCTGGTGCCCGCACTGCAGCGGCTGGAACCGGACACGCGCTACTACCGGGCTGCCGTGATGCCGGGCGACGCCTACCCGAGCGTCCAGCAGGGCGTGCCGGTCGACACGGTCGCGGTGGCGAACCTGCTGGTGACCACCGAGCGGGCCGACGCGGCGGTCACCGAGGCGCTGACCCGGTCGCTGATCAGGAGCCGCGATCAGATCGGGAGCGTGGTGCACGCGGCCCAGAAGGTCGACCTGCGCACCGCCATCTACACCGACCCGCTGCCGCTGCACACCGGGGCACGCCGCTACTACCGCGCCGTCAAGCCCTGACGGCGCTTCGCGGACCCGCGGGGTTCCGCCTCGTGCATCTGCCGGGTACGGATGGCGTGGGGCCGTCGCCCGGCTCCGTGACGTCCACGTGAGGAGTCCGCCGCCATGCACGACGAACGCAGCACCGTCGAAGCCCGACTCCGCCGCGTGCTGGAGGAGCGGATCCGGCCGGCGGTCCACGGCCCGGCGGTCCCGCTCACCGTGGAGCGCTGGGACGTCCCGGGGGAACCGGTGCCGGTGGCGGAGGGGCTGCGAGCGCCCTTCCGTCCGGCCGCCGTGGGCGAGCGCTGGGGGCCCGTCTGGGGCACCACGTGGTTCCGCGTCACCGGAACGGTTCCGCAGGAGTGGGCCGGGCTCACCGTGGAGGCCCTGCTCGACCTCGGCTTCGACCGGAACATGCCCGGATTCCAGTGCGAGGGCCTGGTGCACCGGGCGGACGGCACTGCGGTGAAGGGGCTCAGCCCTCGCAACGCCTGGGCGCCGGTCGCCGCTCCCGCAGGCGGCGGGGAACGGGTGGAGTTCCTCGTGGAGGCGGCATCCAACCCGATTCTGGTCACGCCGCGGACTCCCACCCGCGACGGCGACCGGCTCACCGCGGCGAAGGCGCCGCAGTACCGGCTCCGGCGCATGGACCTCGCGGTCCTCCGGCCCGAGGTGTGGGAGCTGGTGCGGGACCTCGAGGTGGCCGGCGGACTGATGCACGAGCTGCCGGTGGAGGACGCCAGGCGCTGGGAACTGCTGCTGGCCCTCGGACAGGCGCTCGACGCGGTCGACCTCGCCGACGTGCCGGGCACGGCGGAACGGGGCCGTGACCGGCTTCGCGACGTGCTCGCCTCCCCGGCCCGGTCGTCGGCGCACCGCATCAGCGCGGTCGGGCACGCGCACATCGACTCGGCCTGGCTGTGGCCGCTGCGGGAGACGGTCAGGAAGGTGGCACGGACGGTGTCGAACACCGTCGCTCTCATGGACGAGCACCCGGAGTTCGTCTTCGCCATGTCCCAGGCCCAGCAGTACGCCTGGCTCAAGGAGCACCGTCCGGAACTGTACGCGCGGGTCAAGGAGAAGGTCGCCGAGGGGCGGTTCCGTCCCGTGGGCGGAATGTGGGTGGAGTCGGACACCAACATGGTCGGCGGCGAGGCGATGGTGCGTCAGTTCGTCCACGGCAAGCGCTTCTTCCTGGAGGAGTTCGGCGTGGAGACCGAGGAGGTCTGGCTGCCGGACTCCTTCGGCTACACCGCTGCCATGCCGCAGATCGTGAAACTCGCGGGCTGCCGATGGTTCCTGACGCAGAAGATCTCCTGGAACAGGACGAACCCGTTCCCCCACCACACCTTCCGCTGGGAGGGCATCGACGGCAGCCGCGTCTTCACCCACTTCCCTCCGGTCGACACCTACAACAGCGACCTCAGTGCCCGCGAGTTGGCACACGCGGCACGCAACTACCGCGAGAAGGGCAGCGGAAGCCGGTCGCTCGTGCCGTTCGGCTGGGGCGACGGAGGCGGCGGTCCCACCCGGGAGATGCTGGGCCGCGCAGCGCGGCTGGCGGACCTGGAAGGTTCCCCCCGGGTGACGATCGAACCGCCCTCGGCCTTCTTCGAGAAGGCGCAGGAGGAGTACCCCCACGCCCCCGTCTGGGCGGGCGAGCTGTACCTCGAGCTCCACCGCGGCACCTACACCTCGCAGGCGGGGACCAAGCAGGGCAACCGGCGCAGCGAGTCGCTGCTGCGGGAGGCGGAGCTGTGGTGCGCCACGGCAGCACTGCGGGTTCCGGGCTTCGCCTACCCGTACCGGTCGCTGGAGCGGATCTGGCGGACCGTCCTGCTGCACCAGTTCCACGACATCCTGCCGGGCTCCTCGATCGCCTGGGTGCACCGCGAGGCGCGGGAGACCTATGCGCGGGTGGGGGACGAGCTGGAGGAGCTGATCGGCGGGGCACAACGGTCGCTCGCGGGGCAGGGCAGTGCGGAAGTCGTCTTCAACGGCGCCCCGCACACGCGGAACGGAGTCCCCGGCGCGGGCGCGGCTCCGCCGGTGCAGCACGGCGGCCCCGTGACCACGCAGGACCGCCCGGGCGGCGGCTGGGTGATGGACAACGGGGAGTTGCGGATCGAGATCGACGGGCGCGGACTGGTCGTCTCCGCCGCCGACCACCGGGCCGGGCTCCGCGACGCGGTGGCGCCGGGGAGCCCGGCGAACCTGCTGCAGCTCCACCCCGACTTCCCCACGGCGTGGGACGCGTGGGACGTCGACGCCTACTACCGGAACAACGTCACCGACCTCACCGGCACCGACGAGCTGGCGCTCGCCGTCGCCCCGGACGGGCGCGCAGCCACCGTCCGCGTCGTCCGGCATTTCGGCACCGGATCGTCGGTGGAGCAGGAGCTGACGCTGCGGGCCGGGGAGCGGCGCCTGGACATCGACACCGAGGTCGACTGGCACGAGTCCGAGACCTTCCTCAAGGCCGCCTTCCCTCTGGACATCAAGGCCGACCACTCCGCGGCGGAGACGCAGTTCGGACACGTCCTCCGTCCCACCCACACCAACACCTCGTGGGACGCGGCGAGGTTCGAGATCTGCGCGCACCGGTGGCTCCACGTGGCGGAGCCGCTGTGGGGCGTCGCCCTGGTCAACGACTCCACCTACGGCCACGACGTGACCCGCACGGTGCGCGAGGACGGCGGGCGGACGACGACGGTGCGGCTCTCCCTCCTGCGGGCGCCCCGCTACCCCGATCCCGAGACCGATCAGGGCCGCCACCGGATGCGGTACGCGCTGCTCCCCGGAGCCGGCATTCTCGACGCGGTACGGGAGGGCCACGGCATCAATCTGCCCGAACGCGTCGTCCCGGGCTCGGGGCGGGAGAGCGCCCCGCTGGTCGACGTCGAGGGCGAGCAGGTCGTGGTCGAAACGGTGAAGCTGGCCGAGGACCGCAGCGGCGATCTCGTGCTCCGCCTCTACGAGGCGCTCGGCGCGCGGGCACGCACCCGGCTCGGCATCGGCGTCGCGGTGCGCGGATGTGCGGAGACCGATCTGCTGGAACGCCCCCTGGACCCGACCGGGGCGGTCGTGGACGCCGCGCTGCACGACGGGACCGTCGACGTGGCCCTGCGCCCCTTCCAGATCCTCACCCTCCGGCTCACGCCGGACCTCACGGGACAGAGCTCCTAGCGCGCGGCGGCCATACCCCGCACCGCGTCCACGCAGCCGCGCAGCAGATCGGTGCGCGCCCCGGGGAAGGCGCCGACCAGGTGCCCGTCGGGACGGATCACCAGCGCGGTGTGGGCAGCGGCGCCCGGGTACGCCTCCGTGACGGCCAGCTCCGCCCGCAGCGGCAAGGCCTCCACCACCGCCGCGAGTTCGGGCATCAGGCCGGCGCGCAGCCAGTGGCGGCTGTCCCACACGCCGGTGCCGGGAGCGACCAGCAGCACCATCAGGTCTCCTCCCCGGCCGCACAGCCGCTCCCGCAGGCGGCAGCGGGTGCCGTCCAGCAGGGTGACGGGCACGTCGGTCGCCGGCCCGCCCGGCGGCGTCCGTGCCCCGGAGGAGGCGCGACCGGGCGGGACGAGAGGCGACCGCCGGTACTCCGGAGGCCCACCGAGCGTCCCGCGGCCGAGGTGGCCGTCCGTCAGAAGCCCCAGCGGACCGGCCGCGCCGCCGGGCAGCAACGTCCGCACACCGCCTGAGCGGCGGACGAAGGGCAGTGCCTGGTCGACCGAACGGAGCCGCGCGCCGACGGCGGCACGACGCTCGGCCTGGTAGCTGTCGAGCAGGCTGTCGTCCGCGGTGTCGTTGCGGGCGCCGTGGTGCCAGGCGAGGCTCAGCTTCCAGGCGAGATTGGCGGCGTCGCGGAGTCCCTCGTCCACGGCCTGGACACCGAGGGCGCCCACCAGGTGTGCGGCGTCGCCGGCGAGGAAGGCCCGCTCCACGCGCCAGCGGCGGGCGAGCCGCTGGTGGGCGGTGTGCACGCCGGTGTCGAGCAGTTCGTAGGCCGGCGCAGCACCCACGGACGAGCCGTCGTGCCACCGGGCGAGCGTGTCCTTGACGCGTCCCAGCATCTCGTCCGGCGTGACCAAATCTCCTCGAGGAGGGAGGAGCCAGTCCAGGCGCCACGCGCCGTCGGGAAGCGGGCGCGCCGTCACCTCCTCCCGTGCGCCTGCGGGTTCGCGGTGGAGCAGGGCCTCGTCCGGCCAGGGGAGCCGGGTGCGCACCGTGGCCACGGCGTGCCGCTCCACGGAGGTCCGCCCCGGGAATCCGATGCCGAGCAGCTTCCGCAGGGTGGAGCGCGCTCCGTCGCAGCCGACGACGTAACTTCCGCGCCACCAGGTTCCGCGCGGTCCCCGGGTGCGCACCGCGACCCCCGTGGCGTCCTGCTCCACGGCGTCGACGTGGCTGCCGCGCTCGAGGGCGACCACCTTCTCGTGTGCGAGCGCTGCCTGCAGAGCCGTCTGAAGACGATGCTGCTCGAGGTGGAACGGGGCGGCCTCGTCGTCGAGTTCG
This sequence comes from Streptomyces callyspongiae, assembly GCF_047200695.1. Lineage (NCBI taxonomy): Bacteria > Bacillati > Actinomycetota > Actinomycetes > Kitasatosporales > Streptomycetaceae > Streptomyces > Streptomyces callyspongiae. The sequence goes on from NZ_JBJZOM010000002.1 coordinate 278,053, forward strand.
ACCCTCTCCAGACACTGCCTCCGACGCTCGGTGCGCCACACCCGCCATCGTGCGGCCTCCACCGGGGGCAGTGTCGCGGCGGTGTCGGGGCGCAGCGCGCAGGTGCGTGCCGCGCGGCGCAGCACGTCCCCCTCTCCCGCGTCGAGCACGACGGAGGGGACGTCGCGGCGGGCAAGTGCCAGTGCCAGTGCGAGTCCCACGGGTCCCGCACCGACGACGATCACCGGATCCACAGCACCCGGCCCTCACGGTCTGACGGGAGGAGGGGAGTTGACGCTGACGGAGCCCGGTGCACGATCACCTCAGGTATGCAACCCACTGCCCGCCCCGTCGTCAAGCGGAGGGGCGGGCAGTGGATCACGACTGCGGTCGGGCGGGAGCCGTCACCGGGTGGAGCCCGGCTCCTCGTACTCCATGTCCTCCGCCGCGCCGCCGTGCACGACGGTGCCGCCGGAGCGCTTGCCCTGCCGGATGCGGGCCTCGATCCGGCCGGCGCACCAGGTCAGGGCCAGGTTGACCGCGATGAAGATCAGCGCGACGACCGTGAAGGTGGCGATGGTGTTGGCACCGTAGTTCGCCGAGATGGTGCTGGTCTGATTCATCAGGTCCGAGAACCCGAGGATCGCGCCACCCAGCGCGGTGTCCTTCACGATCACCACGAGCTGGCTGACGAGTGCCGGCAGCATGGCGGTGACGGCCTGCGGCAGCAGCACGAAGACCATCAGCTGGCCCTTGCGCATGCCGATCGCCTTTGCCGCGTCCGTCTGGCCGCCGGGAAGCGACAGGATGCCGGCGCGCACGATTTCGGCGATGACCGACCCGTTGTAGAGCACGAGTCCGGTGACGACGGAGAAGAGCGGGCGGACCTCGGAGTCGATGTCGGTGTAGAAGGCGTAGGCCTGATTGGCGAACACCATCATCAGCAGCACCGGTACCGAGCGGAAGAACTCCACGACGACGCCGGCGGGCCTGCTGACCCACGCGTGGTCGGAGAGGCGGGCGATACCGAGCAGTCCGCCCAGCGGCAGTGCGATCACGATGGAGAGCGCGGCGGCCTTGAGGGTGTTGCCGAGGCCGGGAAGGATGTAGGTGGTCCACACCCGGGAGTCGGTGACGAACGGACCCCACTTGGCCTCGGTCAGCTGGTTCTTGGCGGCCAGGGTGTCGATCACCCACCAGGCCACCAGGGCGGACACCGCGAGGAACACCACGGTGTAGAGGACGTTGCGCCTCTTGGCCCTGGGGCCCGGCGCGTCGTAGAGAACGGAGAGGTTGCTCATCGTTTCACCGCCACACGCTTGCTCACCCAGCCGAGCAGCATGCCGGCCGGAAGGGTCAGGACGACGAACCCGAAGGCGAAGATGGCGAAGACGAGGAACAGCACGTCCGGGTTGAACTCGATCATGTTCTTCATCACGTACGCCGCTTCGGCGACGCCGATCGCCGAAGCGACCGTGGTGTTCTTGGTCAGTGCGATCAGTACGTTGGCCAGCGGCGCCACCACCGAACGGAACGCCTGCGGCAGGACGATCACGGACAGCACCTGGCTGAACTTCAGGCCCAGTGCACGGGCCGCCTCCGCCTGCCCCACCGGAACCGTGTTGATGCCGGAGCGCAGGGACTCGCAGACGAAGCACGCGTGGTAGGCGACGAGGCCCAGGACGGCCAGCTTGAAGCTGACCTCCTTGGAGGTGCCGCCGCCGAGCTCGATGCCGAGCGTCTGGTAGAGCGCCAGCGAGGTGGCCACGATGATCAGGGTGAGCGGGATGTTCCGCACGGTGTTGATGTAGACCGTGCTGAAGCCGCGCATCATGGGAACCGGACTCACCCGCATCGCCGCGAGGAGCGTTCCCCAGACCAAGGAACCTATCGCCGAATAGAGGGTCAGCTGGACCGTGACCCAGAACGCCCCCACGACGTCGTAGTCATTCAGAAAGTCGAACACGTTCTCCCGCGCTCTCGCCGTAGCGGACGCGGGGCGCCGTCCGTGTCAGGACGGCGCCCCGCCTGCCGCTGCCTTCTCAGCTGCCTTCGGTGATCTCGGGCGCCTCGCCGTACTCGTAGCCGGCCGGGCCGAAGTACTTCTCGGCGAACTTCTTCCAGGAGCCGTCGTCGACCATCTTCTTCAGGGCGTCGTTGACCTTCTTCTGCATCTCGGTGTCGCCCTTCTTGAGGCCGATGCCGTAGGGCTCGTCGCTCAGGTTGAGGCCGACAAGCTTGAACTTGCCCTGCTGCTCCTTCTGCGCGGCATAGCCGGCCAGGATGCTGTCGTCCGTCGTGAGGGCGTCCACGTTCCCGTTCTCCAGGCCCGTCAGGCACTGGGAGTAGGTGCCGTACTCGTTGAGGTCGGCCTTCGGCGCGAAGTCCTTCCGCACGTTGGCGGCCGAGGTGGAGCCGGTGACCGAGCAGAGCTTGAGCTTGCTGTCGTTCAGATCCGAGGTCTTCTTGATCTCGTTGTAGTCCTTGCGGACGAGAAGGTCCTGGTGCGCCATCAGGTACGGACCGGCGAAGGAGACCCGCTCCTTGCGCTCCGGGGTGATGGAGTAGGTGGCCGCGATCAGGTCGACGTCACCGTTGGCGATGAGGTTCTCCCGGTCGCCGCTGGGAGCCTCCTTCCAGGTGATGTCGCTCTCCTTGTAGCCGAGTTCCTTGGCCACGTACGTGGCCACCTCGACGTCGAACCCGGCGTAGCCGCCGTCCGGGGTCTGCAGGCCGAGGCCGGGCTGGTCGACCTTGATACCGATCGTGATGCCGTCGTCGCCGCTGTCGCTGCCGCCGCAGGCGGTCGCGGTCAGGGCGAGGGCGGCCGCAACGGCCGCGATGCTGGTCTTGCGGAGAGTCATGGTGGACATCCCTCGGTTCTCGTGGTGGCGGTGCGTGAGCTGTGCGGAGGCCGGAACCTCCGCGCAGTACCTCAGTGGTGCAGGATCTTCGACAGGAAGTCCTTGGCGCGCTCGCTGCGCGGATTGCTGAAGAACTGGTCGGGGGTGGCCTCCTCGACGATCCGGCCGTCGGCCATGAAGACCACCCGGTTCGCCGCGGATCGCGCGAAGCCCATCTCGTGCGTGACGACGACCATGGTCATCCCGTCACGGGCGAGCTGCTGCATGACCTCGAGGACCTCGTTGATCATCTCGGGGTCGAGCGCGGAGGTCGGCTCGTCGAAGAGCATGACCTTCGGGTCCATGGCGAGTGCCCGGGCGATCGCCACGCGCTGCTGCTGGCCGCCGGAGAGCTGCGCCGGGTACTTGTCCGCCTGGTTTCCCACGCCGACCCTGTCGAGCAGCTGCCGGGCCTTCTCCTCGGCGGACTTCTTGTCCGTCCTGCGGACCTTGACCTGGCCCAGCGTCACGTTCTCCAGCACCGTCTTGTGCGCGAAGAGATTGAAGGACTGGAAGACCATGCCGACGTCGGCACGCAGCTTCGCCAGCTCCTTGCCCTCCTCCGGGAGGGGCTTGCCGTCGATGGCGATACGACCCGAGTCGACGGTCTCCAGGCGGTTGATGGTGCGGCACAGCGTGGACTTGCCGGATCCGGACGGACCGATGACGACGACGACCTCGCCGCGCTCGATGGTCAGGTCGATGTCCTGAAGCACGTGCAGCGCACCGAAGTGCTTGTTGACGTTGTCCAGCACGACCAGGCCGCTCGGCGCCGACTCCGGTCGTCCGGCGTCTCCGTCCTTGGTCACCGATACATTGCTCATCGGCGTGTAGCTCCGTCCTCGTCGGTTGCGAGGACCTTAGTGAGCCGCTGCCACCGGCGTCACCACATCTGAGCGGAAATTGAGCATCACGATACGCCTCATGCCGGACACTCCACGTGAAACCCTCCGGGCGGCACATAGCGCGCGTGTACCGGCTGCATAACAGAACCCCCCGGCGCCCCGGTCACCCCTTGACTCACCTGCGGAAATCCGGGTGGATGCAGTGCCGGGGCGTGCACCTCGCCCTGCCGGCCACGACCACGGAAACCGTCCGCCACCGAACGGCTCCGGAGCGAGCACGAGAGGGACACGATGAGGCTGCTGCTCGTCGAGGACGACAACCACGTCGCCGCGGCCCTGTCCGCAGTCCTCGGACGGCACGGTCTCGAGGTGGTGCACGCGCACGACGGCGAGGAGGCGCTGGGTGCACTGCTCCCGGCGGACGGGGGCGAGTCGCCGTTCTCCGTGGTCCTCCTGGACCTCGGGCTGCCCGGCCAGGACGGTTTCGAGGTCTGCGGGAGGATCCGCCGGCTCACCAGCGCGCCGGTGATCATGGTCACGGCCCGGGCGGACGTCCGGTCCCGCATCCACGGCCTCAACCTGGGCGCGGACGACTACGTGGTCAAGCCCTACGACACCGGTGAGCTGCTGGCACGCATCCACGCGGTCAGCCGGCGCAGCGCGGGAGAGGAGCCGCCCGCCACCGAACCGCTGCCGCAGGCCGGGGAGGAGCCGCTGCGCCTGGGACGCGTCCGGGTCGACCCCGCGGCCAGGCGGGTCACCGTGGACGACGCCGCGGTGGCCCTCACCCGCAAGGAGTTCGATCTGCTGGCCCTGCTCGCGCAGCGGCCCGGCGTCGTCTTCCGCAGGGAGCAGATCATCAGCGAGGTGTGGCGCACCAACTGGGCGGGCACCGGCCGGACGCTGGAGGTCCACGTCGCCTCGCTGCGCGCCAAGCTCGGGCTTCCCACTCTGATCGAGACGGTGCGCGGCGTCGGATACCGGCTGGTCCTCCCCGAGACCGCCGGCTGAGGGACCGAACGGCCTCCCGTGCGCGCCCGTCTCCTGCCGCTCCTCATCGTGCTGTTCACCGGCGTGCTGCTGGCGCTCGGCTTCCCGCTCGCCGCCAGCCAGGCCGCCGCCGAGCAGCAGCGCGTCGTGGTCGACCGCATCGACGACACGGCACGCTTCGCGTCCCTGGCCCAGTTCGTCGCGGTGGACCGGACGGCGGGAGGACGTCTGTCGATCCTGCGCAAGGAATTGCGGCGCTACCACGAGCTCTACGGCATCAAGGCCGGTGTCTTCTACCGCGACGGGCAAGCCATGGCCACCGCACCGGGCGGCTGGCGGGTGCCGCAGTCCGGGCCCGGGGCCGAGGCGTTCCGCGAGGCGCTCGCGGGTCGGCGCAGTCACGATCCGGAACAGGTCTGGCCCTGGCAGGACACCCGTATCGCCGTGGCTTCACCGGTCGTCCGGGACGGTGATGTCACGGCAGTGGTGTACGTCGACTCCCCCACCGGTCCGCTGCGTTCCCGCATTCTGCAGGGCTGGATACCGATCGCCGTGGGAGAAGGCGCAGCGATGCTGCTCGCCGTCGCGGTGGCACTGGCCCTCACCCGGTGGGTGCTGCGTCCGGTGGGCGTTCTCGACCGGGCGACGCACGAGATCGCGACCGGCAAGCTCACGTCCCGGGTCGCCGCCGCCGGTGGGCCCCCCGAGCTGCAGCGGCTGGCGGGGGCGTTCAACGAGATGGCCGACCACATGGAGGACGTGCTGGAGCAGCAGCGGGCCTTCGTTGCGGACGCCTCGCACCAGCTCCGCAATCCGCTCGCCGCGCTGTTGCTGCGCATCGAGCTGCTGGGACTGGAGCTTCCGGAGGGCAACGAGGAGTTCGCCTCCGTGAGGGCGGAGGGGAAGCGGCTGGCTCAGGTGCTGGACGGGCTGCTGGATCTGGCGCTTGCCGAACACAGCCCTGCCGATCTGCGTCTGACGGACGTGGCGGAACTGGCCGCGGAACGGGTGGCCGCCTGGAGCCCGGCCGCGGAACGGGCGGAGGTGACGCTCCGCGCGGACGGGGCGGCGGCGCTGACGGGGTGGGCGGATCCGGTCACCCTCTCCAGTGCGCTGGACGCCGTCGTCGACAACGCGGTGAAGTTCTCACCACCGGGAGGCACGGTCACGGTGCGCACGACGGCGGCGGGCGCGCACGTACGGCTGGAGGTCTGCGACGAAGGGCCGGGACTGACCGAGGAGGAGTTCAGCCGTATCGGAGACCGTTTCTGGCGCAGCAGCCGGCACCAGAACGTCGCCGGTTCCGGCCTGGGGCTGTCCATCACCCGAGCGCTCCTCGCCGCGGGCGATGCGCGCATCGGCTACGCGCCGAACCGGCCCCGCGGACTGCGCGTGACGGTCACCGTGCCCCGGACCAAGCCGGGCACCTGAGCCGGCCGGGAGAGCAGTCTCCCGACCGGGCCGTCGTCCGGTCCGCCCCGGTCAGATGTCGGGGAACTGCTCCTCCAGCGCTTCCCCGTCCTCGCCCTCACGCTCCAGGGCCTCCCGCACCACCCGCAGCGCGAGTCCTTCCGGGTAACCCTTGCGCGCCAGCATCCCCGCCAGGCGGCGAACCCTTCTCGTGCGGTCCAGGCCACGGGTCGCGTGCAGACGCCGCTCGATCAGCGCGCGGGCCCGCTCCTCCTCCTGCTCGCCGTCGAGCCGGTCGACCGCCTCCTGCACGGTGGCGGCGTCCACGCCCTTGGTCCGCAGCTCGCGGGCGAGGGCCCTGCGGGCCAGGCCCTTGCCGTGGTGCCGGGATTCGACCCAGGCGTCCGCGAAGGCGGCGTCGTCGACGAGACCGACCTCCTCGAACCTGCTGAGCACCTGCTCCGCCGCCTCGTCGGGGATCTCCCGCTTCCGCAGGGCCTCGGCCAGCTGCTGACGGGTGCGTGGGGTCCCCGTGAGCAGCCGGAGGCAGATGGCTCGCGCGCGCTCGACAGGGTCCTCGCGCACGGGCATTCCCGCCTCCGTGCTCGACCGTCCCGTTCCGGGACGAGGCGGAGCGGGACCGTCGACGTTGTCGGACTCCGGCCAGTGGCTGCGCCGTGTCACCGCCTAGCTCTTGGCTGTGGAGGCTTTGGCGGTCTTGGCCTTGCCGGCAGGTGCCGGAGGAGTCTTGGCATCGGCAGCCGTCCTGGCGTCCGCGGCAGCGCCGTCCGCCCCGCCCTCGGAGCCGGCGGCATCGGCAGCACTCTGCGGCTGCACGCCGATGCCGAGCTTTTCCTTGATCTTCTTCTCGATCTCGTTGGCGAGGTCGGGGTTGTCGCGCAGGAAGGTCCGGGCGTTCTCCTTGCCCTGGCCCAGCTGATCGCCCTCGTAGGTGTACCAGGCTCCGGACTTGCGGATGAAGCCGTGTTCGACGCCCATGTCGATCAGACCGCCCTCACGGCTGATGCCCACGCCGTACAGGATGTCGAACTCGGCCTGCTTGAAGGGTGGGGCCACCTTGTTCTTGACGACCTTGACCCGGGTGCGGTTGCCGACCGGTTCGGTGCCGTCCTTGAGCGTCTCGATGCGACGGATGTCGAGCCGGACCGAGGAGTAGAACTTGAGCGCGCGACCGCCCGTGGTGGTCTCGGGAGAGCCGAACATCACGCCGACCTTCTCGCGCAGCTGGTTGATGAAGATCGCGGTGGTCTTCGACTGGTTGAGCGCACCGGTGATCTTGCGCAGGGCCTGGCTCATCAGGCGGGCCTGGAGACCGACGTGCGAGTCGCCCATCTCGCCTTCGATCTCGGCGCGCGGCACCAGCGCGGCGACGGAGTCGACGACGATGAGGTCGAGGGCGCCGGAGCGGATCAGCATGTCGGTGATCTCGAGCGCCTGCTCGCCGTTGTCCGGCTGGGACAGGATCAGCGAGTCGACGTCCACGCCGAGCTTCTTCGCGTACTCCGGGTCGAGCGCGTGCTCGGCGTCCACGAACGCGACCGTGCCCCCGGAACGCTGCGCGTTGGCGACCGCATGCAGCGTGAGCGTGGTCTTGCCGGAGGACTCCGGGCCGTACACCTCCACCACCCGGCCGCGCGGCAAGCCGCCCACGCCGAGGGCGACATCGAGGGCGGTCGACCCGGTCGGGATCACCTCGACGGGCTCGTTCGGCCGTTCGCCCAGGCGCATCACGGCGCCCTTGCCGAATTGCCGTTCAATCTGCGCGAGCGCGGCGTCGAGCGCCTTGTCGCGGTCCGTACCAGCCATGGGTGCCATCCGGTTGTTCGCTTGAGTCGATCGCTTCACGTCCAACGACGCTAGCGCGTGCCACTGACAGTCGGCCCGACCTCACTCCCGCTGCGGACCGGCCACTCCATAAGAATGGCTGTTCGATTTTTGTGTCAAGCGAGGCCCGCGGCCTGTGGAAAACGGGGACGCACCGGGCGGAGCGGCACGCCCCGCCCGGGATCACCTCTTCTCTGGCGGAACCTCCATCTCGCGGCACACCACCCGCCACACGTCCTTCGCGTTCCACCCTGCCGCGAGCGCCTCGTGCACCGTGCGCCCGCCGAGGGGCGACATCACGTGGTCGCGCGCGAAGGAATCGGCGTACGCATCACCGAAGTGGTCCGCCATCCGCTGCCAGAAGTCCGTCAACCGCATACGGGAAGTATCCTCCACCGCTCGGCGGCGCTCGGCGGGGACGTTGTCCTACCCGGGGTGCACGATGGGTGACATGGCTCAGGGAAAAGCGGCCCCCTCCGCCCTGGACACGTTCTCCCCCGCGACGCGCGCCTGGTTCGCGGGGGCGTTCCGGGCGCCCACGGCAGCGCAGGAGGGCGCGTGGCGGGCCCTGGCCGAGGAGTCCGACGCCCTCGTCGTCGCACCGACCGGCTCGGGCAAGACCCTCGCCGCGTTCCTCGCCTCGCTCGACCGCCTCACGGCCGCGCCGCCTCCCGCGGACCGCCTCAGGCGCTGCCGGGTGCTGTACGTGTCCCCGCTCAAGGCCCTCGCGGTCGACGTCGAACGCAATCTGCGCAGTCCGCTCACCGGCATCCGGCAGGAGTCGGCCCGGCTCGGCCTCCCCGAACCCGACGTCCGCGTGGCCATCCGGTCCGGCGACACCCCGGCGGCGGAGCGCCGGGCGCTGGCACGCCGTCCGCCGGACATCCTGATCACGACGCCCGAGTCGCTGTTCCTCATGCTCACCTCGGCCGCCCGCGACGCCCTGTCCGGTGTGGAAACCGTGATCGTGGACGAGGTGCACGCCGTGGCCGGGACGAAGCGCGGCGCCCATCTCGCCCTCACCCTGGAACGGCTGGACGAACTGCTCGACCGGCCGGCACGGCGCATCGGCCTCTCCGCGACCGTGCGCCCCGTGGACGAGGTCGCCCGTTTCCTCTCCCCGCAGCGCCGCACCACCGTGGTGCAGCCACCGTCCGAGAAGGCCTTCGACCTCTCGGTCGTCGTGCCGGTGGAGGACATGGGGGAACTCGGCGGATCACCCGTACACGACGGTTCCGCCCCCGGCACCGGCGGTGAGAAGCCGTCGATCTGGCCCTCCGTGGAGGAGCGGATCACCGACCTCGTGCAGGCGCACGACTCGACCATCGTGTTCGCCAACTCGCGTCGCCTCGCCGAACGCCTCTGCAACCGGCTGAACGAGATCGCCTACGAGCGCGCCACCGGCGAGCCGCTGCCCGAGCACCACTCCCCCGCCGAGCTGATGGCCGAGGCCGGTGCGGCCCGAGGCGCCCCGCCCATCCTCGCCCGCGCACACCACGGTTCCGTGTCCAAGGAGCAGCGGGCGGAGGTGGAGGAGGAACTCAAGACAGGGCGTCTGCCGGCGGTCGTCGCCACCTCCAGCCTCGAACTCGGCATCGACATGGGCGCGGTCGACCTGGTGATCCAGGTCGAGTCGCCGCCGTCGGTGGCCTCAGGCCTCCAACGCGTGGGCCGCGCCGGACACCAGGTCGGCGCGGTCTCGGCGGGCGTCGTCCTTCCGAAGTACCGGGGCGACCTCGTACAGGCCGCGGTGGTGACCGAACGCATGCGCGAGGGAGCGATCGAGGCGCTGCGCGTGCCGGCCAATCCGCTGGACGTCCTGGCCCAGCAGATCGTGGCCATGACCGCCGTCGACACCTGGCAGGTCGACGAACTGCTCGGGGTGGTCCGCAGGGCCGCACCGTTCTCCTCGCTGCCGGAGTCCGCCTTCTCCGGGGTACTCGACATGCTCGCGGGACGGTACCCCTCCGACGCCTTCGCCGAGCTGCGGCCGCGACTGGTCTGGGACCGGGTCGCCGGCACGGTCGCCGCGCGGCCGGGCGCGCAGCGGCTGGCGGTCACCTCGGGCGGCACCATTCCGGACCGGGGCCTGTTCGGCGTGTTCCTCGCCGGGACCGATCCGCGGAAGGGCGGCGGGCGCGTCGGTGAGCTGGACGAGGAGATGGTCTACGAGTCCCGTGTGGGGGACGTCTTCACCCTGGGCACCACCTCGTGGCGCATCGAGGACATCACACGGGACCGGGTGCTGGTCACACCGGCGCCCGGCCTGGCGGGCAGGCTGCCGTTCTGGAAGGGCGACCAGCTGGGGCGCCCTCTCGAACTGGGGCGCGCCCTGGGATCCTTCCTCCGCGAGGTGGGAGGCCTGCCCGCCGAGCGGGCGCGGGAGCGGCTCGCGGCCGCCGGGCTGGACCGGTCGGCTGTCTCCAACGTGCTGGCGTACCTGGCGGAGCAGCGCGAGGCCTGCGGTCACGTGCCGGACGACCGGACCATCGTCGTGGAACGGTTCCGCGACGAGCTGGGCGACTGGCGCATCGTGATCCACTCCCCGTTCGGTGCGCAGGTGCACGCTCCGTGGGCACTGGCGCTGGGTGCCCGGCTCACCGAACGTTTCGGCATGGACGCACAGGTCATGCACGCCGACGACGGCATCGTGCTGCGCCTTCCCGACGCCGACCTCATGGACCTCGACCTGCTCGACGACGGGGCGGGCGGCGCCGCCTCCCGGGATGCCGTGCAGGCACCGCTCGGTACGGCCGACGTGCTCTTCGACCAGGGAGAGGTCGATCAGCTGGTCACCGACCAGGTGGGTGGCTCCGCACTGTTCGCCGCACGCTTCCGCGAGTGTGCGGCGCGGGCGCTGCTGCTTCCTCGGCGCAACCCCGGCAGGCGCACCCCGCTGTGGCAGCAGCGGCAGCGGGCGGCACAGCTGCTGCAGGTCGCGAGCGATTTCGGCTCGTTCCCGATCGTGCTGGAGGCCGTTCGCGAGTGCCTGCAGGACGTCTTCGACGTGCCCGGCCTGGTTGGGCTGATGGGGGACGTGGAGTCCCGGCGGGTGCGCGTCGTCGAGGTCGACACTCCGGAGCCCTCACCATTCGCGCGGTCGCTGCTCTTCGGCTATGTGGCGCAGTACCTGTACGAGGGGGACTCCCCGCTGGCGGAGCGGCGGGCCGCCGCTCTGTCCCTGGACTCCCGGCTGCTGTCCGAGCTGCTGGGCCGGGCGGAACTGCGGGAGCTGCTCGACCCGACGGTGCTCTCGGACCTCGAGGACGAGCTCCAGTGGCGTACGCCGGAGCGCCGCGTGAAGGACGCGGAGGGCCTCGCCGACGCCCTCCGCGTCCTCGGGCCGCTCGGCGAGGAGGACATCGCGGAGCGCGGCGGGGAGGCGGCGTGGGCCGAGAGTCTCGCCCGGGCACGTCGGGCCATCCGTGTCCGCGTCGCCGGCCGGGATCTCTGGGCGGCGGTGGAGGACGCCGGCCGGCTGCGGGACGCCCTGGGAGTGGCGCTGCCGGTGGGCGTCCCGGAAGCCTTCACGGAGCCGGTGGCCGACCCGCTGGGCGATCTCCTCGCCCGTTACGCGCGCACCCGAGGGCCGTTCACCTCGGCCGAGGCGGCGGCCCACTTCGGTCTGGGGACGGCGGTCGCCGACGGAGTCCTGCACCGGCTCGACGGGGCGGGCCGTCTGGTGCAGGGCGAGTTCCACCCGTCGGGGATCGGCCAGGAGTGGTGCGACGCGAACGTGCTGCGGCGGCTGCGACGCCGGTCGCTGGCCGCGCTGCGCGAGGAGCTGGAACCGGTGCCGCCTGCGGCGCTGGCGGCGTTCCTGCCGCGCTGGCAGCATCTCGACGGTGGCGGCCTGCGCGGCGTCGACGGCCTGGTGCGGGCCGTGGAGCAGCTGCAGGGCGCGCCGGTGCCCGCCTCGGCCCTGGAGAGGCTGGTGCTGCCGGGCCGGGTCCGGGACTACACACCCGTGCTGCTGGATCAACTCACCGCGTCCGGCGAGGTGCTGTGGGCGGGAGCCGGCGCGCTGCCGGGGAAGGACGGCTGGGTGTCGCTCCACCTCGCCGACTCCGCGCCCCTGCTGCTGGCCCCTCCGCTGCCGCTGGAGCTGTCCGAGGTGCACCGGGCGGTACTGAGCGCGCTGGACGGCGGCTTCGGCCTGTTCTTCCGTCAGATCGCGGACCGGGTGAGGTCGGATCTGCCGGACCGCACCGAGGCGGACATCGTCTCCGCGGTCTGGGATCTGGCCTGGGCCGGGATGCTCACCAACGACACGTTCGCACCGATGCGTGCGCATCTGGGGTCGGGCCGTACCGCGGGGGCGACCGCGCACCGGGCCCGGCGGGCGGTGCCGCGCGGACGCTACGGCTCGTTGACGGCCGCAGCCCGGTCCGCCTCCCGCAACGGGCCTCCGACCGTCGCGGGGCGCTGGTCGCTGCTGCCCGCCGCCGAGACCGATCCGACCCACCGGGCGCATGCGCTGGCCCATACCCTGCTGGACCGGCACGGGGTGGTGACCAGGGGTGCGGTGCAGGCGGAAGGGGTCGAGGGCGGATTCGCCGCCGCCTACCGGGTCCTGTCCGCCTTCGAGGACAGCGGGCAGGCGCGGCGGGGCTACGTCGTGGAAGGGCTGGGAGCGGCCCAGTTCGCCGTCGACGGCGCGGTGGACCGATTGCGCGCGATCCATCAGGCGCGGGAGCGTGCCGGGGCGGACCGGGCCTCCATCCCCTGGGGCGAGCCGGCCTCCGCCCCGCAGGTGCGTGACGACGGGACGGGTGCGGTGGTCCTGGCCGCCGCGGACCCGGCGAACGCATACGGGGCGGCGCTCCCGTGGCCCGACCCTCCGGAGGGGGCGACCCACAAGCCGGGCCGCAAGGCTGGGGCGGTCGTCGTCCTGGTCGGCGGCGAGCTCCGGCTCTACATGGAGCGGGGCGGCCGCACGCTGCTCGCCTGGCCGGGCGGTCCCGACGGCCCGGCGGAGGCCGGGGAGTCGGTGCGTACCGCGGTGGAGGCACTCGCCGGAGCGGTGCGTGCCGGCCGCGTGGGGACGTTGACGGTGCAGCGGATCAACGGCGAGCAGGCGCTGTCCGCTGCGGAGGCCGGCCTGCTGGAGGAGGCCGGCTTCCACGCCACTCCTCGCGGTCTGCGGCTGCGCACCGGCTGATCCGGCCCGCGGGAGTCCGGTGCCGGGCGCCCTCTCCTGGGACAATGCGGGCATGCCCGAGGGAGACACCGTCTGGCGTACGGCACAGGCACTGCACGCGGCCCTGGCCGGTGCGGTTCTCGTCCGCAGCGACCTCCGGGTCCCGCGGTTCGCGACGGCCGACCTCACCGGCCGCCGGGTGGAGGACGTCACCCCGCGGGGCAAGCACCTGCTGGCCCGGGTGGAAGGCGGGCTCACCCTGCACTCGCACCTCGGCATGGACGGCTCCTGGCGGGTCCACCCGAGCGGCGGCCGCTGGAGCGGCGGGCCCGCCCACCAGGTGAGGGCGGTGCTCGGCACGGAGGCCGTGACCGCCGTCGGCTACCGGCTGCCGGTGCTGGAGCTCGTGCGCACCCGCGAGGAGGGACGGGTCGTCGGGCATCTGGGCCCCGACCTGCTCGGCCCGGACTGGGATCCGGCCGAGGCCGTGCGCCGCCTGCTGAGCGCACCGGAGCGCCCGCTCGGTGAGGCTCTGCTCGATCAGCGCAACCTGGCCGGTGTCGGCAACGTGTACCGCTCCGAGCTGTGCTTCCTGGTCGGAACCACCCCGTGGGCGCCGGTCCGGCGGGTGCCCGACGCGCACCGGCTGGTGGACCTCGCCCGGCACCTGCTGGAGGTGAACAGGGCGCGCCCGGCCCGCAGCACGACCGGAGAGCAGGTCCGGGGCCGGCGGCTGTACGTCTACGGACGTCGCGGCCGTCCCTGCCGACGCTGCGGGACGGCCGTCCGCTACGCCGAGCTGGGGCCGTCGGGCGAGGCGCGACCGGCCTACTGGTGTCCCCGCTGCCAGCCGACCGAGTCCCGCGAGGCGTGCTGACGGGATCGGGTCGGCTCCCTCGTGGGGCAGGCGCTGTCCGGGCCGCCCCGCGACAGAGCGTCGACACACGGCGAGGCGCGCACCGCGGGCCTTGCCGGCTCGGTGCGCGCCTCGTGGTTCTCCGTGTCAGGCGGCGACGACGTCCACGGCCTCCGCCGGGGCGTTGATCGTGACGCGTTCCTCCGGCACCCCCGTCACCGAGGTGACGGCAGGCATCCGGTCGACCGTGTTGAGCATCGGACGCATCGGCGCCGGCACGGTGTCGCTCGCCGCGGACTCGGCCAGTTCGGCCAATGCCAGCTCGTCGCTGACCTCCCGCATGACTTCCGACATCCTCAGTTCCAGCGCGTCGCAGATCGACGACAGCAGTTCGGAGGAGGCTTCCTTCTGGCCGCGCTCCACCTCGGAGAGGTAGCCCAGGGACACCCGGGCCGACGACGACACCTCGCGCAGGGTACGGCCCTGGCGTTGGCGCTGCCGACGCAGCACGTCACCCAACAGGCGACGGAGCAGAATCATCGGTGCTCCTCCCTCTACAACGCGTGCCGTTCTCTGCGTTCCCCATCCGGTGGGCCCTCCCGTCGTACACCCCGTCGGGCGGCCCACATCCTTCAGCCTCCACCGTACCCCCTCCAGCCGTGCCCGCGTGGGGAGCGATGACGTGTTCACTCAGGGCTGCAAACGTCCCGCAACCCCTGGATGTTCCTTACCCTGCACGGGCGCTTGCACGCGCGGCGGGCGGGTCGCGCTGGAGCGCGGACCGCAGCAGTTCCAGGGCCGAGAGCGCAGCGGCGGCGCGGACGTCCTCCCGCTCACCGGGCAGATGCAGCTCCCGGCCGCGGGACGGCTCCTCGTCCGCATCGGACGGCTGCGGACCGGCGAGAGCGACGTACACCAGCCCGACGGGCTTCCCGTCCTGACCCTCGGGGCCGGCCACCCCGGTGGTGGCAAGCCCCCAGTCGGCGCACAGCAGCCTGCGCACGCCCTGTGCCATCCCGCGCGCGACCTCCGCATCCACGGCACCGCACCGGTCCAGCAGGGGCCCCTCCACGCCGAGCACGTCCCGCTTCACGTCCGTGGCGTAGGCGGTGACACCGCCGCGGAAGGTGCGCGAGGCCCCCGGGACCCCGGTCAGCGCACCGGCCACGAGACCGCCGGTGAGCGACTCGGCGACCGCGAGGGTCTCCCCGCGGCGGGCCAGCTCCTGCAGCACCGCTGAGGCGACTGCTCCGGCGGCGGACGAGGCCCCCGCTGCCGGACCCGCGGTGCCGGTCACCCCTTCCGCTCCCGCGCTGCCGAGCGGCTCAGCACCAGAGCCTGCCGCACGTAGTCGAGGCCCGTGCCGACCGTGAGCACGACCGCGACGCCCATCACCCACCACCGCAGCGTGGCGAGCGGTCCGGTGAGGGCCAGTACGTACATGCCGACCGCGATGCCCTGGGCGAGCGTCTTCATCTTCCCACCGCGGCTCGCGGGAATGACCCCGTGGCGGATCACCAGGAAGCGGAGCACGGTGATGCCCAGCTCGCGGGCGAGTATCACCGCCGTCACCCACCAGGCAAGATCCCCGAGCGCCGAGAGGCACAGCAGAGCGGCGCCCATGATCGCCTTGTCGGCGATCGGATCGGCCATCTTCCCGAAGTCGGTGATGAGATTGCGCCGCCGGGCCAGTTCTCCGTCGAAGAGGTCGGTGATCATGGCGATGGTGAACGCGGCCCAGGCGAGGGAGCGCCAGGCCGGGTCGTGACCGCCGGCGGCCAGCATGAGCAGCACGAAGGCGGGGACGAGCAACAACCGGAGCATCGTCAGCAGGTTGGCGACGTTCCACAGACCGGCCTGCGGCGCAGGTGCGGCAGCCTCGGACTCGGCCACGGACCCACCGCCCGAGGCGGAGGCCTGCGCTCCGGTCATCCGGCTGCCTCCTCGCTCTCACCGTTCAAGGGCTCGGCCACCAGGTCGACGCCCTCCGTCGCCACCACCCTCGCCTCGACCATACGTCCGACCGCGAGATCGTGTGCGGCGGCACCGGTCAGCAGCACCTGGCCGTCGGTCTCCGGAGCCTGGTGCGCGGCACGACCCGTGGGGCCTTCGCCGTCGTCCTCGCCGAGGTCCTCGACGAGGACGCGCACGGTCTCCCCGACACGCTCCTCCGCACGCTGGGCGGTGAGTTCCTCGGCCAGGCGGGACACGCGCTCCAGCCGCTGCGCCACCTCCTCGGGGCTCAGCTTGCCCTCGTAGTCGGCCGCTTCCGTGCCGTCCTCGTCGGAGTAGCCGAACACGCCGATGGCGTCGAGGCGGGCCGCACCGAGGAACCGCTCCAGTTCGGCGACGTCCGCCTCGGTCTCTCCCGGGAAGCCGACGATGAAGTTGGAGCGCGCTCCGGCCAGGGGGGACTTGGCCCGAATGGCCGACAGCAGCTCCAGGAAGCCGTCGGTGTCGCCGAAGCGCCGCATGGCGCGCAGCACCCCGGGAGCGGAGTGCTGGAACGACAGGTCGAAGTACGGCGCGACCCCCTCCGTGCCGGTGAGCACGTCGATCAGGTCGGGCCGCATCTCCGCGGGCTGGAGGTAGCTCACGCGGACGCGTTCGATGCCGTCGACGGCGGCCAGTTCGGGCAGCAGCGTCTCGAGGAGACGGATGTCGCCCAGATCCTTGCCGTAGGAGGTGTTGTTCTCCGAGACCAGCATGACCTCCCGGACTCCCTGGTCTGCGAGCCACCGGGTCTCCGACAGCACGTCGGAGGGGCGCCGCGAGATGAAGGAGCCGCGGAACGAGGGGATGGCGCAGAAAGAGCAGCGCCGGTCGCATCCGGAGGCCAGCTTCACCGACGCGACAGGGCTGCTGCCGAGACGACGGCGCAGCGGAGCACGCGGGCCGGAGGCGGGCGCCACGCCCTCCGGCAGGTCCGCGGGTGCGGCGGCTGCTGCTTCCGCACCGGCGGCCCCGTGGCCGGGAAGCGACACCGCCGCGCCCGCCTCCTGGCGCGCGGCGGGGGTGACGGGCAGCAACTTGCGGCGGTCGCGCGGCAGGTGCGGGGCGTGGACTCCGCCGGAGAGGATGGTCTGCAGACGGCCGGAGATGTCGGAATAGTCGTCGAAGCCGAGGACACCGTCCGCTTCGGGCAAGGCGTCGGCGAGTTCCTTGCCGTACCGCTCGGCCATGCAGCCGACGGCGACCACGGCCTGCGTGCGGCCCTGGTCCTTCAGGTCGTTGGCCTCGAGCAGCGCGTCGACGCTGTCCTTCTTCGCGGCTTCGACGAAGCCGCAGGTGTTGACGACGGCCACTTCGGCGTCCCCGGCGTCCTCCACGAGATCCCAGCCGTCCGCCGCCAGGCGGCCGGCGAGTTCCTCGGAGTCCACTTCGTTTCGGGCGCAACCGAGCGTGACAAGGGCGACGGTACGGCGTTCGGGCATGGACTCAGCCTACGTCGTCCCCAGCCGTCCGCTGTCCGGCCCCCTCTTCGCGGGGACGCCGGTGCGGTCACGCACGCGGCCCGGACCTGCGCACTTCCCGCAGGATCCGGGCCGGGGCCGGTGTCGTGCTCCGCTGCTCCGGTGAGAAGTCAGCCCTGCTCGGGATCACCGCGGGTGTAGGTGGCCCGCTCGACCATCCCGACCTTGCCGAGACGGTCGACCTGCTTGCCGTTGACCCACAGCTTGACCGCGCCGGCGTTGCCGAGCACCAGGTCCACGCGCTCGTCGTCGGTGAAGGTCTTGGTTTCCCCCTGGTCGAGAACGCCTTCGAAGAGCAGTTCACCGGTGTGGTCCTCGGCGGAGATCCAGCTGTTCCCGGCGTCCGCCTCCATGCGCACGGTCACCTTGTCGGCGGGCACCCCGGCGATCGCGCTGTCGGACGGTTCGGGCTGCGGCTTCGACGGCTGCGGCCGATCCGGCCTGCCCTGGGGCTTCTTGCTGTCGGGCTCCTTGGCCTGCTGCTGCGCCACGGGAGCGGAGCCCTCGTCGTTCCCCGTGAACAGGGTGAAGCCGACGAACCCGACCACGGCGACGATGGCAGCGACCATGGCCGCCGTCCAGTTGGGACGCCGCGGTTCGGAACGAATTCGCTCGGCCTCGAAGAGCGCGGCGGTGGGGGTCGGCGCGGTACGGCCGCCGTGTTCCTCGTCGTACTGGGCCACGAGGGCCGCGCCGTCCAGCCCTACGGCGCGGGCGAGCGTACGGATGTGCCCGCGGGCGTAGACGTCGCCGCCGCAGCGGGTGAAATCGTCGTCCTCGATCGCGTGGACGATGGGAGCCCGGACGCGGGTCGACGCACTGACCTCTTCCACGGTCAGCCGGGCATCGATGCGGGCCTGCTGGAGGGAGCGGCCGACGGAGGGCCGGTCTTCTTCGGGAGCTTCGGAAGCGTTGCCGATGGACACGTGGGGCGCCTTTCGAGCGTGTAGCCACCTGCTGGACGTTCAGTCTAGGGGTGTTGCCGGAGCAGCGGGCAAGCGGGCGGGCCGACGGTGGCCACCATCAGGATCTGCATACCACCCGATGGAAGGACACCCTGTCGTCCCTCTCTCCAGATTGACGTACCAACGCGGGA
The DNA here is from genome assembly GCF_047200695.1 of Streptomyces callyspongiae. NCBI lineage: Bacteria > Bacillati > Actinomycetota > Actinomycetes > Kitasatosporales > Streptomycetaceae > Streptomyces > Streptomyces callyspongiae. The sequence goes on from NZ_JBJZOM010000002.1 coordinate 296,590, forward strand.
ATTGGTTGCCCGGATCACCCTTACGAGTCAGTATCCCCGCGAATGACGGCCAGCACTCCGTCCAGTTCGTCGGCCTTCACCAGAACGTCGCGCGCCTTCGACCCCTCGCTGGGGCCGACCACGCCTCGCGACTCCATCAGGTCCATGAGGCGCCCTGCCTTGGCGAACCCGACACGCAGCTTCCGCTGGAGCATCGAGGTGGACCCGAACTGGGTCGAGACGACCAGCTCCGCCGCCTGGCACAGCAGGTCCATGTCGTCGCCGATCTCCTCGTCGATCTCCTTCTTCCTGCCCTGCCCGACGAGCACGTCGTCCCGGAACGCCGGTGCCATCTGCGCCTTGCAGTGGTCCACCAGCGCGTGGATCTCGGTCTCGGTGACGAAGGCGCCCTGCATGCGGACGGGCTTGCTGGCACCCATCGGCAGGAACAGTCCGTCGCCCTTACCGATCAGCTTCTCCGCCCCCGCCTGGTCGAGGATGACCCGACTGTCCGCGAGCGAGGAGGTGGAGAACGCCAGACGGGAAGGCACGTTGGCCTTGATGAGTCCGGTCACCACGTCCACCGACGGACGCTGCGTGGCCAGCACCAGATGGATGCCTGCCGCTCGTGCCAGCTGGGTGATCCGCACGATCGCGTCCTCGACGTCGCGCGGGGCCACCATCATCAGGTCGGCGAGCTCGTCGACAATGACCATGAGGTACGGGTACGCCGCCAGCTCGCGCTCACTGCCCTCGGGCGCCTCGATCCTGCCGCCGCGGACCGCGGCGTTGAAGTCGTCGATGTGGCGGAAGCCGAAGGCGGCCAGGTCGTCGTAGCGGAGGTCCATCTCGCGGACCACCCACTGGAGGGCCTCGGCGGCCTTCTTCGGGTTGGTGATGATCGGGGTGATCAGGTGGGGGATGCCCTCGTACGCCGTCAGCTCGACGCGCTTGGGATCGATGAGCACCATGCGGACGTCCTCCGGTGTCGCGCGGACGAGCACGGAGGAGATGAGGCAGTTGACGCAGGAGGACTTGCCGGAGCCGGTGGCACCGGCGACCAGCACGTGCGGCATCGTCGTCAGGTCGTGGCTGACGTAGCCGCCCTCGACGTCCTTGCCGAGGGCCACGAGCAGCGGGGCCTCCTCGCCGCTGGCCTCCGCCGAGCGCAGCACGTCCCCGAGGTTCACCATCTCCCGGTCGCTGTTCGGGATCTCGATCCCGACCGCGGACTTGCCGGGGATCGGCGAGATGATGCGGACATCGGGACTGGCTACCGCGAGGGCGATGTTCTTCGTCAGCGCGGTGATCTTCTCGACCTTGACCGCGGGACCCAGCTCGACCTCGTAGCGCGTGACAGTCGGCCCCCGCGTGAATCCGGTGACCGCGGCATCCACCTTGAACTCGGTGAACACGGTGGTCAGCGACTGCACGACCCGGTCGTTGGCGGCGCTGCGGGTCCGCCCCGGCCCTCCCCGCTCCAGCAGGTCGAGCGAGGGCAGGGCGTAGGTGACGTCTCCGGCGAGCTGCAACTGCTCGGCGCGCGGCGGCAGGCTCGGCGCCTGCGACGGGCCGGGGGCCTTGGTGAGGTCGGGCACGGGTCCGCGTCCGGAGGCGGGGTGCTCCTCCCGCTGCTCCGGCGCCGCGGCACCGGGGGACGGATCCTGGCTGGTGTGCGTGGGCCCCGACTCCGCCGACCGGCTGTGGCGTCTGCGTTCGGTGACGCCGTGGGTGAGGTCGGCGACCAGCGGCGAGGGCTGGACCCCGTGCAGCACCGCGCCGTCCAGGGAGGCGGCGGCCGCTGCGGCAACGTCCACCGCGTCGGCGGACCCGGCGCGGAAAGGGGACTCGTCCGGCACGGCGGGGGACTCGGCCGCCGGGCCGGCGCTCTGCGCGGGCGGGCGGGGCCGCTGCCGCCTGCTGCGGCGGCGCTCTAGGGCCTGCTGCTCGGCCGCGTCGGGCGGCAGGTCCTTGCGCATGTCGACGGGCCCGGAGCCGCGCTCGCCGGAGGCGTCCCCGGGGCGGTCCACCGCCACGACGCCCAGGCTGACGCCCAGCTCCCGGAGCCGCCGCGGAATGGCATTGACCGGTGTCGCGGTGACGACGAGGAGGCCGAACACGGACAGCAGCACGAGCAGCACCACGGCCAGGGCGGCACCGACGATGAAGCCCAGCGGGGTGAACGAAGCCCAGCCGATCCAGCCGCCGGCGTCCCGAAGAGCGGCCGCACCGTCACCGCGGGCCGGAGCTCCGCAGGCGACGTGCACCAGGCCCAGCACTCCGGCGGTCAACGCGGACAGTCCGATCACGATGCGCCCGTTGGCCTCCGGCTTCTCCGGATGCCGCACCAGCCGCACCGCCATCCCGAACACCAGCAGCGGCACCAGCAGGTCGAGGCGGCCGAAAGCGCCGGTGACCAGCATCGCCACCAGGTCCCCCACCGGACCGTCGAGGTCGCTCCAGGTGCCCGCAGCGACCACGAGGCCGATGCCGAGCAGGAGCAGCGCCAGACCGTCCTTGCGATGCGCCGGGTCGAGTCCCCGGGCGCCACGCCCGATGCCCCGCACCATCGCGCCCACCGTGTGGGCGATCCCCAGCCAGCACGCCCGCGCCAGACGGTAGATCCCCCCGGTCGGGGAAGGTGCGGGCTTGGGTGCGGGCCTCTTGGCGGCGGCCTTCTTCGCAGGCGCCTTCTTTGCCGCGGGCTTGGCCGCCTTCTTGGCCGCGGGCTTCTTCGCGGGCGCCTTTCCGGCGGCCTTGCCGGGCGTACGTGAGGCCATGGTGGTGAGGTTACAGAAGTCCGCGGGCCGGAGCACGGACACCGGGACGGCCCGCGGAAGGAGACATCTCCTGCAACGCCGCGTTCCTGATGCCGGGTCAGCAACGCCGGCCCCCGGACCGCTCCGGTCCGGGGGCCGGCGTCAGTTCGACGAGGGGACCTCGGCGCCCGCACCACCCGAACCGGGCTCCAGGGCATCCAGCGCCCGGCGCAGGCCGTTGAGTTTGCGCTCCAGGTGGGCAGCGGTGGCCACGGCTGCGGCGTCGGCAGAATCGTCGAGCTGCTTGCACAGCGACTCGGCCTGCTCCTCGACGGAGGCGAGGCGCGCAGAGAGTTCCGTGAGCAGGCCCGTCCGCTCGGCCTCTCCTTCGGCGGCGGTGCCGCCGTTCGGCCGTGCGTGGTGGCCGCCGTCGAGCTGGAGCCGCAGCAGCGAGGCCTGCTCCCGCAGCTTCAGGTTCTTCATGTACAGCTCGACGAACACCGACACCTTGGCGCGCAGCACCCACGGATCGAACGGCTTGGAGATGTAGTCGACGGCGCCGGCGGCGTAGCCGCGGAACGTGTGGTGAGGGCCGTGGTTGATCGCGGTGAGAAAGATGATCGGGATGTCGCGGGTACGCTCGCGGCGCTTGATGTGGGCAGCGGTTTCGAAGCCGTCCATGCCCGGCATCTGAACGTCCAGCAGAATGACCGCGAAGTCGTCCGTCAGCAGCGCCTTGAGCGCCTCCTCCCCTGACGATGCCCGCACCAGCGTCTGATCGAGCGCCGAGAGGATCGCCTCCAGCGCCAGCAGATTCTCCGGCCGGTCATCGACCAGGAGGATCTTGGCCTTCTGCACCATGGCCCGTCCTCCTCGCCCCGGCAGCCCGTCGGTCGCCGCCCCTGGAAGCGGCTCGGTCCTGCCGCCCGTTTTCGTGCCGGTCATGGTAGCCGCAGCCACTCGACCACCACACCCTGTCACCGTGATGTCACTGTGCACGTTTCCAAGAACGCGCCGGGGAACTTGAAGGTTCCCCGCGATTCCACATTCCCACACATGGCCGACCGGCCCGCATCGGGGCCGGAGGAGGCCCGGAGCCGCTCCGGTGACCCGGCGGGCCCGCAGGAGCCGCCCGGGGCACGGTGTCACATCAGTCCGCGTTCATCCACTGCCCCATGACCTCCATGAGGTGGTCGGTGTCGACGGGCTTGGTCACATAGTCGGAGGCCCCGGACTCGATGCTCTTCTCCCGGTCGCCCTTCATCGCCTTCGCGGTGAGCGCGATGATCGGCAGTCCGGCGAACTGCGGCATCCGGCGGATCGCGGCGGTGGTCGCGTACCCGTCCATCTCGGGCATCATGATGTCCATCAGCACCACGGCGACGTCGTCGTGCTGCTCCAGGACCTCGATCCCCTCGCGTCCGTTCTCCGCGTACAGCACCTGCAGACCGTTCTGCTCCAGCACGCTGGTGAGGGCGAAGACGTTGCGGATGTCGTCGTCGACGATGAGCACCTTCTCACCGCGGAAACCCGGCTGCGTCCCGGCGGCGACGAGGTCCTTCCCGTTGCTGCGCCAGGACTCCTCGGCCCGTTCGGCGTCCTCGGCGTCCTCGGCGTCCTCGGCGTCCTGCTCGCGGGACTGCTCGGCACCGGTTCCCCCGGCACCGGCCGCGGGCGTCCGGGAAGTGTCCTCCTTGGATGCGGCCGCCGCCTGGCGGCGCCGGCGCATCAGCGACGCCGCTGCCCGCTCGGCCTCGGCGGCCGCGGTCTCCTCGACGGAGCCGGGCGGCCAGCCGCGCCCGGAGCCGCGTGCCCTCGTACGCTCCGGAGTCGGAGCGTCGGACGGGTCCGCGGCGTCCTGCGGCTCCCTCCCGGCGTCCGGACCGTCCGTCACATCGGTGTCCGCGGCATTCGGGCCGCCCTCGTCGGCCGCGGGGAGTTCGCCGCGCGGAGCGGTGCTGCCGGTCTCCACCGCGACCGGTTCCGGAGCGGCGGTGAGCGCCAGCGCCGCGTCGATCTGGGCGTAGCCCTGGGGCGGCAGCTCCAGCGGGTGCAGCGGCAGGTAGAGCGTGAAGGTGGAGCCGCGGCCCGCCTCGCTCGCGGCGTGGATCTCTCCACCGAGGAGGCGGGCGATCTCCCGGCTGATGGAGAGTCCCAGACCGGTGCCGCCGTACTTGCGGCTGGTGGTGCCGTCGGCCTGCTTGAACGCTTCGAAGATCACACGCATCTTGCTGGCGGCGATTCCGATGCCGGTGTCGGTCACCGAGAAGGCGATCAGCGCGGCGTCGGCGTCCCGCAGGGCACCGTGCTCGAGCATCTGCTCGCGGATCGCGTCCGGCACGTTGTCGTCGGCGGAGCGGATGACGAGTTCGACCGCGCCCGAGTCGGTGAACTTGACGGCGTTCGACAGCAGGTTGCGCAGCACCTGCAGCAGACGCTGCTCGTCGGTGTGGAGGGTGGCGGGCAGTTCCGGCGACACCCGCACCGAGAAGTCCAGACCCTTCTCCGCGGTCAGCGGACGGAACGTGGCCTCGACGTAGTCGACCAGCTGGACCAGCGCGATACGGGTGGGGCTGACGTCCATCTTGCCCGCTTCGACCTTCGACAGGTCGAGGATGTCGTTGATCAGCTGGAGGAGGTCCGAGCCGGCGCCGTGGATCGTCTCGGCGAACTCGACCTGCTTCGGCGAGAGGTTGCCCTCGGCGTTGTCGGCGAGGAGCTTGGCCAGGATCAGCAGCGAGTTCAGCGGGGTCCGCAGCTCGTGCGACATGTTCGCCAGGAACTCCGACTTGTAACGCATCGAGACGGAGAGCTGCTCGGCACGCTCCTCGAGAACCTGGCGGGCCTCCTCGATCTCCCGGTTCTTGATCTCGATGTCGCTGTTGGTCTGGGCCAGCTGGGCCGCCTTCTCCTCCAGCTGGCTGTTCGACTCCTCCAGCGCCTTCTGCCGGTTCTCCAGTTCCGCGGAGCGCTCCTTGAGCTGCTCGGTCAGTTCCTGCGACTGGCTGAGCAGCACCTCGGTCTTGGTGTTGACGCTGATGGTGTTGACGCTGGTCGCGATGACCTCGGCGATCTGGCTGAGGAAGTCCTTCTGGATCTGCGTGAAGGGCTGGAACGCGGCGAGCTCGACCACACCGAGCACGGTGCCCTCGAAGACGACGGGGAGCACGATCACGTGTGCGGGCGGGGCCTCCCCGAGCCCGGAGGAGATCTTGAGGTAGCCGGGAGGAGCGTTCTCCACGAGGATGGTGCGCTTCTCCTGGGCCGCGGTGCCGATCAGCGACTCGCCGGGCCCGAAGCTGGTGGGCATGTTGCCCCTGGTGTAGCCGTAGCTGCCGAGCATCCTCAGCTCGTAGGGGGCGTGACCGTCCTCCGCGGCGCCGATGTCGCCGGCACCGATCCGGTCGGCACCGATGCCGTTCTCGGCGTCCCCGCCGGGAACGGCCACGAAGAACGCGCCGTGCTGCGCGGAGACCACCGGGGTCAGCTCCGTCATGATGAGGCCGGCGACGTCCTTGAGGTCGCGGCGTCCCTGCATCAGCGCGGAGATCCGGGCGAGGTTGCCCTTCAGCCAGTCCTGGTCGGTGTTGGCGAGGGTGGTCTCGCGCAGGTTGGTGATCATGGTGTTGATGTAGCCCTGGAGTTCCAGGATCTCGCCTGCGGCGTCCACATCGATGCGCACGTTGTGGTCGCCGCGCGTCACCGCGGTGGCGACCTCGGCGATGGCACGGACCTGACGCGTCAGGTTGCCCGCCATCTCGTTCACGGACTCGGTGAGGTCCTTCCAGGTGCCCGCGACGTCGCGGACGCGGGCCTGGCCTCCGAGGATGCCCTCGGTGCCGACCTCGCGCGCCACCCGCGTCACCTGCTCCGCGAACGACGACAACTGATCCACCATCGTGTTGATCGTGGTCTTCAGTTCCAGGATCTCGCCGCTCGCCTCGATGTCGATCTTCTTGGTGAGGTCGCCCTTGGCGATAGCGGTCGTGACCATGGCGATGTTGCGCACCTGGCCGGTGAGGTTGGACGCCATCGAGTTCACGGACTCGGTGAGGTCCTTCCAGGTGCCGGCCACACCGGCGACCCGTGCCTGCCCGCCGAGCACGCCGTCGGTGCCGACCTCGCGGGCCACCCGCGTCACCTGGTCGGCGAACGACGAGAGCGTCGTCACCATGGTGTTCACGGTGTCGGCGAGCTGGGCGACCTCCCCGCTCGCCTCGACGGTGACCTTCTTGGTGAGGTCGCCGTTGGCGACCGCTGTGGCGACCTGCGAAATGTTCCGGACCTGGCCGGTAAGGTTGTTCGCCATCAGGTTGACGTTGTCGGTGAGGTCCTTCCAGATGCCGGAGACGTCCCGCACCCGGGCCTGGCCTCCGAGGATGCCCTCGGTACCCACCTCGCGCGCCACCCGCGTCACCTGCTCCGCGAACGACGACAACTGATCCACCATCGTGTTCACGGTCGTCACGAGCGCGAGAATCTCGCCCTTGGCGTCGACGGTGATCTTCTTCGACAGATCGCCCTGCGCGACGGCGGTGGTGACCTCCGCGATGTTCCGGACCTGGGACGTCAGGTTGTTCGCCATGAAGTTCACCGACTGGGTGAGGTCCTTCCAGGTGCCCGAGACTCCCTTGACCTCGGCCTGGCCTCCGAGGATGCCCTCGGTACCCACCTCGCGCGCCACCCGCGTCACCTGCTCCGCGAACGACGACAACTGATCCACCATCGTGTTGATCGTGGTCTTCAGTTCCAGGATCTCGCCGCGCGCGTCGACGTCGATCTTCTGCGAGAGGTCGCCGCGCGCCACCGCGGTGGCGACCTGCGAGATGTTCCGGACCTGCCCGGTGAGGTTGGACGCCATGCCGTTCACGGAGTCCGTGAGGTCGCGCCACACTCCGGCGACGCCGGGCACCTGGGCCTGGCCGCCCAGCCGCCCCTCGGTACCCACCTCGCGGGCGACGCGCGTCACCTGGTCGGCGAAGGCGGAGAGCTGGTCGACCATCGTGTTGATGGTGTTCTTCAGCTCCAGGATCTCGCCACGCGCGTCGACCTCGATCTTCTGCGAGAGGTCGCCGCGGGCCACGGCAGTGGTGACCTGAGCGATCTGACGCACCTGGGAGGTCAGGTTCCCCGCCATGAAGTTGACGGAGTCCGTGAGGTCCTTCCACGTGCCGGAGACGCCGTCCACCCGGGCCTGGCCGCCCAGCCGCCCCTCGGTGCCGACGTCCCGCGCCATCCTGGTGACCTGCTCCGCGAACGACGACAGCTGGTCCACCATGGTGTTCACGGTGTTCTTCAGCTGAAGCATCTCGCCGGAGACGTCCACCGTCACCTTCTGCGACAGGTCACCGTTGGCCACCGCCGTCGTCACCTGCGCGATGTTGCGCACCTGCCCCGTGAGGTTCCGGAAGGCGGTGTTGACGGAGTCCGTGAGGTCCTTCCACGTGCCGGCGGCCCCCGGCACCCGGGCCTGGCCACCCAGCTCGCCCTCGACGCCGATCTCCCGCGCCACCCGTGTGACCTCGTCGCCGAAGGACCGGAGCTGGTCCACCATGGTGTTCACGGTGTTCTTCAGCTCCTGCATCTCGCCGGAGACGTCCACCGTCACCTTCTGCGACAGGTCACCGTTGGCCACCGCCGTCGTCACCTGCGCGATGTCCCGCACCTGTGCCGTCAGGTTCCGGAAAGCGCTGTTGACGGAGTCCGTGAGGTCCTTCCAGATGCCCGCCGCCCCGGGCACCTGGGCCTGGCCGCCCAGCACGCCCTCGGTCCCGACCTCGCTGGCAGCCCGCGTCACCTCGTCCGCGAACGTACGGAGGGTCTCCGTCATCGCGTTGATCGTCTCGGCGAGCTGGGCCACCTCGCCCCGCGCACTGACGGTGATCTTCTGGGACAGGTCACCGTTGGCGACGGCAGTGGTGACCTGGGCGATCTCCCGCACCTGCGAGGTCAGATTGCCCGCCATCAGGTTGACGGAGTCCGTGAGGTCCTTCCACACGCCCGCGACACCCTGCACCCGGGCCTGGCCGCCCAGCTCGCCCTCGGTGCCGACCTCCCGGGCAACCCGCGTCACCTCCGACTGGAAGGACGACAGCTGGTCCACCATGGTGTTCACGGTGTTCTTCAGTTCGAGCATCTCGCCCGCGACGTGCACGGTGACCTTGCGCGACAGATCGCCCTTCGCCACAGCGGTCGTCACCAGCGCGATGTCACGCACCTGCGCCGTGAGCCGGGACGCCATGGTGTTGACGGAGTCGGTCAGGTCCTTCCAGGACCCGGCCATGCCCCTCACCTTCGCCTGGCCACCGAGCTTCCCCTCGGTGCCGACCTCACTCGCCACCCGCGTGACCTCGTCGGTGAACGCCGACAGCTGGTCCACCAGTCCGTTGACGGTCTTCCCGACCTTCAGGAACTCGCCGCGCAACGGCTGCGCCGTCCCGTCGACACCCTGGACCCGCAGGTCCATGCGCTGTTCGAGGTCGCCCTCCGAGACGGCCGTCAGCACCCGGCCCACCTCGGAAACCGGCCGCACCAGGTCCTCCACCAGGGCATTCGACGCGTCGACCGCCGAGGACCAGGCCCCTTCGCAGGCCCCGGTCTCCAGCCGCTCCGTCAGCTTGCCGTCCCGCCCGACGACCCGACGCACCCGGGCCAGCTCACTGGTCAGATGCAGATTGCGGTCGGCCACCTCGTTGAACACGGCGGCGATCTCCGCCATCGGGCCGTCCCCGGTCACCGTGAGCCGCTTGCGGAAGTTCCCGTCCCGCATGGCGGTCAACGCCGTCAACAGACGGTTGACGGCAGCGGCGTCCACCTCGAGCGTGCCGTTCTTCCGGGATCGTCCGCTCTTCGCGCGCGTGCCGGTGCCACGCGCCACTGCGCCAGACTCCACCGTGTCCCTCCCGAGGGTCGACCGTCAGATGCGGGCTCGTGCTCCGAACCGCTCCAGTGTTTCACCCTGCCGGAACCAGGCGATAACAGTTCGGCAGCATGGCACACCACCAGACCTCCGTGCCGGTGAGGGGGAAACACCCCGACCGGCACCCGCGCACCCTGCGAACGTAAGTAACCTGGCATCCGGCTGTCCAACGCCTCGCAGATCCCGGTCGGGGCAGGTGGCATCAGACTGAAGGCAACGGAGGGGCGCCGGGGAATGCCAGAGCAGAGCGCCGAACGGGGGCGGACGGCAGCGGTCGGTGCACAGCGCACACCCGCGGGCACGGGCAGCGACCAGACGGCTCCAGGGAGAACAGTGATCACCGCACGGGCGGCCGCCACCTTCGAACCGGTCGGGCGATCCGTCGCCGTCGCACGCGGATTCGTGCGGGACACGCTGCAGGGCTGGGGTCTGGCCGACGTCGTCGACGACGCCGTGGTCCTCACCAGCGAGCTCGTCACCAACGCCGTCGTCCACGCCGGCACGTCCGCGCAGGTCATCTGCCTCCACGAGGAGAGCACGGTACGCATCGAGGTGGTGGACCACTACCCGGAGCGTGAGCTGCCGCTGCACGATGCCGGACTCCCACCGGGGAATCCGGACCGGGAGGGCGGCCGCGGCCTGCTGCTCTGCGCAGCCCTGGCCTCCCGCTGGGGCGTCGACTACACGGCGGCGGACAAACGCGTCTGGTTCCGGCTCGAACTTCCCGAGCGCCCCGTGGGCACCCGCGCAGCGGGCCCCGCACTGCCGGACGCCGCACTCCCCGTGACGCCCTCCCGGGTGCACGTCGCCGTGGTGCAGGTCGAGAGCGACGGCACGGTGGGCACCTGGAACCACGACGCGCAGGAACTCTTCGGCTACGCCGCCGAACAAGTCGTCGGGAAGCCCCTCACGGACCTGGCCGCCTGGCCCCACACCCCGGGGACCGGCACCGGCATCGCCGAAGCCCTGCAGCTCTCCCGCTGGGAGGGGTCCTACGGCATGCGCGACGCCCACGGCCGCACGATCCCCGTGTACGCCTCCCACCTGCGCGTCCGCAACAGTGACGGGGAGCCGTCCACGGTCTGCCTGCTGGTCCGGGAGCACGAGCGCGCGGTGCTGCAGTCGCCGCTGCGCGGACAGGCCGCGGACGCGGACGACCAGGACCATCGCGATGCGCGGGCCGCGGACCCTTTCGAGGTGTTCATCGGCTCCCCCGCACCCGACGACCTCGACGGCCTCCTCCAACGGACCGTGGAACGCGCCCGCGACATGCTCGACGGGGACGCCGCCTACCTGCTCCTCGCCACCGACGACGAGACGGAACTCGAGGTCCGCGCCTCCACGGGCCTGCCCTCCGCCCGGCAGCGCTTCGCCCGCGTACCGGTGGAGACGGGAAGCGGCCGCTACGGTTCCGCGCGCATGCCGTCCGTGCACGAGGACCTGACGATGGTGCCGGGGGCCGTGCCGCTGCTGGAGGGCACCGGCATGCGTTCCGTGGTGATCGTGCCGTTGAAGGTGGAGGGCCGCCTCACCGGCTCCCTCGGCGTCGCCACCGAGTCACCGGGCCGCTACACCAACGAAGAGGCCCTGCGCCTCCAGTTCGCCGCCGACCGCATCGCACTGGCCGTGGAGCGGGCACGGCTCACGGAGCTGGAGCGGCTCCGCCGCGGCTCGCTCTCCTTCCTGGTCGAGGCATCCGACCTGCTGGCCGGCACCCTGGACCGCGATCAGACACTGGCGCTCATGGCGCAGATGACCGTACCGACGCTGGCGTCCTGGTGCGCGGTGTACACCGTGGGCGATCCCGGGTCGGAACCGGCCCTGTCGTACGTGCTGCACGAGGACGAGGAGCGCATCGACGGCCTGAAGGCGCTGCTGGCGAAGATCGACCCGCCGGATCCGGTCCCCGCGCCGGGCGCCCGGGTGTGGACCGCGCCTGCCGACACCGCGCACTCCACGGCGCTGCGGACGTCGCTGCGCAGCGCCACTCTCGGCGAGAGGGAGGCTTCGACGGCAGGCTCCGGGCTGGCGACGGCCGCTGCCGTCGGCGGGGAGACCGTGGTGCTTCCGCTGGTGGCGCGCAACCGCGTCATCGGCATGCTCATCCTGGGCAACCCCACGGACGAGCGTTTCCGCCAGGAGATCATCGAACTGGCGGAGGATCTGTCCCGGCGGGCGGCCCTCGCCCTGGACAACGCACGGCTCTACTCGGAGCGCACCGCCATCAGCCAGTCCCTGCAGCGCAGTCTGCTGCCGCCGGAACTTCCCCTGGTGCCCGGAGTGGAGGTGGAGGTCATCTACCGCGCCGCCGGCGAGGGGAACGAGGTCGGCGGCGACTTCTACGACCTCTTCGAAATCCGGGAAGGGGCCTACGGCTTCGCCATCGGGGACGTGTGCGGCACGGGTCCGGAGGCGGCTGCCGTCACCGGGCTGGCCCGGCACGCGCTGCGGCTCCTGGCCCGCGAGGGGCTCGGCGGTTCAGCGGTGCTGGAACGGTTGAACGCCGCGATCCTCGACGAGGGCTCGCGCAGCCGTTTCCTCACACTTCTCTACGGCGAGCTGCGGCCCCGTCCGGGAGGCGGGGCGGAGATGAAGATGGTGTGCGCCGGGCACCCGCTCCCGCTTCGGCTGCGCCCGGACGGGACGGTGGAGGCCGCGGCCGAGCCGCAGCCGCTGCTGGGGGTCATGGACGACCTCGAACTCTACGAGCAGCAGGTGGTGCTGGAGCCGGGCGACGTCATGCTGTGCGTGACGGACGGGGTGACGGAGCGTCGGGAAGGGACCCGCATGCTCGGTGACGACGGGCTGGCGGACGCGCTGTCGGCCTGCACCGGGCTGACAGCGGGTGCTGTCGCCGCGCGCATCATGCGCACCGTCGAGAATTTCGCGAGTTCACCGTTGTCCGACGACATGGCGATCCTGTCCATGCGTGTGCCTCAGTGACCGTGCGGGGTACCGGTCCCCGACAAACAGAAGGGCCTCCACCGTCGGGTGGAGGCCCTTGCCGTGGAGCCCCAAAACGGAATCGAACCGTTGACCTTCTCCTTACCATGGAGACGCTCTGCCGACTGAGCTATTGGGGCGCGTCGACGTCGTCGATACTACCTGATGGGGCGGAGTGCTCTGTACCCCGGGAAGGGGCTGCCGGTGTGCCCGGACGCGCAGCGCGCGAGCGCTGCGTGGTCAGCAGGCGGGATCCAGCAGGAGGCCGCCGAGCGCGTTGCAGGCCGAGACCACGCGCTGAAGCCGACGTCGCGTCATCGACGGGTCGACGGGCAGCGCGAGGCACTCCTCGGCGGCCCGTTCGGCTTCGGCAAGGCGCACGTCGGACAGGAATCCTGCCGCCCGGTGCACCGGCGTCCTCACCGGAATGCGGCAGGCGACACCGCGCGAACGGAGCGCGCGCTGGAAGGCATCACGGTCCGGCCGGCCGTTCCCGGGGACCCGCACCACGTAGGAGTCGTACGTGTGGCGTGCACCGGGGGCGACCGCGGGCGTCACGACGCCGGTGAGACGGGAGTCCAGGTAGGCCGCGTTGCGACGCCGGGCTGCCGCGTCGAGATCGAGGCCGCCCTCCGACGTCCCGCCGGAGGCGTCGCTGCGGACGAGGGAGAGGTTGTGGCGGCGCGTCAGGGCGCGAAGCGGTTCGACGTCCACGGGATGTCCGAAGAGGTCGAGCGCGACCACGGCAACCGTGCGGGGGGTGAGTGCCCGCGCAACGGCTGCGGGGTCGATACAGAAGGTTCGGGGATCGATGTCCACCGGCACGGCAACAGCACCGCTCGATCGCACCTGTTCGGCAGCCTCCAGACCTCCAAACGCGGGAACCACCACCTCGTCGCCCGTCTCGATCCTCGTCCCGGTCCACGCCGTCGTCCCCTTGACCACCATGCCCCGCATGGTCGTGGCACGGCGTGAACTCTCGGTAAAGACAAAAGAAAAGGCCGTGGGGCCCCCC